>NZ_BAAHBN010000003.1:196317-432587 GCF_054776655.1 Mariniluteicoccus flavus | reverse complement strand
GTGGTCGTGGGGTGCCGCTTGTTCGGCACGCCGGCCAACCCCAGCGCTCCCATGCGTCGCTCCACGGTGCAGCGGGCGACGTGCTCGCCGGGATACTCGCGCGCCAAGGCCTTCCACATCTTCCGGAGCGTTCTGGTCCCCCTTTGGTCCCCTTATCCACAGGGAAGCGCGTCGAGGCGGCCTGGCCGTCAACAGGCGATCGCCCGGCATCACCCCAGGGGGACCAGAGGGGGACCACCGAAAACGACCCCCGGACATGATGAAGCCCAGGCGAGAAACCTACTCTCACCTGGGCTTTTACGTCGGGCTGACAGGATTTGAACCTGCGACCCCCTGACCCCCAGTCAGGTGCGCTACCAAGCTGCGCCACAGCCCGTGGCATGGATTTTCAGTTGTTCGGGCCGACCAGAGCGGGGTAAACCCCTTAACCCCCAGTCAAGTGCGCTACCAAGCTGCGCTACAGCCCGCCATTGCTCGGCCGAACCATAAGGCCGACCGAGGAAGAACAGTACCGGATCGGAGTCGCGTTTGTCGCATCGACACGACTGACCGGGTGGGTGGCGACCTGGTGCCGCGTACTCCCGGCACCAGTTCGCCACCCGGGCGGTCAGTCAGCGCAGGTGGAGCTCCACCCGCCGGTTCTTGGCGCGGTTCTCCTCCGACGTGTTCGGTACGCGGGGGTCGGCCTCCCCGCGGCTCTGTTCGGTGACGGCGGTTCCCGCGGGAACCCTCGGGCGGAGGTACGCGGCCACATGCGCCGCCCGGCGCCGCGACAGGTCGAGGCCGTGCGCGTCGGAGCCCAGGTCGTCGGTGAACCCGACCACCTCGAGGCGGCCACTCCCCCGCCGCGCCGTGACGCGCCGGGCGACCTCGTCGAGTGCGGCGGCTGCGTTGGGGCCGAGCACGTCGGAGTCCTTGCCGAACAGCACGCTGGCCTCGATCACCACGTCGAGACTCGTGGTGGATTCTGCGGTCTGTTGGCGCCCGTCCCGCGACTCCTGCCGATGGGTGAGGTCGGTCGCAGACTGGATGGGATACGTACGCGGTGTCGCGTCCCGCGGCAGCGGCGTGGGTGCGATGGTCTTGGCGTACGCGGGGGTCGCCGACCCGAGCAGGAGCAGCGCGACCACCGCGGCCTCAGCGCACCGGGATCGCATCGAAGCTCCCGAACGGGCCGAACTGGAGGGCGACCGTCGTGGTGGACTCGGGCAGCGGGCCGAAGACGCAGGAGGCCCAGATGATGTCGCCGGCGTCGACGTCCCGGTTGAGGGAGGGACCGCACACAGCACTCTGATTGACGGTTGAGGGAAGGTGAATGGTGCCTGCATCCGCGTCAACGATGCGCATGGACTGCGGGCTGTCTTCGGTAATGATGAACGTCGAGAGGGTCTGGAGGAAGTACGATTTCTGCCCCGACAGGACGGTCATGCGTACCGACACGACCGTGCCCTTCCGCTCCCGCTTGATCGGGAACACCTCGGCCTTCACGCGGGCACCCGACTGGGCGGCCTCGCGAGTGGCGACCGGGGCGACGGTGGGCAGGGGCTCGTGCGGGGTGGCCGAGGCCGCGGGGGTTGCCGGAGCGCTGGGAACCGGCGCAGCCGGCGGGTTCGTCGTGGAGGGGGTGGGGGTGGGAACAGCGACCGTGCAGCCGGTGCTGAGCGTGAGCGCAATCGTCGCGAGGACGGCGAGTTCTCGTGTCATGCTTCGAGGCTAGGGAAGCGGAAGGGGCCGTGGGGCGCTGCGGTGAGGGATCTGTGGATAACTCGGGGATTGCTTCGACTCGCTGGCGCTCGCTCAGCAAGCGTGGGCCGGCTCTTCGACTCGCGGAGCCTTGGCGGATGCGGCGTCTGGTTCCTGTCGGGTGTGCTGAGCGAGGCCGCTCTGCGGCTGAGTCGAAGCGCTCGCTCGGAGGACGTCAGGTCGTCTTGCGGCGCGTTCCCGCGTACATCAGCACCGGGGCCGCGATCACCAGCGCCGCTCCCACGAACTGCAGCGGCGACAGCCGCTCCCCCAGGAACGCCGCACCCAGGGCGACGGCCACGACCGGGATCACGTACGTCACCATCGTCCCGACCGTCGGGCCCGCCGCCCGCACGATGTCGTAGTGGACCCACGTCGCGAGTCCCGTGCCGACCAGTCCCAGGGCCAGGACCGATCCGACGGCCAGCGTCACCACCGATCCACTCGCGTGCACTGTCAGCGGCGCGGGTGCGAAACCGGCGGCCCACGCCACCGCGTACACGACGATCATCTGGACGCTCGCGAGCACCAGCTGCATCGTCGGCTGGGCGAGCCCGCCGAGGTCGCGGCCGCCGATGAAGCGGCGGTTGTAGACCCAGCCGATGCCGTAGCAGCACGACGCGCCCAACACCATGGCGAACCCGAGCGGGTCCGGGCGGCCGACGACCTGCCACGGCTGGAGGATGACGAGCACGCCGACGATGCCGACCAGAAGCGCCGCGGCCTTGCGGCGCGTCAGGCGATCGGTCGGCAGGAAGAGCGTGCTGAACGCGGCGGTCCACAGAGGGGTGGAGGCGTTGCCGATGCCGGAGAGCGCGGACGGTACGCGCTCCCCCGCCAGCGCGAAGAGGGTGTACGGGATCGAGCACAGGAACAGCGCCGTCACGAACAGGTGGCCGACGGTCGACCACTCGCGCGGCCACCGCGTACGCAGGGCCAGGGCGAGCACGACCAGGACCAGGGCGCCGCTGACCATGCGGCCGGCCGCGATCTGGAGCGGCACGAGCGCGTAGAGGCCGACCTTGATCAGCAGGAAGCTCGCACCCCAGACGAGGCTGAGCGCCGCGAAAAGGACGGGCCAGGAGGACCGGCGGGGTGGCTGGGTCATGGGGTGCTGGGCGAGGCTTCGACTCGCTGCGCTCGCTCAGCCAACGTGGGGGGTGGCGAGGCTTCGACTCGCTGCGCTCGCTCAGCCAACGTGGGGGGTGGCGAGGCTTCGACTCGCTGCGCTCGCTCAGCCAACGTGGGGGGTGGCGAGGCTTCGACTCGCTGCGCTCCCTCAGCCAACGTGGTGGGAGGCGAGGCTTCGACTCGCTGCGCTCGCTCAGCCAACGTGGTGGAGTCCGCTCCCTCAACCAACGTGGTGGAGTCCGCTCCCTCAACCAACGTGGCGGAGTCCGCTCGCTCAGCCAACGTGGTGGTCACCGGTTCTTGCGCTTCTCCCGCGCGCGCACCTCGACGTGCACCGGCGTGCCGGTGAAGTCGAACTCCTCGCGCAGGCGGCGCTCGACGAATCGGACATAGCCCGGGTCGAGCAGCCCCGATGTGAACAGCACAAACGTCGGCGGGCAGTTCTGGGCCTGGGTGCCGAACAGGACGCGGGGCTGCTTGCCGCCGCGTACGGGGTGGGGGTGGGCGGCGACGACGCGGCCGAGGAACGCGTTCAGCTTGCCGGTCGAGATGCGGGTCTCCCACGCGGCCAGGGCCTGCTCGATGGTCTTGCCGAGCTTGTTGACGTTGCGGCCCGACAGCGCCGAGATGTTCACCCGCTCCGACCAGCCGAACGCCTGTACGTCGCGCTCGATCTCGCGCTCGAGATAGTGGCGGCGCTCCTCGTCGGTGAGGTCCCACTTGTTGTAGGCGATGACCAGCGCGCGACCGGCCTCCTCGATGCTGGTGAGGATGCGGAGGTCCTGGTCGCTGATCGACTCCGACGAGTCGATGACCATGACGCACAGCTCGGCGCGCTCGATGGCGCCCTGCGTACGCAGGCTCGCGTAGTACTCGTGGCCGGACGCCTCCTTGACCCGGCGGCGGATGCCGGCGGTGTCGATGAACCGATAGACCGTGCCGTCGACCTCGACCAGCTCGTCGACGGGGTCGACCGTCGTGCCGGCGACGTTGTCGACGACCACGCGCTGCCGGCCCGCGAGCTTGTTCAGCAGCGAGCTCTTGCCGACGTTCGGCTTGCCGACCAGCGCGATGCGGCGCGGCCCGCCCACGACGTCGTACGCCTGCGCCGGCGCCTCGGGCAGCACGTCCAGCAGGGCGTCGAGCAGGTCGCCCGTGCCGCGGCCGTGCATGGCGGAGACGGCCCAGGGCTGGCCCAGGCCGAGGTTCCACATGGACGCGGCCTCGGCCTCGGTGCGCTGGTCGTCGACCTTGTTCGCGGCGAGGATGACCGGCTTGTGGGAGCGGCGCAGCACCTGGACGACGGCCTCGTCCTCGTCGAGCGTGCCGACGGTGGCGTCGACGACGAACAGCACGGCATCGGCGGCCGCGATGGCGAGCTCGGCCTGCTCGGCGATCTGGGCCGCCATGCCCTGGGCGTCAGACGCCCAGCCGCCGGTGTCGACCACGACGAAGTCCTTGCCGTTCCAGTTCGCGTCATAGGAGACGCGGTCGCGCGTCACGCCCGGGGTGTCCTGGACGACGGCCTCGCGGCGCCCGATGATGCGGTTGACCAGCGTCGACTTGCCGACGTTGGGGCGGCCGACGACGGCGACGACCGGCTTGATGACGGCCTCGCCGGACTCCCCCATCGCGCCCTCGTTGATGCTCGTGCCCTCGTTGGTGCCTGCGGCCTCGTGCTCGCTCATGTGTCCCATCCTGCCCGGTTCGCTCGTGTCGGCCGGGCAGGCACGCTCACGCCGCCAGCGTCGGGGTCTCGAGCGGCGCCGGTGCGCCCGGCAGCTGCATCCCGCACATCTCCTGCGCGTACGCCAAGTGGTCCACCAGCTGGCGGCGTACCTCTTCGGTCGTCGACGCCACGTGGGCCTGCGTACGCGGCCAGGGGACCTGCGGAACGGCAATCGGTTCACCGTACACGATGTGGATGGGTGCGCCGCGCCGCGGAAGCTGGCTGATCGTCTGTCCGGGCTGGCGCGAGCCGATGATCGCGACCGGGACGATGGGCGCGCCGGTGACCATCGCGAGGTAGACCGCGCCGCCCTTGATCTCCCGCATCTCGCCGTCGTCGCGGCCGCCCTCGGGGAAGATCGCGAACGCGCGGTCCTCGCGCAGCACCTTCACCGCGCGTCGCAGCGCGTGGGTGTCGACGTGGTTCTGGTCCACCGGGATCTGGCCGATCACCTCCAGCAGCTCGCCGACGGTGCCGGAGAACAGCTCGCTCTTGGCCATCGCGAAGGTGACCCGGCGGGTCATCGCGACCAGCAGCGGGCCGTCGAGGACGCCGAGGTGGTTGGCGGCGAGGATGACGGGCCCGTCCATCGGCACGTTCTCCATGCCGTGGGTGCGGACACGCCAGACGCGCCGGAACAACCAAGCGCCGAGGCGGCGCAGGAGGCGGAGGACGAGGGCCCGGGTCGGGGGTACGCCGGTGTGCACGTGCGGCAGGTCGGGAGTCACGGGGGTGCGGAGCGTACGCACGTTCTTGAGATCCAGGCTGTCGGTCACGGCACTCTCTCTTCGCTAGCTGTCGTGTGGGGGTGGTGTTTCGGCGAGGCGGCAGATGGTGTCGACCACGGCGTCGAGGTCGAGGTGGGTCGAGTCGACGACGGTCACGCCCGGCGCCGCTTCGGTGAAGCGGGTGACCGCGGAGTCGTCGCGGTCGCGGCGGACCACCTGGTCGGTGACCTGGTCGGCGCTGGCGCGGTCGCCGAGCTCGGCCTGGCGGCGGGCGACCCGGGCCTCGGGATCGGCGACGAGCAGGACGCGGACCTGCGCGTCAGGCGCGACGACCGTGGTGATGTCGCGGCCCTCGACGACGATGCGGTCGCCGGCTGTCGTGATGGCGGCGCGCTGGCGGGCGATCAGGTCGTCGCGGACGGCCTGGACGCCGGCGACGCGGCTCACGTGCTCGCTGATGCGGGGCTCGCGGATGGCGTCGGTGACGTCGGTGCCGTCGACGCTGATGGCGAAGGCGGCGGGATCGGTAGCGATGGCGATGTCGGCGAGGGCGACCTGGCGGGCGATCTCGGTCGGGTCGGTGGTGTCGTCGCGCAGGACCAGCCAGGTGGCCGCGCGATACATCGCGCCGGTGTCGAGGTAGGCCAGTCCCAACCGCTGGGCGACGCCCCGCGCGGTGCTCGACTTGCCCGACCCACTGGGGCCGTCGATGGCGATCACCATCGGCTGCTTCTCCACGTCTGTCACAGTAATCATCCCTTTCTGGCGCCCACGCCACGCGGCATGGGCGCGAACCAACATGTCATGCATCGTTCACCGAGCCGCACCTGAGCGTCGGCGGCCGGTCACCGGCCGCGGTCGACCGCCCAGCCGCGGGACCGCATCGCGTCGGCCAGGCCGGCGGCGCGGTCGGGGGCGACCGCCAACTCGAGGTGGCCGATCTGGCGCACCGGGTCGTGGTCGATCGCGATGTCCTCGATGTTCACGCCGACCTCGTCGGCGTCACGGAACAGGCGGCCCAGCGAGCCGGGCTCGTCGGGGATCTCGACGCTCACGTGGGCATAGTCGACTGCCGCCGCGCCGTGCTTGCCGGGGATCGCGCGGGTGCCGTCGACGCCGCGCTGCAGGGCCTCGCGTACGCCGGGGCCGTCACGGACCGCAGAGGCGAGGTGCTCCAGCCGCGCCGCCAGCGCGTCGAGCTGGGCGCCGACCGCCTCGGCGTTCTCGGTGAGGATCTGCTCCCACAGGTCGGGGTCGCCGGCGGCGATGCGGGTGACGTCGCGCAGGCCCTGACCCGCGAGGGCGAGGTGGGCGGGGTCGGTGTCGGTGAGCCCGGCGGCGACCAGCGCCGACACGGCGTGGGGCAGGTGAGACACAGCCGCGACGGCCACGTCGTGCTCGGCGGCGTGCATGGTCACCAGGCGGGCGCCGCAGTCGGTGGCGAGGCGGCGTACGGCGTCAACCGCGTGGGGCGCAGCCGCGGCGTGCGGCGTGACGACCCAGGTGCGGTCGACGAACAGGTCGGCGCGGGCGCCGACAGGGCCGGCGACGTGGGAGCCGGCCATGGGGTGGGAGCCGACGTAGCGATCGAGTGGTACGCCGCTCTCCTGCAGTCCGGCCAGCACGCGCCGCTTGACCGAGCCGACGTCGGTGACGACGGCGTTCGGGAACTCGGCGAGGGCTCCGGCGACGACGTCGGCGAGGGCCCGGGGCGGGACGGCGACGACGACGAGGGCGACGTCGTCGGGGTCGACCTCCGCCTCGCTGCCGGCACCGAGGCTCGCGGCGACCTGGACATGGGCCGGGACGGCATCGCGAAGGTGGACCTCGCGGCCGGCGGCGGTCAGGGCGCAACCGACGGACGCGCCGACGAGCCCGGCGCCGATGACGACCACCGGTGAGTCCACGTCCTCCGAGCGAGCGTGCGAATCCACGTTCTCCGAGCGAGCGTGCGAATCCACGTTCTCCGAGCGAGCGCCAGCGAGTCGAGGAGTCACTCCCCCGCCCCGAGCAGCGCAGTCAGCTCGTCGGCGCCCACCCGCCGGAACTTGCGCTGGGTCGTGCGGGTGCGGTCGAGCACCGCCACCTCCAGCGACGCCACCTCGAGCCGATCCCCCTCACCGGACAGGCCACGGACCGCCAGCCGCACGGCCTCGCCCAGCGACATCGCGTCGGTGAAGCCGGCCTCGACGGCGTCGGCGATCGCGTCGGCCGTCCCGCCCATGACCGCGAGGTGTTCCTCGTCGCCGACCGACCCGTCATAGGTCAGGCGATAGATCTGGTCGCCCTCGGGGGTCTCACCGAGCTCAGCCACGATGATCTCGACCTCGTAGGGCTTCTCGCCGCCCGAGCTGAAGATGGTGCCGAGGAGCTGGGCGTACGCGTTGGCCAGCCCGCGGCCGGTCACGTCGGCGCGATCGTAGGAATAGCCGCGCATGTCGGCGTGGCGGATTCCTGCGATGCGGAGGTTCTCGAACTCGTTGTAGCGGCCGACGGCGGCGAAGCCGATGCGGTCATAGATCTCGCTGACCTTGTGGAGGGCCTGCGAGCGGTTCTCGGCGACGAAGCAGATGCCGTCGGCATAGCGGAGCACGACCACCGAACGTCCGCGGGCGATGCCCTTGCGAGCGAAGTCGGCGCGGTCCTTCATCTGCTGCTCGGGGGCGACGTACATCATGCTCATCGCGGGATCTCCTTGGCTGGAAGGGGTTTGCGGGCGGGGCGGTCAGATCTGGGGTCGGTCAGGTCAGCGGCGCGGCTGGGCCGTCGGGACGCTCGCGGCGGCCCTCAACAATGCGGTCGACGACGCCGCCGAGCTCGGTCTCGTCGAGGCGGCGGATGCCGTCGGCCGACGCGACCATGCACACGGGGAAGATGCGGCGCTGGAGGTCGGGGCCTCCGGTCGCGGAGTCGTCGTCGGCGGCGTCGTAGAGCGCCTGGACGACGGCCGTCGCACACTCCATGGCGTCGAGGTCGGGCCGATACAGCTTCTTCAGCGAGCCGCGGGCGAACATCGAGCCCGAGCCGACCGAGTGGAACGCCGTCTCCTCATAGCGACCGCCGGTGGCGTCGTAGGAGAAGATGCGCCCCTCGTTGCGCGCGGTGTCCCAGCCGGCAAACAGCGGAAGCACAGCGAGGCCCTGCATCGCCATCGCGAGGTTGCCGCGGATCATCGCCGACAGCCGGTTGGCCTTGCCGTCGAGGGACAGCGGGGCGCCCTCGATCTTCTCGTAGTGCTCCAGCTCGACCTTGAACAGGCGCACCATCTCGACCGCGAGCCCCGCGGTGCCGGCGATGCCGACCAGCGAGAACTCGTCGGCGGCGAACACCTTCTCGATGTCGCGCTGGGCGATGATGTTGCCCATCGTGGCGCGGCGGTCGCCCGCCATGACGACGCCGCCCGCGTACGTCGCCGCGACGATCGTGGTGCCGTGGGGCGCGAGGGCGGACGCGTCGCCGGTCACCTGGCGGCCGGCGGGCAGCAGCTCGGGCGCGACCTGGCCCACGAACTCGGTGAACGAGGACGTGCCGGCGCGGAGGTAGGGCGCGGGAATGCCGAAGTCGCGGGAGCTCACTGGCCGCCCTTCTGGACGAAGGAGCGCACGAACTCCTCGGCGTTCACCTCGAGCACGCCGTCGATCTCGTCGAGGATGTCGTCGATCTCGGCGACCTGCTCCTGGCTCTGGGGAGCGGACTCGGTGACCTCGTCGGTCTCGTGGTCGCGGCGGGAGTGGCGCTCGGCCCTGGACTCGCTCATGGCTGCCTCCTGATCGATGCGGTGGTGGGACCACTCTAGTGGTGGGGACTGACAGGAATGATTCGCTCAGCCAGCGCTTCGACTCCTACGTCGCTCAGCCAGCGCTTCGACTCCTACGTCGCTCAGCCAGCGCTTCGGCTCCTACGTCGCTCAGCCAGCGCTCACGCGATGTCGAGCCGCGCCACGAGCTCGGCCAGGTCGGCCGAGGCCTCCATCGCCTCGCCCACGTGCTCGCGGGTGCCTCGCCACGGGTCGAGCGTCGGGATGCGCAGCAGCGCCTTCCGCCCCGGCACGTCCACGATCACCGAGTCCCACGACGCCGCCGCCACGCGCGCGCCGAAGCGCTGCATCAGGCGCCCCCGGAAGTACGCCCGGGTGTCGGCCGGCGGGTTGAGCCGCGCGTCCTCCACCTCGGCCTCGGTGAACATCGACTGCATGCGGCCGGCACGGACCAGCGCGTGGTGGAGGCTGCGGGCGGGGTCGACCTCGGCGTACTGCAGGTCGACCAGCGCGAGCTTCGGGTGGTCCCACGCCAGGCCGTCGCGGTCCCGATAGCGCTCCAGCAGCGCCAGTTTGGCCGCCCAGTCGAGCCGATCGGCGAGCCGCGTGGGGTCGCGGCGCAGGTCGCCGAGAACGTCGACCCACGCGGCCAGGACCGCGTCCTCGTCGCCGGTCGACCCCTCGCGATCGAGCGTCCGGGCGACGGCCTCGGCGTACGCCTCCTGGAGCTCGACGGCCGTCGTCGTGGTGCCGTCCTCGAGCAGGAACCGGGTGTCGAACGCGAGGTCGTGGCTGACCTGCTGCATGGCGCGGACCGCGTCGACGGGGCGCAGGTCGTTGGACAGCTCACCGGCCTCGATGGCCCGCAGGACCAGCGCGGCCGTGCCGACCTTGAGCCACGTCTGCCACTGCGACTGGTTGGCGTCGCCGGTGATGACATGGAGCCGACGATGCACCCTGTGGTCGGCGTGGGGCTCGTCGCGGGTGTTGATCACGGGCCGGTTCAGCGTGGTCTCGAGGCCGACCTCGGCCTCGAAGAAGTCGGCGCGCTGGGCGAGCTGGAAGCCCGGCGTACCGGACTTCTGGCCGAGGCCCACGCGGCCGGCTCCGGTGAAGACCTGTCGGCTCACGAGGAAGCCCGAGAACTGCGTGACGAAGCGGAAGAACGGGGTCGCGCGCGAGACGAGGTAGTTCTCGTGGGTGCCGTAGGACTGGCCCTTGCCGTCGGTGTTGTTCTTCCACAGGCGCAGCGGCTGGCCCAGGCGGCGCGCGGCCTCGGTTGCGGCGAGATGGGCGAGGCGGTCCCCGGCCGCGTCGAAGCGCGCGGCCTCGCGGGCGCTGGTGACCTCGGGCCCGGAATATTCGGGGTGGGCGTGGTCGACATAGAGCCGCGCCCCGTTGGTCAGCACGAGGTTGGCCATCGTGTCGTCGTCGGTGAGCTGGCTGGGATCAGCGGTGCCGCGGTCGACCGTGAACCCGCGCGCGTCGACCAGCGGGCTCTCGGTCGCGTAGTCCCAGCCCTCGTTCACCGTGGCGAGGCCGGCGTATGCGCGGATCACCGCGTTCGACCAGTGCATCGGGTGGAGGTCGGTCGCGGGCCCGTCGCCGGTCACCGTGATGCCGAACTCCGTCTCCAGGCCGAACAGGCTGCGCATGGTGGCGAGCCTACCGATTGGCGTAGTGTCGGCCCGTGCGACAAGTCCCCGGGCAGAAGGTCATGGCCGGGGTCCTCGACGTCACCCTCGTCATGACCTTCCTGCTGATCAGCCGCGTCAGCCACGAGCGGTCCCTCGCCCCGGCGACCGTGTGGCAGACCACGTGGCCCTTCCTCGCCGGCCTGGCGGTGGGCTGGGTGATGACCCGATCCTGGCGCAACCCCCTCACCGAGGTGTCGGCGCTGGGCGTATGGGCCTGCACCGTCGCGGGTGGATTCCTCCACCGCTATCTCATGAGGCCCCAGCCCAAGACCGCCGACGTCGTCGTCGCCGTGCTCGTGCTCGGCTTCCTGCTGTGCGGCTGGCGGCTGATGGCGTTCCTCGTCCAGTCGCTGCGCCGTCGCCGGGCGCAGGGCCTGCCGGTGGACTAGGAGATGGCGACCTAGAGGTATTGCCCCGTCGTCCGCGCCGTCTCGATCGTCCGCTCGGTCGGCTGCTTGCTCGTGAACAGCGTGCGGATGTGGACGATGCGCTCCCCCTTGCGGCCCGACACCTTCGCCCAGTCGTCGGGATTGCTCGTGTTGGGCAGGTCCTCGTTCTCGGCGAACTCGTCGTCGCAGGCCTGCAGGAGCATGGCCACGCCGATGCCGCCCGAGCCGCCGGCGATCTTCTCCTTGATCGCGGCCTTCTTCGCGCGGTCGATGATGTTGCGGATCATCGCGCCCGAGCTGAAGTCCTTGAAGTGGAGCACCTCGGTGTCGCCCCCGGCGTATGTCACCTCGAGGAACTCGTTGTCCTTGGTGGTCGCATACATGTGGTCGACCACCGCGTCGACCATCGCCGCCCGGCAGCGTTCGGCGGAGCCGCCGAACTCCGCCACGTCGGCCTCGAGCAGCGGCAGGCCCGCGGTCAGGTATTTCGCGAAGATCTCCCGGGCGGCCTCGGCGTCGGGCCGCTCGATGCGGATCTTCACGTCGAGCCGGCCTGGCCGCAGGATGGCGGGGTCGATCATGTCCTCGCGGTTGGAGGCGCCGATCACGATGACGTTGTCGAGCCCCTCCACGCCGTCGAGCTCGGACAGCAGCTGGGGCACGATCGTGTTCTCGACATCGCTCGAGACGCCCGAGCCGCGGGTGCGGAACAGCGAGTCCATCTCGTCGAAGAAGACGATCACCGGCATGCCTTCCGACGCCTTGGCGCGGGCCCGCTGGAAGATCTGCCGGATGTGGCGCTCGGTCTCGCCGACATATTTGTTCAGCAGCTCGGGGCCCTTGACGTTGAAGAAGAACGAGCGGCCCTCCTGGCCGGTCGTGGCCGTCACCTTCTTCGCCAGCGAATTGGCCACGGCCTTCGCGATCATGGTCTTTCCGCAGCCGGGCGGGCCATAGAGCAGGACGCCCTTCGGCGGCGTCAGCTCGTAGGCCGCGTACAGGTCGCGGTGGAGGAACGGCAGCTCGACCGCGTCCTGGATCAGGCCGATCTGGCTCGTGAGGCCGCCGATCGCCGAATAGTCGATGTCGGGCACCTCTTCGAGCACCAGCTCCTCGACGTCGAGCTTCGGCACGACCTCGAAGGCGAACAGCACCTTGCGGTCGATCAGGAGCTGGTCGCCGGCGCGGATCTCGGTGTCGAGCAGCGTGTCGGCCAGCCGCACCACGAGCTCCTCGTCGGAGTGGGCGACCACGAGGGCGCGGCGGCGGTCCTCGAGCAGGTCCTTGACCGACATCACCTCGCCGCGCTCGGGAGTGTCGACGACGCCGACGACGACCATGGAGTCGTTGACGACGACCTGGGCACCAGCCCGGAGGTCGCGGGTGGGCACCTCGGCCGACACGGTCGTGCGTACGCGGCGGTTGGAGACGTTGAGGTCGACCACCGGAACGGCCGCACCGAGTTCGGGGTCCACCACCCGCTCGACGACGCCGAACGTGACCGGGGGCTCGGCGAGCGCGTCGAGCTGGGACTTGAGCGCGATGAGCCGGTCGCGGGCCTCCTTGAGCGTGCGCGAGAGGCGCTCGTTCTGGGCGGCGACCGAACGGGCGTCCTGGCGCGCTTCGCTGAGGCGCTTCTCGAGGAGCGCGAAGTCGTGCGGGTGGGGCTCAGGCGTCATTCCCCGAGGCTACCGGGAGGGTGTGACAGAAGGCTTCGACTCGCTGGCGCTCGCTCAGCCAACGTGGAGGTCGCGCCTCACTCAGCCAACGTGGAGGTCGCGCCTCACTCAGCCAACGTGGAGGTCGCGCCTCACTCAGCCAACCTGGAGGTCGCGCTCGCTCAGCCAACGTGGAGGTCGCGCCTCACTCCGTCGGCAGTCGACCCGCCTCGGGGTCGATCGCCCACGACGGGCGCGGGCCGGTGTAGTCGGCGCCGTACGCGCCCGGGGCCGGGCGACGCTTGCGCTTCGGCGTGGTCACGCCCGGCGCGAGCCGGCGCGCGACGATCAGGAAGCCCGTGTGGGACGTCGACCCGTGGGCCGGGCGGATCGCCAGGCCCTCCGCGTGCCAGCCGCGGATCGTCGTCTCGAGCCCCTCGGGCTCGGTGAACCCCTCGTGGACGCGGATCTGGTCCATGGTGCGCCCGAGCTGGGTGGTGGTGGCCACGTAGCAGAGCAGCACGCCGCCCGGCACGAGGTGGCGGGCCACGTCGTCGATGCAGTCCCACGGGGCCAGCATGTCGAGGATCACGCGGTCGACCTCGCCGACGCGTACGCGGTCCTGGTGGTCCTCGGACGACGGGTCGTCGCCGTCGGCCTGCAGGACCTCGACGAGGTCGCCCACGACGATGGTGTGGGCCGGGTGGGGGCCGCCGACCCAGTTCTCGACGTTGCGACCGGCGATCTCCGCGAAGTCCGCACGCCGCTCCACCGACACGAGGCGTCCCGTCGGCCCGAGGGCGCGCAACAGGGAGAGGGACAGGCCGCCCGAACCCACTCCCGCCTCGAGCACCCGCGCCCCGGGAAAGACGTCGAGGAGCCCGACGATCTGGGCCGCCTCCTTCGGATAGATGATCGCCGCGCCCCGCGGCATCGTCACCGTGTAGTCGGAGAGCAACGGCCGCAGCACGAGGAACGCCATGCCGCCGACCGAGGTGACGACGTTGCCGTCCGGGCCGCCGATGATGTCGTCGTGCGGCACGCCGCCCTTGGTCGTGTGGAATGACTTGCCGGGCGTCAGCCTGATCGAGTGCTTCTTGCCCTTCGGGTCGGTGAGCGTCACCCACTCCCCCTCGGCCAGCGGGCCCGTGCGTACGCCGGAGTGGTCGGGGGTCACCATCGAAGTGCCCATCCACCGAGCTGGTTGTTGGGGCCGGCATGGTTCTTGAACTCGTCGTCGACGGTCAGGCCGTCGCGGACCGGGACGACCAGGTCGGCCTGCGTCAGCGGCAGGAGGGTCGCGTCCTGGGCAGCCTCGCGCAGCAGGGCGGCGGCGGTCGCGTCGCGGTCCTCGGCCCTGCTCGTGCGCTGATGGGCGCGCACCAACTCCCTGATCCGCTCCTGTCGGCCGGGCAGCGGGAAGTCGGTCCAGTGCTGCAACGTCATCAGGAGGCCCGCGGTGGGCGTGTGGTCGAACGTGACCCACAGGTCGCTGTCGCGGGCGTCGGGGCGCACCGTCACTTTCACCGACGCCGCCTTCTCCAACTCCCGCTCGACGGCAGCGGCCAGGTCGGCGGCGCGGCGATCGGCGCTGGGGTGGCTGAGGGTGAGCTCGTGCGTCCCGGCGGGTGGTGTCGGCCGCGCTTCGCGGGGGAACTCGCCGATCTGCGGCTCGAGCGGCGCGGGACGGTTCGACGTCTGGGTGCGCAGCACAGCCGTGGCATCGCGCACGTAGGCCCGGAGTGCTGCGTCGCCGCGCTGCGGCGAGGTCGGGTTCCACTCCAGCCGACTCGACTCACCGTGCTCGAACGTGATCGTCGCGAACCCCGCCGGGACTTTCCCGCCCGGAGGAGCCACGGCCCACAGGGCGTCCATGCGATCAGTGCTCAGGAGTCGGCCGGCCGCGGGATCGGACGCGGAATAGAGGACCAACTGGTTGGGGAAGGGATACATGCCGCCCTGGTAGCCGGGGTTGCGGTCCAACCGCACCTGACCGAGGTCGTGATAGCTGAGGACGTAGGGCCCGGAGCCCACGGGTCGCTCGAAGCCGCCCCGGGGGCCGTCGGCCGGATATTCCTTCCGGCTGACGATCGACGCGGCGGGCGAGGCCAGCGCGTACGCGAAGTTGTTGTCGGGGTGTTTCAGGGTGAAGTCGATGCGTCGCTCGGAGCGGATCTCCATCGAGGCGATCGAGTCGAGGAGACGACCGGGGGTCCCCGGCCGGGCGACCCGCTGGGCGCGCTCGATCGAGAACTTCACGTCTTCGGTCGTGAGCTTCTGCCCGTTGTTGAACTGCAGGCGCGGGATGAGCACGCAGGTGTAGGTGATGTCGTCGATGAACTTGCACTCGGCCGCGTCGCGCTCGGGACCGGTGCCGCCGGGCTGGATCGACATCAGGCGCTGGAAGGCGTGGTAGGCGACCGTGTCAGACCCCTCGTCGGCGGCGAAGGCGGGGTCGCTGGTCAGGAACTGGAACGGCAGCAGCACCGCCAGCGGGCGATGGATCGGCTTCTTCTCGGCCCCTGCCGAGCACCCGGCGACGGCCAGGACTGCGGCGACGAGGGTGGCGAACAGGCCGCGGGCCCTCATCGGTCCGACCCGGGGTGCAGCGCGGCGACCTCGTGGGCCGTCAGGCCGACCAGCGTGTCGACGACGTGGCGGCGATCGGCCTGCGGGAGGTCGACGTGGTTGCGGATCGCCAGCACGAACGCGCCTGATGCGTTGCCGGAGGTCGTTCCGGGGATCGAGTCCTCGAGCACCACGCAGTCGCGCGGGTCGACCTCGAGGCGGCGGCAGGCCTCCAGGTAGGGCTCGGGATCGGGCTTGCCGACGCGCACCTCGTCGCCGGCGACGACCGTCGCGAACGCGTCGGGGCGCAGCCGGGAGACCGCCGCGTCGAGTGTGCTGCGGTAGGACGCCGACACCAGCGCACACGGCACGTCGGACTCGGCGAAGGAGTCGAGCAGCTCGAGGGCGCCCGGCCGCCACGGGATGTCACCGGTGCGCAACTCCGCGTCGACCTGCTCGACGAGGCGGGCGACGACCCACTCCGGGGTCAGGTCGTTGCGGCCGAGGACGTCGACGATGTAGCGCCCCGAGTCGATCAGGCTGTTGCCGACCAGGTTGTGGGCGTGCTCGTCGCTCCATCGGCCGCCCAACTCGGCCACCAGCGCGTACTCGGCCCGGATCCAGATCGGCTCGGTGTCGGCGAGGGTGCCGTCGAAGTCCCACAGCGCGGCAGGGAGGCGTGCGCCTGCGTGCTCGTCGGGTCGGAGCGCGGGCTGGCTGGTGGCGGTCATATCGCCGCAAGTCTGCCAAAGAACGTGACAAGTCCCAACTGGACACACTCGGGGAGGGCGAGCCGTGCGGGACTAGAGTCGACACCATGTCCGATCCGTCGAGCCTCGATCCCCGTCCCGACCTGCGCGACCTCACCGCGCCCGTCGTGGTGATGGCCTTCGACGGCTGGAATGACGCGGGATCGGCCGCCACCGACGCGCTCACCCACCTGGTGGAGGCGTCGCAGGCCGAAGTGGCGTTCACGTTGGACTCCGAGGACTACTACGATTTCCAGGTGAACCGACCCGTCGTCACGTCCACGCGGCGAGGGCGGTCGATCGAATGGCCGGCCACGACGTTGTGGGTCGGCGACCTGCAGGGCCGCGACGTGGTGCTCGTGTCGGGGCCGGAGCCGAACCTGCGGTGGAAGTCCTTCAGTGCGGCTCTGGTGTCGGCGGTGCGGTCGACCAGGCCCTCCCTGGTGGTCATGCTCGGCGCGCTGCTGGCCGACTCGCCCCATTCGCGGCCGATCCCCGTCTCCCGCACGGCGCCGAACCGCGACCTCGCCGAACGCTTCGACGTGGAGGTCTCGAGCTATGAGGGGCCGACCGGCATCGTGGGCCTGCTGGCCGACGATTGCGCCCGCGCCGGGTTGGACGTGGTGAGCCTGTGGGCGGCGGTCCCCCACTACGTCGCGTCGCCGCCGAACCCGAAGGCCACGCTGGCGCTGATCCAGCGGCTGGAGGACACGGCCGACCTCGACGTGGACGTCACCGAGTTGCCGGAACTCGCGCGCGCCTGGGAGCGCGGCGTCGCGGAGGTGGTGGAGTCCGACGAGGACCTCGCCGACTATGTCCACAGCCTCGAGGAGGACCAGGACGAGACGGAACTGCCGGAGGCATCGGGCGACGCGATCGCGAAGGAGTTCGAGCGCTACCTGCGGCGGCGCGACTCGTGAGGTTCGCCGAGCGAGCGCCAGGGGGACGAGGTGTGGAGTTCGGCACGAACCCTGAGGTTCAGCACGCACCCTGCATGCGGGCTTCGCGGCGCACCCTGGGGTTCGCGCTCACCTCGAACCCCGAGGACGAACCCCGGGGTTCAGCAACGAACCCCCAGCATTCAGTGCTGGTGCCCCGCGAACAGCTCCGCCTTCTCGCGCAGCGTACGCACCATCGCGTCCGGATCGTCGGCGCCGAACACCGCCGAGCCGGCGACGAACACGTCGGCACCCGCCTCCACGCAGCGCTCGATCGTCGCCTCGGAGACACCGCCGTCGACCTGCAGCCAGATGTCCTTGTCGAGCGTGCCGAGCAACTCCCGCGTACGCCGGATCTTCGGCAGGCAGAGGTCGAGGAATTTCTGGCCGCCGAAGCCTGGCTCGACGGTCATGATCAACACCATGTCGAGCTCGGCCAGCAGGTCGGCATAGGGCTCGATCGGCGTCGCGGGCTTCAGCCCCATGGACGCTCGGGCCCCCCGGGCGCGCAGCTCGCGCGCCAGCCGGATCGGCGCCTTGGCGGCCTCGACGTGGAAGGTCACCGACTCGGCGCCGGCCTCCGCGTACGCCGGGGCCCAGCGGTCGGGGTCCTCGATCATCAGGTGGATGTCGAGCATCTTGTCGGTCGACTTCCGGATCGACTCGACCACGGGCAGGCCGATCGTCAGGTTCGGCACGAAGTGGTTGTCCATCACGTCGATGTGCAGGGCGTCGCATGACGGGATGCGCCCGATCTCACCGCCCAGGGCGGCGAAGTCGGAGTTCAGGATGCTCGGCGTGATCTTCATTCCCACGAGGGGTGAGCCTAGCGTTCTGCCTCAGTCCACGCGCAGCAACGCGCAGAACATCGCGTCCGTCCGGTCGCGGTGGGGCCACAGCTGCGTGTCCGCGGTGATGCGGGCGGCCCCGCCGCGTTCGGCCAGCACGGCATCGACCACCTCGGCGGTCTCGGCGTGGTGGGGCGAGCAGGTGACGTACGCGACCACGCCGCCCGGCAGGGCCGAGTCGAGGGCGCTGGCCAGGAGGCGCCGCTGCAGCGGGACGAGGTCCGCGACGTCGGCGGGCGTACGCCGCCAGCGCGACTCCGGGCGGCGTCGCAGCGCGCCGAGGCCAGAGCACGGCACGTCGGTCATGACGCGGGCGAACGACCGCGGCTCCCAGGCAGGATCGGTGCCGTCACCGCAGACGACGGTCGGGGCGTGCTCCCCCGCGTACGCGCGGAGGGCCCGGATCACGAGCTCGGCGCGGTGGGGCTGGAGCTCGTTGGCGACGAGCGTGGTGCCGCGCTCGATGGCGAGCCCCGCGAGGAGCGCGGCCTTGCCGCCGGGGCCCGCGCACAGGTCGAGCCACGGGCCGTCGGGCGCCTCGAGGTCAGGCGCGGCGAGGGCCAGCGCGACCCGCTGCGAGCCGGGGTCCTGCACGCCGGCGCGGCCCTCGCGGACCGCGGCGATGTCGCCGGGGGCCCCCGACAGGTACGCAGCGGTGGGCACCTCGGGGTTCACGGTGGCGCCGGCGGCGACCAGTTCGTCGACAGTCGCCAGGCCGGGGCGGATGACGAGGCTCGTCGTCGGCGCCACGTTGTTCGCGGCGAGGGCGGCCTCGAGCTCGTCGGCGGGCAGCACCTCGGCGTACGCGTCCACGATCCATCGCGGGTGGTGCGTACGCAGCGCCAGCGTGCCGCGCTCGTCGAGGCCCTCGGCGAGCTGGTCGAGCCACGCGTCGAGGTCGCGCGCGGCGATCTTGCGGGTGATGGCGTTCACGACGCCCGTGACACGCTCGCCGATGGCCGCGCCGGCGAGATCGACCGAGGCCGCGACCGCGGCGTGGGCCGGCACGCGCATCGACAGGATCTGGTGGGCCCCGAGCCGCAGGACGTCGACGACGCTCGGCTGGAGGGTCTTCATGTCGCGTCCGGAGGCGGCCTCGATGATGCGGTCGTAGGTTCCCTGCAGCCGACACGTGCCGTTCAGCAGCTCGGTCGCGAACGCGGCGTCGCGCCCGGACACGTGGCGCTGCTGCAGGAGGTCGGGGCCGACGAGGTTGGCGTACGCGTCCTGGCCGGTGACGGCGCGCAGGGCGTCGTATGCGGCCCGCCGGGCGGGGTCGATGCGGCGGCGGGGGCGGCCCTGGTTCTTCTTGGTCGGTCCGGCCTTCGGCGCGCTCATCGTCCCAGCCCCTCGCCGGGGACGAGCTGGACGCCGCGGGCCCAGTCGGCTCCCGCCATGGCCTTCTTGCCCTGGGCCTGCACGAGTTCGAGGGCGACCGGGCGTGTGCCGGTGCCGACCTCGAGGGACTTCTTGGTGGCCCTCAACTCGCCCGCCGGGAGGCGGTCGCCGCCCACGGGGCGGGCGCGGAGCACCTTGAACCGCTCACCGCGGAATGTCGTCCAGGCGCCGGGCGCCGGGGCGCAGCCGCGGACGAGGCGGTCCACCTCCTCGTCGGTGGCCGACCAGTCGATCTCGGCGTCGGCGACGGTGATCTTGGGGGCGAGGCTGACCCCGTCGGCCGGCTGGGGCGTGGCGTCGGCGGTTCCGTCCGCCAGCGCGTCCATCGTGTCGACGAGCAGTCGCGCGCCGTCGACGGCCAGGCGGTCGAGCAGCTCGCCGGAGGTCTCCCCGGCCGCGATCGGAGTGCGGAAGTTCGCGTACACGTCGCCGGCATCGAGCTCTCGGACGAGCCGGAACACGCAGGCCCCGGTCTCGGCGTCACCGGCCATCACCGCGCGCTGCACCGGCGCGGCGCCCCGCCAGCGCGGGAGCAGCGAGAAGTGCAGGTTGGCCCAGCCGAGGCGCGGGATGTCGAGCACGTGCTGCGGGACCAGGGCGCCGTACGCGACCACGGGGCAGCAGTCGGGGGCGAGCGCCGTCAGCCGCTCGACGAAGTCGGGGTCGCGCGGGTGGTCGGGCTTCAGGACCTCGAGCCCGAGCTGCTCGGCCCGGACGGCGACGGGCGAGGCGACGAGGCGCTTGCCGCGGCCCGCCGGCGCGTCGGGGCGAGTGACGACGGAGACGACGTCGTGGTCGGACTCCACGAGGGCGTCGAGGCTGGGCAGGGCGACATCCGGGGTTCCGGCGAAGACGAGGCGCACCGACCCAGCCTAACGGGGTTGCCTAGGAGTATTTCTCGACCAGCATGAGCCCGGTGAGCGCGACCAGGACGACGACGGCGATCACGGCGCCCGCGATCAATCGCGGGCGTGGTCGTCCCCAGGGCAGGAGGCCCACCGCCAGGCCGAAGAACACCCCGATGAGCGCGTTGAGGAGCCAGCTGATGGGCTCGGGCCCGTAGGAGACGCCGTAGCCGCCGCCGCTGCAGCCGCTGATGCCGCAGAGGTTGATCCACGACATGAACAGGGGCACCGCGGAGGCGAGTGCCGCCAGCGGCACGGTCAGGAGCAGCCACCAGAGCCGCTCCGGCTGCTGGACCGGGCCCGTTCGGGAGGGACGGCCCTGTGACGACGAATCCATGGCAGACCCTAACGCGACGTGCGGGTCGGACCCGCTCAGTGGCTCGGGCGCGGCACGGGATGCGTCCGCGCCACCCGCTGGAAGCGCACGGCGTCCTCGATCACCATGCCGGTATTCATCTGACCGACCGTTCGGCGGTGGATCTCCTGCCACGGCGTCTGCGACTCGGGCATCGCATAGCCGCCCGCCTCCTCCAACCGCGTACGCCGGGGCGCCAGTTCGGCGTCGTCCAGCAGGACGTCCACCCGGCGCCTGCGCAGGTCGATGCGCAGCCGGTCTCCGGTGCGCAGCAGGGCGAGGTTGCCGCCCGCCGCGGCCTCGGGGGAGGCGTTGAGGATCGACGGCGAGCCGGAGGTCCCCGACTGGCGCCCGTCGCCCAGGCACGGAAGGGACGAGATGCCGGCCCGCAGCAGCGCGGCCGGTGGCCGCATGTTGACGACCTCGGCCGCCCCGGGATAGCCGATCGGTCCGGTGCCTCGCATGACCAGGACGGAACGCTCGTCCATCGTCAGGTCGTCGATGCGGGCGTGGTGGTCCTCGGGCCCGTCGAAGACGTACGCGGTCGCCTCGAACGCCTCCGGGTCGTCGGGATCGGACAGGTAGCGAGTGCGGAACTCGTCGTCGATGACCGAGGTCTTCATGACGGCGGCGTCGAACAGGTTGCCGCGCATGACGACCAGACCGGCGTCGGCAAGCAGGGGCGTGTCGAAGGGCCGGATCACCTCGGGCAGGGCGATCTCGGCGCCGGCGCAGGCCTCGCCGATCGTGCGGCCGTCGACCGTGAGCGCGTCGCGGTGGATCAGGCCGGCGTCCATCAGCTGACGCACCACCGCGGGCACGCCGCCCGCGAGGTAGAAGTCCTCGGCGAGGAACTCCCCCGCCGGCTGCAGGTTCACCAGCAGCGGGACGTGGTGGCCGACGCGCTCCCAGTCGTCCAGCTCGAGCTCGACGCCCATGTGGCGGGCGATGGCGGCGAGGTGGATGGGGGCGTTGGTGGAACCGCCGATCGCGGCACACACCGCGATCGCGTTGACGAAGGCCTCCCGGGTGAGGATGTCGGAGGGGCGCACGTCGGCCTGGACGAGCTCGACGATGCGGCGGCCGGTCGCGTACGCGGCCTGGGCCCGCTCGCGACGGGGCGCGGGAATCGCGGCACTGCCAGGCAGCATCATGCCGAGGGCTTCGGCCAGCGCGTTCATCGTCGACGCCGTCCCCATGGTGTTGCAATAGCCCACCGACGGCGTCGCCGAGGCGACCATGGCGAGGTATTCCTCGCGGTCGATCTCTCCGGCCGCCAGCATCTCCCGGCCCTCCCAGGCGATCGTCCCCGACCCGGCGCGCCGACCCCGGAACCACCCGTTCAGCATCGGACCGACCGACAGCGCGATCGCCGGGAGGTCCATGGTCGCGGCGGCCATGAGCATCGCCGGCGTGGTCTTGTCGCAGCCCGTTGTCAGCACGACACCGTCGATCGGGTTGCCGTGGAGGGCCTCGACCAGCCCCAGGTAGGCGAGGTTCCGGTCGAGCGCCGCCCCCGGGCGCCGCGAGGTCTCCTGGATGGGGTGGGTCGGGAACTCGATGGGGACTCCCCCGGCCGCGATGATGCCGTCGCGGACGCGTTGGGCCAGGACGAGGTGGTGCCGGTTGCACGGGGAGAGGTCGGAGCCGGACTGGGCGATCCCGATGATGGGTCTGCCCGAGGTCAGCTCCTCGGGCGTCAGGCCGTAGTTCAGGAAGCGCTCGACGTGCAGCGCCGACGAGGTCGCGTCCGCCGGGTCGGCGAACCACCCGCGCGACCGCAGGGTCGGGGCCTGGTCTTCGGACAAGGGATCGGGCCTGGTCATGGGTTCCTCCGGCGGTGGGACGGCCGACGTGTTGGGGGCGAGCGTACGCCGACCTCCGCGGCGCCAGACGTCAGCCCAGCGCCGCCGGGTCGACGCGCACGCGGAGCGCGCCCTCGCTCTTGCGGGCCGTGCGTACGCCGACGGCACCGCGGACCCCGGCGAGCAGGGCGGGGGTGTCCTGCCGTGGGGCGCGCAGCGTCAGCCGGGACAGCGGCTCGTCGGGGCCGCGCGCGGGCAGCTCGACCGGGCCGAGCACCTCGGTGACGGCGGGCAGGTCGGCGAGGTCGACGAACTCGTCGAGGGCGCGGCGCGGCCCCTCGACGGTGACCATGCGGGCCGCAGGCGGGAGGTGGGTCTCGGCGCGCTCGGCGAGCTCGCGGGAGGCGAACCCGGCGGGGTCGAAGCGGACCAGCGCCTGGAGCGGCACGGCCTGGGTGGGGCCGACGGCGACGACGGTGCCGCCCTCGGCTCCGGGCTTCACGAGCGCGGTAGCGTTGGACCAGCGGCGATAGGCCTCCTCGGACGCGCGGAGGTCGAGCCGGGTCAGGAGCTGTTCGGTGTCGAGGAGGACGGCGGCCGCATAGCCGCCCGCGGCGCGCGGCTCTCCCCCGACCGTGGCGATGACGAGGGCGGGCTCGGCGTCGACCTCGTCGACGATGCGGCGGCCCTGGGAGGCGATCACCTTCGTCCCGGGGAACGCGCGGCCGAGTTCCTCGGCGGTGCGTTCGGCACCCACGACGGGGGCCCGCCACCGCGTGTCGCCGCACTCCTCGCAGCGCCATCCGACGACCGGTCGCGCGCACCAGCCGCACGCCGCCCGGTCGGCCGCCGAACGCACCGGCCCCTGGCAGTGGGGGCAGCGGACGGGCTCGCGGCAGGTCTGGCACACGAGCACGACGAGATAGCCCGCGCGCGGCACCTGGACGAGTACCGGCCCCTGGGCGAGGCCGTTGCGCATGACCGGGAACAGCTCGCGCGGGATGCGGACGGAGCGGGCCAGCGGATCGCGCTCGAGCGACCAGTCGGTGTCGGCGGCGACGCGAACCGCAGGGCCGAGGACGCGCGCGTCCGGGGGCCGCAGCGCGACCGGGCGCAGCCAGCCGTGGTCGATCAGGTTCTGCACCTCGCAGGACCGGGCGTACGCCGCGGTGATCATGGCCGCGCCCGATTGGGTCGCGCGCAGGCCGAGCACCTCGCGGGCGTGCGGGTAGGGCGCGTGGGGGTCGGCGTACAGGTCGTCGCCGTCGTCCCACAGCGCGAGGAGACCCAGGTCGCGAACCGGCGCGTACGCGGCCGCGCGCGTGCCGATGACGAGGCGCACGTCGCCGCGGAGCGAGGCGAGGAACGCTCGATAGCGCGCGGCCGGGCCGAGGTCGGCGGTGAGCACGGCGTACGACCCGGGGCCGAGGACGCGGTCACAGGCGGCCTGGAGGTGGGCGAGGTCGCGGGCGTCGGGGACGAGGAGCAGCGCGCCGCGGCCGGAGTGGATGGTGGCGAGGGCGGCCGTCGCCAGCCCGGTGGCCCAGTCGCCGGCCGCCCCGGCGGTGGGGACGACCTGCCAGGCGGCACGGGGACTTGCACCAGAGGCGAGGGCGGCGACGAGCTCGGGGCCGGTCGGGTAAGCGTCCCACGGGGTGTGTTCCGGAAGGGTCTCGGCGACCGGCGGGTGGCTCGGGCGGTCGGCCTTCTCGGTCGCCGCGTGGCGCGGCGGGACGGCCAACCGCAGCACGTCGGCGAAGCAGCCGGCGTAGTGGTCGGCGACGGCCCGGATGAGGGAGGCGACCTCGGGGGTGAGGACCGGCTCGCTCGAGACGACCTTCTCGAGCTTCGCCAGCGTGTGTTCGGGCTCGGTCACCTCGGCGCGTTCGACGATGAAGCCGTCGCTGGGGCGTCCGGCGAAGCGGACGCGCACGCGGGCGCCGGGGACGGCCGCCTCGTCGAGCGCGTCGGGCACCTCGTAGTCGAAGAACCGGTCGAGGTGGGGCAACGAGACGTCCACGGCGACCCGGGCGACCCGCACGGGGTCGAGGGCGATGAGGGCGTCGGGCATGGGATCGATCCTAGGGACCGGGTCCGACAAGAGTGCCATCGCTGGCTGACCGAGCCCCACGCTGGCTGAGCAAGCGCAGCCCACCTTCGACTCGGCCGCAAGCGGCCTCGCTCAGGCAACGCCAAGGGGAACGTTGGCTGAGCGAGCGCAGCCCACCTTCGACTCGGCCGCAAGCGGCCTCGCTCAGGCAACGTCAAGGGAACGCTGGCTGAGCGAGCGCAGCGAGTCGAAGCCCACCTTCGACTCGGCCGCAAGCGGCCTCGACCAGGCAACGTCAAGGGAACGCTGGCTGAGCGAGCGCCGCCCCCGCGTTGGCTGAGCGAGCGCAGCGAGTCGAAGCCCACCTTCGACTCGGCCGCAAGCGGCCTCGACCAGGCAACGTCAAGGGAACGCTGGCTGAGCGAGCGCAGCGAGTCGAAGCCCCGCTCCCACTAGATTGGTCCCTCGTGACCATCGATCGCACCGAGGACGTCCACGTCCGCCGCCGGCGGCTGCTGGCCTACCTCGGCGCGTCGCTCCTCGCGGGCGGCCAGCCCGCCCACGAGGTCGCCGAGGACCTGCGCCAGGTGGCGCGGTTCCTGGGCTATCCCGACCTCCAGGTCTCTCCCCTGCCGACCGGCATCACCCTCAGCCTCGCGAGCGGCGAGCCCGCCTCCCACGAGAACGTCCGCTCGGGGGTCTCCCTCGACCAACTGGCCGAGGTGCACGCCATCCGGCGCGAGCTCGTCGCGGGCCGGCTCGACGAGGACGAGGCCGTGGTGCGGCTGTCGACCCTGCGGACGCTGCCGCCGCGCTATGGCACGTGGGGCCGCGCCGCGGGCGGGTTCACCGTGGCCGTCGGCATCGCGGCCATCCTCCAGCCCGGCTGGCGCAACATGCTCGCGGCGGCGGTGTCGTCGCTGGTCGTGCTGCTGCTGATGCGCATCGCGCAGCGCCGCCCGCTCGTGCGTACGCTGCTCCCCTCGCTCGCCGCGTTCTGCGTCGCGCTGCTGGTGTTCGCCGCATCCCAGCAGGGGCTGCTGCTCGGGCCGCTGCGTACGCTCCTGCCTCCTCTGGCGGTCCTGCTGCCGGGCGCGCTGCTTGTGACCGGCATGGCCGAGCTGGCCGCCGGGGCCATGGTCGCCGGCGCCTCGCGGCTCGTGTTCGGGGCGGTGCAGCTGCTGCTGTTCACCCTCGGGGTGGTGAGCGCGGGACTGGTGCTGGGCGTGCCGGCCGAGAGCTATGCGAACTTCCGCGTCACCGCGCCCGGCTGGTGGATCGCGCCGGCGGGACTGGTGTTGATCACGGCCGGGATCGTCGTCATGGAGTCGGTGCCGCCGCGGCTGTGGGCGTGGATCGGGGGCGTGCTGGCGCTGACGTTCGCGGTGCAGGCGGCGGGCCAGCAGTTGGTCGAGTCCCCCGCGCTGGGCGCGTTCCTCGGCGCCATCGCGGCATCGTTCGGGGCGGCAGTGGTCGAACTGGTGAAGCCCGCCCTGCCGAGGCTCGTGGTCTTCCTGCCGTCGTTCTGGCTGCTCGTGCCGGGCACCCTCGGGCTCGTGTCGGTCAGCCAGCTCGGCGTCGACCCGGGGCTGGCGGTGACGACGTCGATCGGCGTCGCCGCCGTGATCTGCGCGATCGCCCTGGGCCTGCTCATCGGGTCCGCGCTGGCGCGGGCCGTGGGCCGGGCGTGGCGGCGGGCGCGTCGGCGCTGAGCCTCAGCCGCGGACCGCGGCCGCCAGCGCGTCGGCTCGGTCGGTGCGCTCCCACGTGAACTCGGGCAGCTCGCGACCGAAGTGGCCGTACGCCGACGTGAGCCCATAGATCGGCCGCTTCAGGTCGAGCGCCTCGATCAGCGCAGCCGGGCGCAGGTCGAACACCTGGCCGATGGCGTCCTGGATCTGGTCGACCGGCACCTTCTCGGTGCCGAAGCAGTCGACATAGAACCCGACGGGGTGGGCGCGGCCGATCGCGTACGCGACCTGCACCTCGCAGCGGCGAGCGAGGTTCGCGGCGACGACGTTCTTGGCGACCCAGCGCATCGCGTACGACGCCGAGCGGTCGACCTTCGACGGGTCCTTGCCGGAGAAGGCGCCGCCGCCGTGGCGCGCCATGCCGCCATAGGTGTCGACGATGATCTTGCGGCCCGTCAGGCCGGCGTCGCCCATGGGCCCGCCGATGACGAACTTGCCGGTGGGATTCACGAACGTGGTGTGGTCGTGGCCGGCGAGGTCATAGGCCTCCAGCACCGGCGCGATCACGTGGCGGCGCACGTCGGGGTCGAGCGTGGCCTGCAGGTCGACGTCGTCGCGGTGCTGGCACGACACGACGACGGTGTCGAGGCGCACCGGGCGGTCGCCGTCGTATTCGAGCGTCACCTGGGTCTTGCCGTCGGGCCGCAGGTAGTCCATCGTGCCGTCCTTGCGCACCGCGGTCAGGCGCTCGGCCAGGCGGTGGGCGAGGTCGATGGGCAGCGGCATCAGCGAAGGGGTCTCGTCGCACGCATAGCCGAACATGAGGCCCTGGTCGCCCGCGCCCTGCAGGTCGAGGACGTCGATCGAGCTGTCGAGCCGCTTCTCCCAGGCCGTGTCGACGCCCTGGGCGATGTCGGGCGACTGTTGGCCGATCGAGATCGAGACGCCGCACGAGTTGCCGTCGAAGCCCTTCTTCGACGAGTCATAGCCGATCTCGACGACCTTCTCGCGCACGAGGTGGGGGATCTCCGCGTACGCCTCCGTGGTCACCTCGCCGGCGACGACGACCAGGCCGGTGGTGACGAGGGTCTCGACGGCGACGCGGGAGGCGGGATCCTGGCGCAGCATCTCGTCCAGCACCGAGTCGCTGATCGCGTCGGCGATCTTGTCGGGGTGTCCCTCGGTGACCGACTCGGACGTGAACAGGCGCTTCGACACGGGTCCTCCTTCGCGCAGCAGCACTGCACTGGTGGGTTCGGGGGCTGGTGGAACGGGGTGGTTCGGGGTGGACTCACGACCCTAGCGAGGGGGTCCGACAGAGATCGCGGCGTCCAGAATGCGATGGGCGGCGGTGGCCTTGCTGCCGGTGTGCTGGCCGACCACGGCGTCGTGGTCGATGATCGTGACGGCTGTCTCCGACTCGCCGAAGACCCGTCCGCCGCTGACGTCGTTGAGGACCAGCAGGTCGCAGCCCTTGCGAGCCAGCTTGGCGCGGCCGAGCTCGAGGAGCTGGTCGGCGTCGCTCGCGGTCTCGGCGGCGAAGCCGACGATCACCTGGGCGCGCGCGCGGGCGTGGCTGATCTTCTTCAGCACGTCGGTGGTCTGGACCAGGTCGAGCTCGAGCCCGTCGTCGGGATGGTCCTTCTTGATCTTGGAGTCCGAGGCCGTACGCGGGGTGAAGTCGGCCGCGGCGACCGCCATCACGACGACGTCGGCGTCGGGGGCGAGGCGGGTCATGGCCTCGTCGAGGTCGGCGGTCGAAGTCACGCGTACGGTCTCGCAGCCGCTCGGGACCGGGTGTTCGACGTGGGCGGCGACCACGGTGACGCGGGCGCCTCGCAGGCGGGCGGCTCGGGCGATCGCGAGGCCCATGAGCCCCGAGGACGAGTTGCCGAGGAAGCGGACGGGGTCGAGGTGTTCCCGCGTACCGCCCGCCGACACGACCACGTGGCGGCCACGGAGGTCCAGGGCGCTGGCGGTGCGGGCCGCCTGGTCGTCGCCGAGGATGCCGACGGCGACCGCGTGGATGTCGGCGGCGTCGGGCAGGCGGCCGGGCCCGGTGTCCTTGCCCGTCAGGCGACCCGAGGCCGGATCCATGACGACGACGCCGCGCTCGCGGAGGGTGGCGACGTTGGCGCGCGTCGCGGCGTGGTCCCACATCTCGGTGTGCATGGCCGGAGCCATCACGACCGGGCAACGCGCCGTCAGGAGCACGTTGGTGAGGAGGTCGTCGGCGCGGCCGGTCGCGGCGCGCGCCAGGAGGTCGGCGGTGGCCGGGGCGACGACGACGAGGTCGGCCTGCTGGCCGAGCTTCACGTGGCGCACCTCGTGGGTGGCGGCGAACACCGTCGTGGCGACGGGCTTGCCGGACAGCGCCTCCCAGGTCGTCGCGCCGACGAAGTTCAGCGCGGCCTCGGTCGGCACGACGGTGACGTCGTGGCCGGCCTCGGTGAAACGGCGCAGCAACTCGCAGGCCTTGTAGGCCGCGATGCCGCCCGCGACACCGAGGACGATCCGGCTCATGACGTCAGCGTCTCGGCGTTCGCAGAATCAGGCCGAGAAGTCGGGATCGGTGAGGTCGTCGCTCGCGAACTGCGGGTCGGCGACCTCGCCGGCCGTCGTGGGCTCGGCGTCGGGATCGATGTCGTGGCACTCGAGCACGCCGGCGTTGACCTCGCGGAGCGCGATCGACAGCGGCTTCTCCTGGATGCCGGTGTCGACCAGCGGGCCCACGTTCTCGAGCAGGCCCTCGCCCAGCTGGGAGTAGTACGCGTTGATCTGGCGCGCGCGCTTGGCGGCGAACAGGACCAGACGATACTTCGAGTCGACGTGCGTCAGCAGGTCGTCGATCGGCGGGTTGGTGATGCCTTCGGGAATGTTGGTGCTCAAGAGAAGCCTTCGCTCAGGGAACGGGTGAGGATGCAGGGGAAACCCTACAAGCCCATCAAGCCTACCAAGTCCTCCACCGCACCACCTATTTCCTCGTTCACGACCACGTGGTCGAACTCGTCCTGCGCAGCGAGTTCCTCGTGGGCGGTCTGGAGTCGGCGCTGGACCTGCTCGGGGGTCTCGGTGCCACGGAGCTCGAGGCGGCGTACGAGTTCCTCCCAACTGGGCGGCGCGATGAAGACGAACTGGGCCTCCGGCAGCGTACGCCGGACCTGGCGCGCGCCCTGGAGCTCGATCTCGAGGATCACGGTCTTCTCGGCGGCGAGGGCCGCCTCGACGGGGCCGCGGGGCGTGCCGTAGCGGGCCGCCCCGTGGACGAGCGCCCATTCGAGCAGGCCGTCGCCCGCGAGGAGGTCGTCGAACTCGTCCTCGGAGATGAAGTGGTAGTGGACGCCGTCGACCTCGGTGACGCGACGCTTGCGGGTCGTCACCGAGACCGAGAGGAAGACGTCGGGGTGTTCCTTCATGACCCCGGCGACGACCGTGCCCTTGCCGACCCCGGCCGGGCCGGAGACCACGAACACTCCGGCCACGTCAGAGCCCCTTGCGGGCGAACTCGTCGCAGAGGCCGCGGATCTGGTGGGGTCCAAGACCGCGGAGGCGGCGGTTGTCGGCGATGTCGAGGCGCTCCATGAGGTCAGCCGCGCGCTTCTCGCCGACGCGCGGGAGGGTCTTGAGGACGTCGACGACCTTGGTGTGGGCGACGACGTCGTCGGTGGAGGCGAGCTCGATGACCTGGGCGAACGTGAGGTCGCCGGAGCGCAGCCTGGCCTTCACCTCGGCGCGGCGGCGGCGGGCACGGGTGGCTGCCTGACGGGCAGCCTGGAGCTGCTCGTCGCTCAGCGGCGGGATGGTCACGCGGTCACTCCTGGTCGAGCTTGTGGGGTATGCCGGCCAACCTACCCATACGGGTGGAGCGGAGGCCACCGCGGGCGTGGGGAAATCGGGTGCGCAGCGCGGGGATTTCGTGGAGGCTGGAGGCATGACGCGCCTCTCCCCCGCCGACCTGCTGGCCCTCTATGACGCGCAACTGCGCGACGAGGGCGAGCTGGACAACGCCGACGGCTGGGAACGCCACGGGCCGGTGCTGTGGGCGGTGATTGACGGGTCGCGGGGGTTCGTGACCTATCGGGACCTGGGAGGGTTGGACCCGACGGGGATCGGGCGGCTGGTGTCGGAGACCGCCGCGCGGTTCCGTGACGACCTACGGATCAGCCAGGTCGAGTGGAAGGCGCGGGGTCACGACGCAGCGCCAGGGCTGCACGAGGCGTTGGTCTGCCACGGATTCGTCCAGGGCGACGTGGAGTCGGTGATGATCGGTGAGGCCACCGCTCTCGCCGCGGACGTGCCCGTGCCGGAGGGGGTGGCGGTGCGACGGGTGACGGCCGAGGACGATGTACGCCGGATGTGCGCGTGCGCCGAGGAGGCGTTCGGGCGCTCGGCGCCGGGGATGTCCGACTCGCTGTTGCGGCGCCAGGCCCTCGGGAAGGACGACTTCGAGATGTGGGTGGCGGAGGTGGACGATGAGGTGGTGTCCACGGGTCGGCTGACCCTGGTTCCGGGGACGGACTTCGCGGGGCTGTGGGGCGGATCGACGCTGGAACGCTGGCGGGGCCGCGGGATCTATCGCGCGCTGACGGCGGAGCGGGCGAAGTCGGCGGTACGCCGGGGCGTACGCCTGCTCCAGAGCGACTCGACAGAGGACTCGCGACCGATCCTGGAGCGGTCGGGCTTCGTCAAGGTGACGACGACGACGCCGTACGAGTGGGTGCGACCTGACGCTGTCGGCTGAGCACCCGAGGACGCCAGCGGCCGAGTCGAAGCCTCACGCTCGCTGAGCGACGAAGGAGTCGAAGCGCGCGGGGCCACACGCTCTCCGAGCGAGCGCCAGCGAGACGAGGAGCCCGGACCCGCAGATCCACGTTCTCCGAGCGAGCGCCAGCGAGACGAGGAACGGACGGTCCCGTGGCCGAGCCGGAACGCTCTCCGAGCGAGCCCCACACGACGCCACATTCGACAACACCGCGGGGGACCAGGACGGAGACCCCGACGGATAGACGCGAGCCATGATCCCTTCGACTCGCTGGCGCTCGCTCAGGAAACGTGGGTCCCAGGCTCCTCGACTCGCTGGCGCTCGCTCAGAAAACGTGGGTCCCAGGCTCCTCGACTCGCGGAAGCCTGTGCTGAGCGAGGCCCGCGCCCGAGACGAAGTGCTCGCTCGCAGTCGATTCTGGGTCGGAAACTCCGTTGCCCAGGACCGTCTGGGCTGGTTGGCTCCACGCATGTCCTTCAGTCTCTCCACCCCCGGCGCTGCCGAACTCGCCGACGTCGTCCACGCCCTACGTGGTTGGCAGCGCCACGGTGGTCCGGTCCAGCTCCATCCCGGCGACATCGGCTGGTTCTGGCAGTCCGGAGCCGAGATCCTCGCGGCCAGGGTTCGGGTGTGGAAGCGACAAGGTGACATCGTCGCGGCTGGCCTGCTCGACGAACCGACGCTTCTGCGCATGGCAGTGGACCCCGACCTCGTCCACGACACCGAACTCGCCCGTCAGCTCGTGACCGACGTCAGCGATCCGCGGGCCGGCGTACTCCCCCGCGGCGCCGTTGACGTCGAGGCACGGTTCGGCGGACCCTTCTGCTCCGTGCTGCGCGAGGAAGGCTGGGAGCCGGGCGAAGCGTGGACCCCGCTCACACGCGACCTCGCCGATCCCGTGGAGGATCCCGGCGTACGGATCGCGGTCGTCACCGCCGATCGTGCCGCAACCCGCGTCGAGGTCCAGCGCGGAGCCTTTGATCCCTCCAACTTCACCGAGGAACGGTGGCACGCCATGGCGAGTGGCCCTGCGTACGCCGACGCCCGATGCCTTGTCGCCCACGACGCTGAAGGCAACCCCGTGTCCATCGCCACCGTCTGGTCCGCCGGTCAGGGAAGCCCCGGCCTCCTCGAACCCATGGGCGTTCACCGCGACCACCGCGGCAAGGGGCACGGACGGGCGATCTCCCTCGCGTCCGCGGCCACCCTCCGCGAACTCGGGGCGTCCAGCGCTGTCGTCAGCACTCCTGCGTCGAACAGGCGAGCTGTCGCAACCTACGTGTCAGCAGGATTCGAGAGGCTTCCGGACGTCCGCGACCTCCACCGAGACGCCTGAGTCATCCGCGCTCACCTCGCCCAGGGTGGCCCATACCTCGCGATGAACACCAACCCTGATGCGACCGCGAACACCAGCAGGGTCGCCCCCATGAAGGGGCCCGTCACCCTGCTGCTGGGATGGCTTCCTCGGTCGCGCGTGCGGATCACGAGCAGTCCGACCGCCTGGATCACCGCCAGCACCACGAGGGACCAATCGCCCAGGAACACAGCGAGTGGAAGGAAATGGACGGCCACGACCACGGCGACCCACCAGGCGATCCATCGCGCCTGATCGCGACGCCGCAGGAACCAGGCTCCCAGCCCGGCAGCGATCACCTCCGCGGCTGTCAGCACGCCGAACCACGCGTACTGACCCTCCAACGCGCTGCCGTCGGTCCACCGCAGGAAGACGCCGTAACCAAAGAGGCCGGCGGCGACGAGCCCCAGCACCGATCCCACGCCCAGCCAGGGTCGCCATGAGGCCCGGGGGTCCTCCTGTCCCCAGCCCAACCAGACGGAGGTCATCAGGCCGAACCATCCGACGGTGAACGCGTGGTCTCTCGCGAAGTCGGTCAGCATGTGTCGTCGCAGCCACCAGGGTCAACAGTCACACTGCACCCTAGCCCCGCGGGGAGTCATCACCCCCGAGCCAGCTGTCAGCCGCCCAGCACCTCGGCGAACCGCGTACGCAACGCCTTTGCGTCCGGTCCCGCCTTCATGATGTCGCGGCTCGTCGTGGGGAGGATGCGCGCGTACGCCTCCCCGAACAGCTCCCGCAATGACTCCAGCGTGCCGCCCTGGGCGCCGATGCCCGGCACGAGGATCGACCCGTTGAAGCGGGCGAGGTCGACGTCGAGCGAGTGGTGCGTACCGCCGACGACCAGACCGAACGGGCCCAAGTCCCCTGCGGGTCGCCCGCGCTCGGCGAGGAAGCGCATGTTGCCCTCCCGACACGCGTCGGCGACCGCCTGTCCCACCGTGTGTCCGAGATCGCCCACGGCCGACTGCACCTCGCCGCCCTCGGGGTTCGACGTGCGGCACAGGACATAGAGCCCCTTGCCGCGCTCCGCCGCCGCATCGATCGCCGGCTGGAGCGAGCCGAAGCCCAGGAACGGGTTCACTGTCAGGGCGTCCACCTCCAGCGGTGATCCCGGCGTCAGGTACGCGGCCGCGTACGCCGCCATCGTCGACCCGATGTCGCCACGCTTCGCGTCGAGGAGGACCATCGCGCCGGCCGCGCGGCAGTCGTCCAGAACCCGTTCGAGGACGGCGATCCCTGCCGATCCGAACACCTCGAACATCGCCGACTGGGGCTTGAAGATCGCCACCCGGTCGCCGAGCGCCTCGACCATGCCGCGGGCGCAGCGCTCGAGCCCCGACGCGTCCGCCGGCAGTCCCCACGCCTCGAGCATGGACACGTGGGGATCGATGCCCACACACAGATTGCCGCGGTTCGCGACGGCGGACGACAGGCGTCCGGCGTAGTCCTGTGCTGTCACCGCGCCAGCTCCCTTCCGAGCCCGTTGATCTCGCGCACCAGCGCGGGACCGCGATAGATGTAACCCGAATAGACCTGCACGAGCTGCGCGCCCGCGTCGAACATGCGCGCCGCGTCGTCGCCGGTCATGATGCCACCCACGCCGATCACCGGCAGTTGGGTCTGCGCGCACACGTGCCGCACGACCTCCAGCGCGCGTGCCGTCAGCGGCGCGCCGGACAGGCCCCCGGCCTCGTCGGCCAGCACCGCGTCGGCCCCCACGAGGCCATCGCGCGACAGGGTCGTGTTGGTCGCGATGAGCCCGCGTACGCCGGCCTCGTCGCACACCGCCAGCACCTCGTCGATCGCGTCGAACGTCAGGTCGGGGGCGATCTTCACGAAGATCGGCACCGCCGACGTACGCGCGGCCTCGCCGCGAACGCGGGCCGCCTCGACCAGGGCTCGGACGATCTCGTCGAGTGCCTTCCCGTCCTGGAGCTTCCGGAGGCCGGGGGTGTTCGGGCTGGACACGTTGACGGCGACATAGTCGGCGTGGGACGCGAGGCGCTCGAACGAATACAGGTAGTCGTCGACAGCTTCCTCCAGCGGGGTGACCTTCGACTTGCCGAGCGACACCCCGACGGGGATGCCGGCGACGCCGTTGCCGCGCCGGATGCCGTTGCGGGACAGCGATTCCGCCATGGCGTCCGCGCCGGGGTTGTTGAACCCCATGCGGTTGACGATGCCGCGTGACGACCGCGCGCGGAAAAGCCGCGGCTTCGGGTTGCCGGGCTGCGCCCTGGCCGTGACGGTGCCGAGCTCGACGTGGGAGAAGCCGAGGCTTCCCCACGCCTTCGGCCCGACAGCGAACTTGTCGAGCCCGGCGGCGAGACCGACGCGGCCCGGGAACGTCAACCCTGCGAGGGAAACCGTCGTACGCGGGCCCGCGTGCAGCGCGGCCGCGGCAGCGCGCAGGGGCGGGACATCGTTGAGTAGCTTGACCGCGCGCAGGGTCTGCTCGTGGGCGGCCTCGGCGTCGCCGCCGCCGATGCGGAACAGACCGGGGCGAAGGAGGTGGTCGTAACCCCAGTCGAGCAACAGATCGCGGGGATCGGTCATCGGGTGGCTCCTCGTCTCGCTGGCGCTCGCTCGGAGAACGTGAGGCTCACCATCGGGCGGCTCCTCCTGGCTTCGACTCGCTCGGAGAGCGTTTCCGTCAGCCAACGCTCGTCGCCTTCGCCCAGTCCTGCAGGCTGCGTACGCCGATGCCACCGTCGCGGATCGCCTCCACACCCTGGACCGCCGCAGCCAGGCCCTGCACCGTCGTCACGCACGGGATGTCGTTCATGATCGCCGCGTTGCGGATCTCATAGCCGTCGTTGCGCGGGGCACCGTCGGCCGACGACGCGCCCTGCGGCGTGTTGAAGATCAGGTCGATCCTGCCGTCGTCGATCAGGTTCACGATCGTCGGCTCCCCGTTCAGCCCGCGGCCCGCCGTGTGCTTGCGCACCTCGGTGACCGTCACGCCGTTGCGCCGCAGCACCGACGCCGTGCCCGACGTCGCCACGATCTCGAAGCCCAGGTCGGCCAGCCGCTTGATCGGGAAGATCGCGTGGCGCTTGTCGCGGTTGGCGACCGACACGAACACCCGCCCCTCGCGCGGCAACGACCCGAACGCCGCCGCCTGCGACTTCGCGTACGCGACCCCGAAGGTGTCGGCCAGACCCATCACCTCGCCGGTCGACTTCATCTCCGGTCCGAGCAACGTGTCGACGTTGAACCCCTCCGGCGTGCGGAAGCGGTTGAACGGCATCACGGCCTCCTTCACCGCCAGCGGCGCCCCGTCGAACGTCGTCGCGCCGTCGCAGTCGGCCCGCAGCATGCCCTCACCCCGCAGGTCGGCCACGGTCGCGCCGAGCATGATGCGCGCCGCAGCCTTGGCCAACTGGGTGTTCGTGGCCTTCGACACGAACGGCACCGTGCGCGACGCCCGCGGGTTCGCCTCGAGCACATAGAGCGTGTCGGCGGCCACGGCGTACTGGATGTTCAGCAGCCCGCGTACGCCGACCCCGCGCGCGATCGCCTCGGTCGACGTGCGGATCTTCGCGATGGTCTCGGCGCCGAGCGTGATCGGCGGCAGTGCGCACGCCGAGTCGCCGGAGTGGATGCCGGCCTCCTCGATGTGCTCCATGACGCCGCCCAGATAGAGCTCGGTGCCGTCGAACAGCGCGTCCACGTCGATCTCGACCGCGTCGTCGAGGAAGCGGTCGACGAGCACCGGGTGTTCCGGTGACACCTCGGTCGCCCGCTCGATGTAGCCCTCGAGCGACCCCTCGTCATAGACGATCTCCATGCCGCGCCCGCCCAGGACATAGGACGGCCGCACCAGCACCGGATAGCCGATCTCCTCGGCGATCCGCTTCGCCTCGCCGAACGACCGCGCCATGCCGTGCTTGGGCGCCGGCAGGCCCGCCTCGGCGAGCACGCGGCCGAACGCCCCGCGCTCCTCGGCCAGCTCGATCGCCTCGGGCGACGTGCCGACGATGGGTACGCCGGCGTCCTTCAGCGCCTGCGCGAGCTTCAGCGGCGTCTGGCCGCCGAGCTGCACGATGACGCCCGCGATCGGCCCGGCCAACTGCTCGGCGTGGACGACCTCGAGCACGTCCTCGAGCGTCAGCGGCTCGAAATAGAGGCGGTCGGAGGTGTCATAGTCGGTCGACACCGTCTCGGGGTTGCAGTTGACCATGACGGTCTCATAGCCCGCGCCGTCGTTGTCGGGCGCCTCGGCCAGCGCCATCGACGCGTGCACACAGGAATAGTCGAACTCGATGCCCTGGCCGATGCGGTTCGGCCCCGAGCCCAGGATCAGCACCGCCGGCCGCTCGCGCGGCGCCACCTCGGTCTCCTCGTCATAGGACGAGTAGTGATACGGCGTGCTCGCCGCGAACTCCGCCGCGCACGTGTCCACGGTCTTGAACACCGGGCGTACGCCGAGCGCCCAGCGCAGGCCCCGCACGACGTGCTCCGGCATGCCGCGCAGCTGAGCGATCTGGGGGTCGGAGAAGCCGTGGCGCTTCGCCGTCCGCAGCAGGTCGGGCGTCAGATCCGAGGCCTGCTTGAGATCGCGGGCGACCTCGTGCAACAGCGCGAGCTGGTCGACGAACCACGGGTCGATCTTTGTGGCCTCGAACACCTGCTCCGGCGTCGCGCCGGCGACCAGCGCCTGGAACACCAGCTGCAGGCGCCCGTCGTGGGGCCGTTTCGCCTTCTCCAACAGGGATTCCACCGACTCGGACGGCTCTGCCGACCAGTCGAACCGCGCCCGGGGGTCCTCCAGCGAGCGCAGCGCCTTGCCGAGCGCCTCAGTGAAGTTGCGCCCGATCGCCATGGCCTCGCCCACCGACTTCATGTGGGTCGTCAGCGTCGAGTCGGCCGACGGGAACTTCTCGAAGGCGAACCGCGGCACCTTCACCACGACATAGTCGAGCGCCGGCTCGAAGCTCGCCGGCGTCAGCTCGGTGATGTCGTTGCGGATCTCGTCGAGCGTGTAGCCGATCGCCACCTTGGCGGCGATCTTGGCGATCGGGAAGCCCGTCGCCTTCGACGCCAGCGCCGACGAGCGCGACACGCGGGGATTCATCTCGATGACGATCATGCGGCCGTCGTCGGGGTTGATGGCGAACTGGATGTTGCAGCCGCCCGTGTCGACGCCGACCGCGCGGATGACGCCGATACCGACGTCACGCATGCGCTGGTATTCGCGGTCGGTCAACGTCATCGCCGGCGCGACCGTGATCGAGTCGCCCGTGTGGACGCCCATCGGGTCGAAGTTCTCGATGGAGCAGATGATCACGACGTTGTCGGCCCGGTCGCGCATCACCTCCAGCTCGTATTCCTTCCACCCGAGGATCGACTCCTCGATGAGGACCTCGGTCACCGGCGACGCGGCCAGCCCGGTGCCGGCGATGCGGCGCAGGTCTTCTTCGGTGTGGGCGAACCCGGAGCCCACGCCGCCCATCGTGAACGACGGGCGCACGACCACCGGATAGCCCAGTTCGTCGGCCGCGGCGAGCACCTCGTCCATCGTGTGGCAGATGTGGGAGCGCGCGACCTCGGCGGCGCCGCCCGGCACGTCGAGGCCCAGGACGATGTCCTTGAACTCCTCACGGTTCTCGCCGCGCTGGATCGCCTCGATCGAGGCGCCGATGAGCTCCACGCCGTAGTGCTCGAGCACGCCGTTCTCGGCGAGCGCCACCGCGGTGTTCAGGGCCGTCTGGCCGCCGAGCGTGGCGAGCAGCGCGTCCGGGCGCTCCTTGGCGATGACCTTCTCGACGAACTCCGGGGTGATCGGCTCGACGTAGGTCGCGTCGGCGAACTCGGGGTCGGTCATGATCGTGGCGGGGTTCGAGTTCACGAGCACGACCCGGAACCCCTCCTCACGCAGCACGCGGCACGCCTGGGTGCCGGAATAGTCGAACTCGCAGGCCTGGCCGATCACGATCGGGCCGGACCCGATGACCATGACGGTCTTGATGTCGGTGCGCTTCGGCATCAGATCTCCTCGTCGGACGTCGGGGCGTGGGCACGCGAGCGCCCCTGTTCCATGACCTCGCAGAACCGGTCGAACAGGTATGCCGCGTCGTGCGGCCCCGCCGCCGCCTCCGGGTGGTGCTGCACCGAGAACGCCACCAGCTCGCCGTCGCGGCGCAGCTCGAGGCCCTCCACGACGTCGTCGTTGAGGCACACGTGGCTCACCCGCGCCTGCCCGTACGCCGTGTCGATCGTCTCGCCGATCGGCGCGTCCACGGCGAATCCGTGGTTCTGCGACGTCACCTCGACCCGGCGCGTCGTCAGGTCCATCACCGGCACGTTGATGCCGCGGTGGCCGAATTTCAGCTTGTAGGTGCCGAACCCGAGTGCGCGTCCGAAGATCTGGTTGCCGAAGCAGATGCCGAAATAGGGCAGCTCCGCCTCGAGGACGTCCTTCAACAACTCGACCGCGACCGTCGCCGCCGCCGGGTCGCCCGGCCCGTTGGAGAAGAACACGCCGTCGGGCGAGATGGCGCGAATGTCTTCCAGCGTTGACGATGCGGGCATCACGTGCACCTCACAGCCGCGCTGGGCGAGCCGTTCGGGCGTCATCGCCTTGATGCCGAGGTCGATCGCCGCGACGGTGAACCGCTTCTCCCCCATCGCCGGGACCACGCGGGTCTCGCGCACGGTCACGTCGCCGACGAGGTCGGCGCCCGCCATCGGCGGCTGCTGGCGCACGCGCTCGAGCAGCGCCTCGGGGTCGGTCTCGATCGTCGAGATGCCGACGCGCATCGCGCCCCTGTCACGGAGATGCCGGGTCAGCGCGCGGGTGTCGACCCCGCTGATGCCGACCACGTCCTGACGCTCGAGCTCGGTGGCGAGCGTACGCACCGACCGCCAGTTCGACGGCACGCGGGCCGCGTCGCGGACGACGTAGCCCGCCACCCAGATGCGACTGGACTCGTCGTCCTCGTCGTTCCATCCGGTGTTGCCGATGTGGGGCGAGGTGGCCACCACGACCTGGCGGTGGTAGCTGGGGTCGGTGAGCGTCTCCTGATAGCCCGACATCGCGGTCACGAAGACCGCTTCCCCGAAGGTCTCGCCCGTGGCGCCGAAGGGGACCCCTGTGAAGGTGCGTCCGTCCTCCAGCACCAGGAGCGCCCCCGGGTGGGAGGAGCCTGGAACTGTGTGCATTGTGCGACCGTCCTTTCCTGCCTCACGGGACAGGACTTAAAGGTTGGTGGTTTGTCGCACCGACACTAGCAGCCTCGCGCGGCCCCTCCCGCCACGCGACGCCGGCCGAACACCGGCCCGACACCGGGCGTGACAGCGGCTCAGCGCCAGCGCGGGTGGGACAGCCAGTCGATGGCCGCCATGGCCGTCCACGACTGCTGCGGCGAGCCCAGTGGGTCGCCGGTGCGCGGCTCGTAGTATTCGCCGAACGCCAGGTCGCGCAGCTGGTCGAGGCCCAGCTCGCGCCACCGCAGCGCCACGTCGCGACGCCCCGCCAGGTCGGCGGCGTGCGAGAACAGCCAGTTCATCACCGGCCACACCGGCCCGCGCCAGTATTCCCGCGGCTTCAGCTCCGGCGAGTCCAGCGCCACCGAGGGCGGGAGCGCGTACGCCATCTCGGGATGACCGCACCACTGCGGTCCCAGCAGGAGGTCCCACTGCCGCTGCGTCGCCGGGTCGTCGCCGCCCATGAGCACCGCCGCGAACCCGCCCATCGTCTCGGTCGACAGCCACGCGCCGTGCCGGGCGTCGTAGTCGCGGCACAGCCCGGTCTCGGGATCGACCAGGGCGAGTACGCCGGCGCGTACGCGGGCCGCCCGCTCCCGCTCGGCCGCAGCGACCCCGGGCTGGTCGAACTCGTCGGCCAGCCGCGCGAGCGCCTCGGACGCCAGCACCAGGATCGCCGAGAGGAACCCGTCGGTGACACGGAATTGCACGGCGTCACGCAGCGCGTCGTCGTCGAACACGACGCCCTTCATCTGCTCGATGAGCGTCATGTAGCGCTGGTATTCCTCGTCGCTCGGCCGCTCCGACGCGTCGGCGTGGTCGAGGTCCTTGCGGACGAAGTCCAGCCGACGGCTGGTGTCGACCTGGGCATACGCGGCGTCCCAGCGCGGCGAGTTGTCCATGCCGGACTCCCAGCCGTGGTGGATCACGACGACGTCGTCGTGCCCCCGCGCGGTCGTCAGCCACGTGTGCCACCGCGAGAACCGCTCGATGGCTCCGCGGATGAAGTCCTCCGCGACGCGCTGGTCCTCCCCGCCCCGGGCCTGGGCGATGCGCAGGATCTGCTCGGCCGCCAGTGCGTGCACCGGGGGCTGGCAGATGCCCGACGACATCACGCCGTCGGGCAGGGCGTCGGCGGACGCCGTGCCCCACGCCTCGAAGTCGGGGAAATAGCCGGGCCTGTCGGAGAAGATGATGTGCGGCAGCATCCCGGTGGTCCACTGCCCCGCCAGCACCGTCTCCAGCTCGCGCACCGCGCGCGGCACCGACGCGTGCGCCAGGCCGATCGAGATGAACGCCGCGTCCCACGACCACTGGTGGGGATAGAGGCTCGGTCCCGCCTTGACCATGTCGCCGAGATCGTTGTCGACGAGGACACGGTGGGCGGCCTCGAGGAGCGCGTCGTCGGCGATGGGGTTGTCGGTGATGTTGTTGCCGGTGCCGGCCGCAGGCGGGGTCGTCATCGCGCCGCCCCCGCGAGGTCCCAGCCCATGCCGGACTCGGGGTCGTAGAGGCGGATGGCCTTCTGGGCCACCGCGAGGTTCACCGTGTCCCCATTGCGGACGTGGACGTCGGGCTCGGCCTGCACCTTCATCTGCTGGCCCTCGACCTCGACGGTGAGCAGCGTGCTCGAGCCCAACGGCTCCACCACCGTCACCTGGGCGGGCAGGGTGTCCTCACGGCCCGCCTCGGCCAGGCTCACGGCCTCGGCGCGCACGCCCATGCGCACCTTGCCCTGCAACCCCGTCTGCCCGGGCAGCGGCAGGTGCTGGGTGCCGATGCGGACCGCATCGCCCTGCCCGTGGGAGACGACCTCACCGTCGAGGAAGTTCATCGGCGGCGAGCCGATGAACCCGCCCACGAACGTGTCGGCCGGGTGGTCATAGATGTTCAGCGGCGTGTCGAGCTGGGCGATCTTGCCCTTGCGCATGACCGCGACCTGGTCGCCCAGCGACAGCGCTTCGGACTGGTCGTGGGTCACATAGACCGTCGTGGTCTGCAGCTGGTCGACGATCTTCTTCAGCTCGGCGCGGAACGACAGGCGCAGCAGGGCGTCCAGGTTCGACAGCGGCTCGTCCATCAGCAGGACGTCGGCGTCGACGACGATGGCGCGGGCCACCGCCACGCGCTGGCGCTGGCCGCCGGACAGTTGGGCCGGGAAGCGATCGAGGTAGGGGGTCAGCTGGAGCAGCTCGGCCGCCCACTGCACCTTCTTCTCGATCTGGTCCTTCGGCACCTTCTGCTGCACCAGGCCGAACGCGATGTTGTGGCGTACGCGCCGGTGCGGGAACACCGCGTACGACTGGAACACCATCGACAGGTTGCGCTGGTGGACCGGCATGTAGGTCACGTCGCGGCCGCCGATGGCGATGGCGCCCTCGGTGGGCAGCTCGAGGCCCGCGATCATGCGCAGGAGCGTGGTCTTGCCGCAGCCCGAGGGGCCGAGCAGCACCATGAACTCCCCGTCGGGGATGTGGAGGGACACGTCGTCGGTGGCACGCTCGTTGCCGCCGGGATAGACCTTGACGAGGTTCTCGATACGGATGTCAGCCATGGGATTCTCTTCTCTGGGAGCGATCGCGCGTCAGCGGATCGTCGTTCCCCACATGTTGAGCAGGTATTTGCGCATGATCGCGATGAAGATCATCGACGGGATCACGAGGAACAGGCCGCCGGCGAACCGGAAGGCCATGGGCGAGTCCGACAGCGAGCTCAGGACCTGGGCGGGCAGGGTGCGCTGGGTGAACGTCAGGATGGTCGCGCCCAGCACCTCGTTCCAGGACCCCACGAACGTGAAGATCGAGGACGCCGCCATGCCGGGCAACGCCAACGGGAGCACGACTTTCAGGAAGGCCTCGATGGGGTTGCAACCGAAGATGCGGGCCGCCTCCTCGGCGTCGACCGGCACCGACAGGAACACGCTCGACGTGATCAGGATGGTGGTCGGCAGCGACAGCGCCGTGTGGAGCAGGATGACCGCGAGCGGGGTGTCGTAGATGCCGGCGGTGAGGAACACCTGGGCCAGCGGCACCGAGAGCACCACGATCGGCAGCGCGCGGGTGAAGAGCAGGAACAGCTGGTAGGGATCCTTGCCCCTGAAGGCGAACCGGGCGATCGCGTAGCCGGCCGGCGCACCGATGAGCGACGCGACGACCAGCGTGCCGAGGCCGACGTAGAGCGAGTTGATCAGGCCCGCGACGATGCCGGACGACTGGAGGAACGTCGACATCGTCTCGGTCGAGAAGAACTTCGGATACAGCGGCTGCGGGAACTGGGTCAACCCCTCGCGGGAGCTGAACGCGGCGACCGCGATCAGGTAGATCGGCACCATCATGAACAGCGACACCGCGATGCAGGCGACCTGGAGCAGCGCCCGTCGGCGCTTCAACGCCTGCAGGGGTTTGCGGTCGACGACGATGCGCTCGTCCGCCGGCGAGGAGGGTGCGTGTGCCATGGAGACGCTGGAGCTCATCACTGGACCGCCTTCGACTGGTCGCGCAGCGCGCGGAGGTAGATGAACGCGGTCACCATGGAGATCGCCATGACGACCAGGGCGTACGTCGACGCCACGTTGGGGTTCTGGAGCCCCGCGTACCACCGATAGGTCTCACCGACGAGCACCGGGAATCCTTCACCCGTGAGGGCCTGGGCGACCGCGAACGTCTGGAAGGCCGCGATCGTCCGCAGGATGAGGGCGACCTGGAGCGACGGCTTGAGCAGCGGGAGCGTGACCTCGCGCAGCCGCGTGAAGTAGGAGGCCCCGAAAACCGCTGCGGCCTCGTCGTAGTCCTTCGGGATGCCCTGCATGCCGGACACGATGATGACGAGCACCAGCGACGTCGCGCGCCAGACCTCGGCGATGACCACGGCGGCGAACATCGTGCCGGTGTTCTGATAGTTCAGCCAGGACACCGTCGGCAGGCCGAACGTCGCCAGCACCGAGTTGATGTAGCCGCGATCGGCGAAGATCGACAACCAGACCAGGCCGGCGGCGAGGTCGGACACGGCCAGCGGGACGGCCCACATGTAGAAGTACGCCGAGCTGCCCTTCGGCTTGGCCTGCAGCAGCAGCGCCATCGCGAGGGCGAACACGAACTGCAGCGGCAGCACGACGATGATCAGCAGCACGGTGTTGCGTACGGCCGGCCAGAACTTGGGGTCGGACACCATGCGCGCCCAGTGGTCGGTGGTGAAGCCCGACGGGTTGGTGAACGCCACGATGATGCCCTGGACCATCGGATAGGCGAACAGCAGCGTCATGAAGAGCAGCGACGGCGCGATGAGGAGCCACACCGAGGTGGTGCGCGACCGCGGCCTGGTCGCGCCCCCGTCCCGGCGTCCGGTTCCCTGCTTCGCCTCCGGCTCCTGGCCCCGCCCGGGGGTGGTGACGGAGCTCGACATCAGCCCACCTTGCAGGGCGTGCCCGGTGTCGAGGGATCGGGCGCCCAGCACGGCACCTTGACCTCGTCGAGGATCTTCTGGATGTTCTTGGCCTGGGCCTGCACGACCTCGGCCGGCGCCTTCTTGTTCAGGCAGACCTGGGCGAAGGTGTCCTTGAACGCCTGGCCGAGCTCGCCGTCCTTGGCGCCGATGCCCACCGGCGGGAGGGCGACGACGGCGTTGGACGCGGACTGCTGGGACTTGACGGCCTTGGCCTCCAGCGACACCGCGGGCGTGAGGTCGGAGGGCAGCTCGCCCTTGATCACCGGGAAGAAGGCGTTCTGCTTCAGCGTCTCGTTCTGCATCTCGGGCTTGAGCAGCGCCCGGATCACCTTCGAGGCCTTGGCCTTGTCGGCACCCTTGGGCACGGCCACCCCGGCGATGACCAGCATGTAGCCGAGTCCCTTGGGCCCCGAGGGCGCCTGGACCATGATCCACTCGTCGGGCTTCCCCTTCGGCGCGTTCACCAGACGGGCCACGTGGTCCCAGGCCACGAGGACCTCACCGTTGGCCAGCGGATCGCTCATGTTGTCGTAGTTGGTCGAGGCCGGGTTCATGTTGTCCCACAGCTGGGCCATGTATTCCCACGCCTTGACGGCGTCCGGCGACGTGAACGTGGAGATCTGTCCGCCGGTGAAGCTCGGGAGCAGGTAGCCCTGGAAGAAGCGGTGGTAGAGGCCCTTGGGCCCGCACGGCATGCCGAACACGCCCTTGCCGCCGTTCCCGGCCTTGGCCGCCTTCGCCCACGCGAGGTATTGGTCGTAGGTCAGGTTGTTGACGTCCGCGCCGGCCGGCAGCCACTGGAGGGCCTTCTTGTTGACCGCCACGACGTAGGTCGCCTGCATCCAGGGGATGAACTTGGTCGTCTGCCCGCCGAGCTTGCCGAGGTCGAGCAGGTCCTGCTCGATGCCGGCCGACTTGGCGTCGGCCACGAGGTCGTCCACGTCCTCGAGCTGGTCGGCGATCGGGGCGAGGTCGCCGTAGAGGCCGCCGACGACGTCGAACTGGACCTTCTTGGCCGCGACCTGGGTCTTCACCTGGGTGAGGAACTCGCTGGTGGTGGGGGCGACGTTGAAGCTGGTGGGCGGATCGGTGAGGAACTTCTTCACGATGCCCTCGTAGCGCTGCTTCTCCTCCACCTGGCCGAACTGGGTGGCGTAGAACTGCGCCCCGTTCGGACCCGCGTTGCCGCCGGTGGTCGAGGCGCCCGCGCAGCCGGTCAGGGCCGAGCCGAGCGGCACCGCGGCGGCGAGGCCCGCGCCCAGGCCCAGGACCCGACGCCGGGACAGGGTGGTCATCTGATCTGGCTTCGACATCATTGTCTCCTCCTGCGCGGGTCCACCGTTGGACTTTTGCGTGTTCCTAAAACATAAGGCGTCGGCAATACTGAGTCAACGCTTCTGGCGAAAAGTCATGCGAAAGTGTTCCTGAACGCGTTCCCAAGACCGAGGATCGATGATGACCCCAACAGACGCCTCCCCCGTGCCCCTGGCCCTCCCGCCCCTCGCCACGCGCGGCGCGGCGTCCCACGGCTCCCTGTTCGCCATCATCCGCGCAGGCGGTGGGATCACGCGCCAGGAACTCCTCGAGGCCAGTGGCATGTCCCGGTCCACTCTGGTCGCGCGTCTGGGCGAGCTCGAGGCCGCCGGCCTCGTCCGCGACTCGGGCCAGCGCTCACCCACCGGGGGCCGACCCGCCAAGGGCCTCTGCTTCGACGACCGTGACAAGGTCGTGCTCACCCTCGACGTCGGCCAGACCGGCGCGACCGTCAGCCTGTGCAGCCTGGCCGAGGAGCAGTTGGAGACCGTCAGGACGCCGCTCGACCGCGGCCAGGACGGCGCACAGTTGATCGCTCGCCTCAGCGAGGTGGCCGAGCCGCTCCTCGCGAGCCACCCGTCCGCGCGCCTGGTCGGGGTCGGGCTCGCGATCCCGGCGCCGGTGCGTACGCCCCGGGGCGACCGCTGGCCGACGGAGGCCATGCCCGACGCCGAACACGACCTCGCCGGCGACCTCGAGGCCCGGTTCGGCGTGCCCGCCGTGGTCGAGAACGACGCGCGGGCGATGGCGCTGGGCGACCACGTGCTCTCGGAGGGTCCCGGCGTCTTCCTGAGCCTCAAGTACGCCAGCGGCATCGGCGCCGGCGTCGTCAGCGACGGCCACATCCTGCGCGGGTCGACGGGAGCCGCCGGCGACATCGGGCACATCCGCATCGCCGAGACCGGCCCGGTGTGCACGTGCGGGGTGCGCGGATGCCTGGCCGCCTTCACCTCGGGCCGCGCGCTGCTGCTCACCCTGACCCACCGCGGCGTCGCGTCGCTGGCCGACCTCGTGGCGCTGCTCGACGCGGGCGATCCTGAGGTCGTGGCGCGCGTCTCGGAGGCCGCGGACCTTCTCGGCACGCACGTGGCGGCCCTCGTGCAGGCGCTGAATCCGACCCGTGTCACCCTCGGCGGCTCGCTCGGCCGTCATCCGCTCGTCTTCGACCGCCTCGTGAGTTCCGTCGGGGCCCACACGATGGCGCGCGTGAGGGACCACGCCGAGATCGTGGTCTCACCGCTCGGCCGCATGGCCGGCACGGTCGGGCTCGTGCGACTCGTCACCGAGACCGTCTTCGCCCCCGAGCGGGTCGACGCCCTCATCGAGGCGCGGGCTCGCCAGGCGTCCTGACCGCCAGCGCCACGATCGGCAGCAGGCAGCACAGCGACACCACGGCCAGCCACGCGAACCCCCACGTCGCCTGCACCGGCCCGGCGACCCCGGCGCCCAACGCGGCGAAGAAGCTCATGACGGTGTCGGTCGTGCCCTGCGCCTGCGTACGCACGGCCGGGTCGACCGCCGAGCTGAGCAGCGACGATCCGGCGACCATGCCGAACGACCAGCCGAGGCCGAGGAGGAACAGGCCCAGCGTCGTGACCTCCATCGACGGCCCGGCGAAGAAGCAGCACGCGAGCGCGGCGGCGTTGATCGCCTGGCCGATGACCACGCAGCGGACCGTGCCGATGGCGTCGGCCAGGCGGCCGACCACGGGCGAGAACGCGAACATGCCGAGCGTGTGCAGGGAGATCATCAGCCCGATCAGCTTCAGGCCGTGGCCGTGGGTGTGCAGGTGGACCGCGGACATCGTCATGACCGTGACCATGACCATGTGGTTCAGCACGACGGCGACGAAGGCGAACCGGGACCGCGGGCGCGACCAGATGGCGCGGATGACCGCCGGCGTACGCCCGGGGGCGGCTGCGGGGCGATCGGTGGTCTCACGTTCGAGTCGTTGCGCCGTCAGCAGCGGGTCGGGCCGGAGCGCGGTGATGATTACCGCGGCGGTCGCGGCCAGCGCGACCGCGGCGATGACATAGATGCCGGCGATGGGCGGCAGCCCCAGCGGGCGGGCGACCGACTCCCCCGGCGCCGCCAGGTTCGGCCCGAGCACGATGCCGACGGTGGTGGCCCAGACCACCAGCGACAGGGAGCTCGTGCGCCGGCGCGGCTCCTCGAGGTCGATCGCGGCGAAGCGCGACTGGAGGTTTCCCGCCTGGGCGGCGCCGAACAGCACCAGCCCGACGACGAGCAGGATCAGCGACCGCTGGGTGATCGCCGCGATCTGCACCAGGGCTCCCACGGTGGCCAGCGACCACCCCAGCCCCAACGACGTACGCCGGCCCCGGCGTACGGCCAGGAGCGCGAGGGGGACGCCGAAGGCGGCCGTCGCGAGCAGGGCGATGGTGCGCGAGATGCCGGCCAGGGCCTCGTCGTCGGTGATCTGGTAGGCGATCACCGCGCCCATCGCGGTCGCCGCGCCGATGCCGAGGCTGCCCAGCACCTGCGCGGCCGCGAGGACGCGCAGGATGCGGGGCTGGGCCGCGTGGCGCGGCGGGTCGGACGCGTGCAGCGAGGGGTGTGCGCCGGTGGCCGCCGCCACCTCAGCGCTGCTGCAGGGCGTCAAGCGCGACGCCGATGGCCGCGGCGAGACGCCAGTCGAGGCGCTGGCCGCCGTTGAAGGCCGGGAGGTCGACCCCATAGCGGTCGCGGAGGCTCGAGCCGCGCGTGTGGTGCAGCACGGGCTGGCCGTCGGTGGTCTCGAAGTCGAAGGCATACCAGTTGTTGAGCCACCACGAGTCGCCCATGAGGCGGCGGAGGATCGCCACGAGCTGCGACCGCTCCTGGCCCTCGAACTGGTTGCCGTACGCGTCCCCGAGCTGCCAGCTCGAGCGCATGATCGACTTGCCGAACTCCTTCTTGAACCAGCCGATGGGCTGGCCGGCACCGTCCAGCACGTCGTAGGTCGCGGCGAGGTCCATCACCTGGCGGGCCTTGAACGAGAAGACCGGCTGGCTGCGGCCCTCGTCGGCGAAGAACGTCACGTGCTCCTTGAAGGCGAAGCGCTTCTGTTCGGCCACTGCGAGGAGCTGTCCCTCCTGGCCGTTGCTGTCGAGCGTGCGGATCTCATAGCGGTTCACCGTGAGGGTGATCTTCTGCTTGATCGCGAGGCGGTCGAGCTGTGGCTGGGCCGGGGGCTGCTGCTGGGCGTACGGATTGGCCCCCTGCTGGCCCCAACCCTGCTGGGGCTGCTGCTGGTCCCAGCCCTGCTGGGGCTGCTGCTGGTCCCAGCCCTGCTGGGGCTGATTCCACCCCTGCTGGCCCTGATTCCACCCCTGCTGGCCCTGATTCCAACCCTGCTGGCCCTGGTGCGGCGGCCACTGATCCGGCGGTCCCTGATGAGTCATGGGCCCGAGGCTACCCCTGCCAGGTGTCGGGTGTCAGGCCTCCAACACCTCGCTGAGGCGCAGCCCCGGCGGCACCTCCACCTGGTCGAACCCGCAGCTCTCCGGCGTCCGGTCGGGCCGCCAGCGCAGGAAGTCGGCGTTCGACCGGAACCGGACGCCGTCGTGCAGCGCGTCGAACGACACCTCGCAGACCAGCATCGGCGCGATGAGGTGGACCTCCTCGCGGGGTTGCGACCACCGCGACACCCCGTCGGGGAGTCGCGCACCGGTGCGTACGCCGGAGGCCGGCGACCACGGGTGGGCGTCGAACTCCGCGCTCCCCCGCTCGAGCCGCAGCGCGCCCAGCATCTCGGCCAGCTCGCGCCGCTTCGCGCCGGGGAAGCCCGCACACACGCCGACCGCGTGGAGCGCGCCGCGGTCGTCGACCAGCCCCAGCACGAGCGAGCCAAGGCTCGGGTGGGCCGTCGACGAGTTGCGGTCCAGACGGAAGCCGCCGACGACGACATCGGCGGTCCGCCGGTGCTTGATCTTGAGGATGGCCCGGGCGCCGGGCAGGTAGCGCCCGTCCAGCGGTTTGGCCACGACCCCGTCCAGGCCCGCCGCCTCGAAGTGGGCGAACCAGTCCTCGGCGACGTCGTGGTCGTAGGTCACCGGCGACAGCAGGAGCGGCCCGTCCCACGGCTCGGCGAGCGCCTCGAGCACGCCCCGGCGTACGGACCAGGGCTGGTCGAGCAGCGAGGTGTCGTCGAAGCAGAGCACGTCGAACGCCACGAACGACGCCGGCATCTCGCGCGCCAGCTGCGGCGCCCGCGCCGCGGTCGAGTGGCGCGACGCCAGCCGCGTGTAGTCGAGCCGGTCGCCCGCGATCACCACGCACTCGCCGTCGATCACACACCGGTCGGGCAGCGCGTGCGCCGCCGCCACCAGCTCGGGGAAGTAGGCCGTGAGGTCGGTGCCGTGACGTGACCACAGGCGTACGTCGTCACCGTCGCGCACCAGCAGGGCGCGCCAGCCGTCCCACTTGGGCTCGTACGCCATGCCGTGCGGGATGGCGTCGACCAGACGCGCCAGCATCGGGGTCAGCGGGACCGCGATCGGCAACATGGCCGCGCTCAGCCGCGCTGGGTGGCGATCTTGGCGAGGACGCCGTTGACGAACGCCGGCGAGTCGTCGGTCGAGAGCTCCTCGACGATGGCGACGGCCTCGGACACCGCGATGCGGACGTCGATGTCGGTGTGGAGCAACTCGTACGCGGCCACGCGGCACGCGTTGCGGTCGACCCGGGGCATGCGCTCCAGAGTCCACCCGGACGCGAGGCTGTCCGCGATGGCGCGGTCGAGCGCGCCGAGGTGGTCGCAGACGCCTACGACGAGCTCGTGGGTGAACTCGCGGACGGGGTGTTCGCCGGCCTCGCGCTCAGCCAGGATCTGGCGCGCCGAGACGCCCTTGAGGTCGGCCTCGAAGAGCATGTCGAGCGCCCGCATGCGGGCCTTGGTGCGGGTGCTGTGGTTGCGGGCCGGCCCCTGGCCGGGGGCCGGCCCGATCAGCTCGAGCTCGGGGAGCTCGCCTGCGGGCATCAGTTGCCGCCGACGCGACCGAGGTAGTCGCCGGTGCGGGTGTCGACCTTGACCTTCTCGCCCTGGGTCAGGAAGAGGGGGACGTTGATCTGCTTGCCGGTCTCGAGCGTGGCCGGCTTGGTGCCGCCCGTCGAGCGGTCGCCCTGCAGGCCCGGCTCGGTGTAGGTGACCTCGAGCTCGACCGACGCCGGGAGCTCGATGAACAGCGGCGTGCCCTCGTGGAGCGCGACCTGGGCGACCTGCTCCTCGAGCAGGTAGTCCTTCGCGTCGCCGACGACCTCGGCCGGGATCGACATCTGGTCGTAGGACGTCTGGTCCATGAACACGAAGCCGTCGCCGTCGTGGTAGAGGTATTGCATCTCGCGACGATCGACCGTCGCGGTGTCGACCTTGGTGTCGGAGTTGAAGGTCTTGTCGACCGTCTTGCCCGTCATCACGTTCTTGATCTTGGTGCGCACGACGGCGTTGCCCTTGCCCGGCTTGTGGTGCTGGAACCACTGCACCTGCCAGAGCTGACCGTCGAGGTCGAGGACCATGCCGTTCTTGATGTCATTGGTGGAAGCAACCACGCGCGTACCTTTCGCTGTTCTCACTGTTCGAGTCGACGCCGACCCACTCTACCCGTTCCGGGCTGTGGCGCGGGCACGCGCGCCTTCTGGTTGGCTAGGGTGGTCTGTCATGGACAACCCGCTGATCCACCGCATGCAGGGCTTCGCCACCACGATCTTCGCCGAGATGACGACGCTCGCCGTCCAGCACGACGCCATCAACCTCGGCCAGGGCTTCCCCGACACCGGCGGTCCGCAGGAGGTCCTCGACGCGGCGAAGGCCGCGATGGACCGCGGCGAGAACCAGTACGCGCCGGGCCTCGGCGTACCGGAGCTGCGCGAGGCGGTGGCCCACCACCAGCGCGCGTTCTATGGCATCGACCTCGACCCGGCGACGCAGGTGATGGCGTCGGCGGGTGCCACCGAGGCCATGACGGCGTCGATCCTGGCGCTGTGCGAGGCGGGCGACGAGGTGGTCGTGCTGGAGCCGACCTACGACTGCTACGAGCAGGCGACGGCGCTGGCGGGCGGCGTGCTGAAGCGCGTACGCCTGCACGAGCCGGCGTACTCGCTGGACGCCGACGAACTACGGGCCGCGGTGACGGACCGGACGAAACTTCTCATCATCAACTCGCCCCACAACCCGACCGGACACGTGCTGACCGCCGAGGAGCTGGCGTCGATCGCCGAAATCGCGATCGAGCGCGACCTGGTGGTGCTGTGCGACGACGTCTATGAACACCTGACCTTCGACGCGCGCACCCACACCCCGCTCGCGACACTGCCCGGCATGTTCGACCGGACGGTGACGATCTCGTCGGCCGGCAAGACGTTCTCGGTGACGGGTTGGAAGATCGGGTGGCTGACCGGGCCGGCGCGGCTGCTGCAGGCGATCCACACGGTGAAGCAGAACATGACCTACACGAACGGGACGCCGTTCCAGTTCGGCGTCGCGGCGGGGCTGCGGCTGCCGAAGGACCGGTTCGCGGCGATCTGCCGGCAGTTCGTCGACGGTCGCGACCGGCTGGTGCCGGGCCTCGAGGCGGCCGGTCTGGACGTGCACCCGGCCGAGGGGTCGTATTTCGTGATGACCGACATCAGGCCACTCGGCTTCGACGACGGCTATGAGTTCTGCCGGATGCTGCCAGGGAAGATCGGGGTGGCGGCGATCCCGGCGCAGGTGTTCTATGCGGACCCGGCGACGGCGCGCCACCTGGTGCGGTTCACGTTCGCGAAGCAGCACGAGGTGCTGGACGAGGCGGCGAAGCGGTTGGCGACGCTGGGGTGACGCGTGGTCACGTTCTCCGAGCGAGCGCCAGCGAGACGAGGAGCGCACGCTGGCTGAGCGACGAGCCCACGCTGGCTGAGCGACGAAGGAGTCGAAGCCCCCCATGGACGATCTGCAGAAATCGGAGTCCTCAGGACCGAAATGGCGTGCCTACTGGCCGGTCGGGACATATCGTCCACACCACCGCGCGATGAGCCAAGGGAGCGCTGACCGAGCATGAGTCGCACCACCGATGACGAGCTCGCGCGTGAGTTCCACGCGCAGTGGCACCGGCTGCGGAACCAGACCGACGGCATTGAACTCCGCTCCGTCGACGCGGAGGCGGGACACCTCCACGTCGTCTACACCCGACCCGGCCTCGACCGGGTGTTCGGGTTGCGCCAGTCAGTGCTCGGGGCCGACGGCGAGCCAGCGCCGCTCTGGGCCTACCTCACGGTGTGGGACGTCATCGAACCCCTGGGTGGCGCGGTCCCCACGGTCCGAGGTGACGTGACCTGGCACGGCGACATCGCGGAGTGGGCCGGGGTCCCGTGGGAGTCACGGGGGTGACGGCGTCGACCTCCTCGTTCACCAGGTTGGCTTCCATCTGATCGAAGATGCGTGCCCGCAGCCGGTCGGGTCAAACCCCGTGGTCACATATTGACCCACGTCGATCCGGGGTGCAGGATTGCCATATCGACCTTCGTCGATATAACTGACTTCACGGAGGCCCCCCATGAGCCGTGTGCAACTCGCTCTCAACGTCATCGACCTCGAGGCGTCCATCACCTTCTATTCCACTCTCTTCAGCGTGCAGCCGCACAAACGTCGCCCCGGGTACGTGAACTTCGTGGTCGCGAACCCACCGATGAAGCTCGTCCTCATCGAGACCGACGAGGCGAGTCGCGGCGAAGGGCCCCACGGGGCGCTGAACCACCTCGGCATCGAGGTTCAGGACGGCTCCGAGGTCACCGAGGCGCGGCAACGACTCACCGACGCCGACCTCGCGACCTTCGACGAGGACGACACGACGTGCTGCTACGCACTCCAGGACAAGGTCTGGGCGCACGACCCCGCCGGCGCCCCCTGGGAGGTCTACGTCGTCAAGGACGACAACCCGGCCGACGGCCAGCCGGCCACCACCTCGGCCGTCCTGCTCGACACTCCGGGCACCGGCTCCGCGTGCTGCGCTCCGAAGAGTGCCTGAGCCATGAGTCCCACACCAGACCCGTACGCAGCCATCGTCGACGACCTCAGATATTCCTACGACGGAGTCTTCTCGAAGGAGTCGGTCGACGAGGCTGTCGCGTCGGCCCGCAGGCAACTGGAGAGCGTGTCGCGGATCCCGACCTTCCTCCCGGTCCTGGTCGCGAAGCAGGCCCGCGAACAACTCACGGCTGCCGCGCAGGCCGAGGGTCGCATCAGCAAGCGGGTGCCCGAACTGCTCTTCATCTGCGTCCACAACGCCGGCCGGTCACAGATGGCCGCAGCTCTTGCCCAACACCTGTCCAACGGCCGGGTGCATGTCCGGTCCGCCGGCTCCGACCCGACGGGCCAGATCAACCCGCTCGCCGTCGAGGTGCTCGCCGAGCGTGGCATCTCGCTCGTCGACGCCTATCCCAAACCGCTGACCGACACCGTCGTGCGGGCCGCCGACGTCATCATCACCATGGGGTGTGGTGACGCGTGCCCGATCTACCCCGGGCGCCGCTACGAGGACTGGACCGTCGCCGACCCTGCCGGCGCCGACCTCAGCACCGTCCGGGACATCCGCGACGACCTCCAGGGGCGCGTCACGGCCCTGTTGCGCGAACTCCTCGACTGACCCCCTCCTCTTCGTCTCACAACACCACCCAAGGAGATCTGTAGATGACCACGCCCGATCAGCGCCCCTCCGTCCTCTTCGTCTGCGTCCACAACGCTGGCCGTTCACAGATGGCCCAGGCCTGGCTCCGCGAGCTCGCCGGTGACGCCGTCGAGGTCCGCTCGGCCGGCTCCGCGCCGGGCACCACGGTCAACCCCGCTGCCGTCGCCGCGATGAACGAGGTCGGCATCGACATGAGCGCGGCCCAGCCGAAGGTCCTCACCACCGAGGCCGTGCAGGCCTCCGACGTCGTCATCACCATGGGCTGCGGGGACGCCTGCCCGTTCTTCCCCGGCAAACGGTACGAGGACTGGAAACTGGACGACCCCGCCGGGCAGGGTGTCGAGGGAGTGCGTCCGATCCGTGACGCCATCCGCGAGCGGGTGCTCACCCTGTTGGCGTCCCTCGACGTGCCGGTTATTTCCGAGCACCTCTAGGAAGGACTCAGACGTCGGACAGGTCCACCCCACCGCACGGCCCCGACTAGGGTCGACTCCATGGAGATGTCCCCCCTGACCCGTGCCGTGCGCTCCGGAATCGCGTCCGAGAAGGAGTTCGGCGACGTCACGCCGCCCATTCACCTGAGCACGAACTACGTGTTCGACGGGCTCGGGGGCAAACCCGCGTACGACTACAGCCGGGCGGGGAACCCGACCCGCGACGTGCTCGCCGACGCCCTCGCGACGCTCGAGGGCGGAGCGCGCGCCGTCGTGACAAGCTCCGGGATGGCCGCGGTGAACGTCGTCGTGGTCGCCACCGTGCGGCCGGGCGGCCGGGTCGTCGTGCCCCACGACTGCTACGGCGGCACGTTGCGGCTCTTCCGGCGCCTGTCCGAGCGCGGCTGGTTCGACCTCGACGTCGTCGACCTGACCCAGACCGAGAACGCGGTCGCGCACATCACCGAATCCCGTCCCGCGCTCGTGTGGATCGAGACGCCGTCGAACCCCCTGATGCGGGTGACCGATGTCGCCGCGATCACCAACGCCACCAGGGAATCCGGCGGATTGAGCGCGGTCGACAACACCTTCTGCACGCCCCTGCTGCAGCGGCCGCTCGAACTCGGGGCGGACCTCGTCGTGCACTCGACGACGAAATACATCAACGGCCACTCCGACGTCATCGGCGGGGCGATCGTCGCGAAGAACCCGGAGCTCGGCGACGACGTCGCCGCCATGGCCAACACCGTGGGCGCCACCGGCGGCGCGTTCGACTCGTGGCTGACGATGCGGGGGCTGCGTACGCTGCCCGCCCGCATGCGCGTCCACCAGGACAACACGCTCGCGGTCGTGGAGGCGCTCCAGGGCCACGACGCCGTCACTGCCCTCCACTTCCCCGGCCTGCCCGACCACCCCGGCCACGACCTGGCCTCCCGCCAGCAGGACGGCTTCGGCGCCATGGTCAGCTTCGAGGTCGCCGACCGCGCGGCCCTCGACCGGTTCCTCGACGGCCTGTCCTGCTTCACCCTCGCCGAGTCGCTGGGCGGCACCGAGTCGCTCGTCTGCAACCCCGGCACCATGACCCACGCCTCAATGTCGCCCGTGGACCAGGCGGCGGCGGGCCTCACCGAGGGCCTCGTGCGCGTCTCGGTCGGCCTCGAGGAGGCCGGCGACCTCGTCGCCGACCTGCTCGCGGGTCTGGACCGCGCGGGCGCACGCTGATGGCCGCGGGCCCGCGTACGCCCACTCCCCCGCGGCTCGGCACCCTGGCCGAGCGCGGGCTCTCCCCCGACGACGTCGCCGACGACCTCGTGCTGTCGGACGCGCGCATCGCCGACGCGTACGCCGAACAGGCCGGCGCCGACTTCGCCGAGGTGACCGGCGTGGAGTTCGTGGGCGGCACGCTCGCCGGCTCGCAGTGGTATCGCGGCCGCTGGGTCGACGTCGCCCTGTCCGGCGTGGACCTCGCCAACGTCGTGTTCACCGAGTCGAGCTGGGAACGGGTCGACGGCACCGGCGTACGCGCCACCGGGCTGCAGCTCTCGCAGGCCCGCCTGACCGATGTCGCACTCACCGACTGCCCGCTGGGCCTGCTGAACCTGCGGAGGTCGACGCTGCGCCGCGTACGCCTGGTCGGGTGCGACCTCACCGACAGCCAGTGGGGCGAGGCCGAGCTGACCGATGTCGAGTTCGTGCGGTGCCGCCTCGCGGGGGCCGAGATGTCGACCATCGGGCGGCTGGCGCGCGTACGCCTCGTCGACTGCGACCTCGACGGCATCTCGGGGCTCGGCGCACTGCGGGGCGCGGTCGTGCGCGGGGCGGACCCGCTGGTCGTGGCGACGGCGCTGGCGCGGGAGGCGGGGCTGTCGCTGGAGGCGTGAGTAACGTCACAGTCTTTACGTCACACTTGCGTGGAATAAATCTGACCCTTTAGGTTAGGCACACCTAATCCCCTAACCAGGAGACGCGATGTTGCGCATGCTGACGGTCCTCGTGGCCGCCGCCCTCACCCTCGTCCTCGCCGCATGCGGCGGGACGAACAAGCCGGCCGGCGAGAACCAGGCCGCCGCCCTGACAGTCACCCACGCCCAGGGCACGACCAAGATCGAGAAGACCCCCAAGCGCATCGCCGTCCTCGACTTCGGCGCCCTCGACACCGTGAAGGCCCTCGGCCTCTCCGACCGCGTCGTGGCCCTGCCCAAGCAGGCCATGCCGTCGTTCCTCTCGGAGTTCGCCGACGACAAGTACGCCAACCTCGGCACGCTCGCCGAGCCGAACTACGAGGCGCTGAACAAGGCCAACCCCGACCTCGTCATCGTCGGCTTCCGCTCGGCGAAGACCTATCCCGAGATGAGCAAGCACTGGCCGACGCTCGACATCACCTTCGGGTCAGACAAGGACCTGATCTCCGGCACCGAGCACGCCGCGAAGATCATCGCGCAGGGGTTCGGCCCCGAGGTCGTCGCCGAGGCCGACAAGCAGGTCGCGGCGCTGAAGACGCAGGCCGACAAGGTCAAGGCGACCGGCGCCTCCGCCGGCAAGGGCCTGGTGCTGATGACCAGCGGTGGCAAGGTCACGATGCACGGGCCGAAGTCGCGCTACGGCGCCATCCACACCCTGTTCGGCGTCCAGACGGCGAAGTCCGACATCAAGGAGGACGCCCACGGTGAGCCGGTGAGCTTCGAGCTGGTGGCCAAGACCAACCCCGACACCCTGTTCGTCGTCGACCGCGACGCCGCGATCGGTACGCAGGGCCAGAACGCCATGGCGATCCTCGACAACGAGCTCGTGCGCGGCACGACCGCCTGGAAGAACAACAAGGTCGTCCAGCTCGACGGCAAGCGCTGGTACATCACCATCCACGGCCTCGCCAACGCCGGCGCCATGATCGACGAGGTCGCGAAGGGCCTGTCGAAGTGACCTTGCTCGAGCTCCGGGCAGACGGTCGTCCGCGCGGCGACCGACCCACCCCTCAGCCCGTCGCCACGTCGTCCGAGGTGGCGGCGGGCCGCCGCCGTGTCGGGCTCGTCACGGGGCTCGCGCTGCTGATGGCCGCGCTCGTCGTGGTCAGCCTCCTCGTCGGCGCCGGCGACCTGAGCGCGAACCTCCTGGTCGTCTCGCGCATCCCGCGTACGCTGGCCGTCGTCCTCGCGGGTGCGGCCATGGCCGTGGGCGGGCTGCTCATGCAGCTGCTGGTCCGCAATCGGTTCGTCGAGCCCTCGACCGTCGGCACCACCGAGTCGGCCGGCGCGGGCCTGCTGGCCGCGACGCTGCTCGCCCCCGGCATGCCGGTCGTCGGCAAGATGGGTGTCGCCGTCCTGGCCGCGCTGCTCGGCACCTGGCTGTTCCTCCGGGTGCTGCGCGCCGTGCCGCCGGAGTCGGCGATGGTCGTCGTGCCGCTCGTCGGGCTGATGCTCTCGGGTGTCATCTCGGCCGGCACCACGTTCGTGGCCTATCAGTTGGACCTCCTGCAGACGTTGACGATGTGGATGACCGGCGACTTCTCCGGCGTCCTGCGCGGCCGCTTCGAGCTCCTGTGGCTCGTCGCCGTCATGCTCGTCGTCACCTGGCTGTGGGCCGACCGCTTCACCATCGCCGGCCTCGGCCGCGACCACGCCACCGGGCTGGGCCTGTCCTACCGCCAGGTGATGGCGGTGGGACTCACGCTGGTCGCGGTCTCGAGTGCGGTCTGCGTCGTGGTCGTCGGCTCGCTGCCCTTCCTCGGCCTGGTCGTGCCGAACCTCGCCAGCATGTTGCTGGGCGACCGCCTGCGCCGCTCGCTGCCCGTCGTCGCCCTCGGCGGTGCGGCGTTCGTGCTGGCCTGCGACATCCTGGCCCGCACGCTCAACCACCCCTACGAGCTTCCGGTCGGCATCATCGTCGGCGTCATCGGCGCGGCGATCTTCCTGACCCTCGTGCTGCGCCGCGGGGGTCCCCGGTGACCGCCGTCCTCCAACCCACGCGGCAATCCACGGCGCGGGCGACGCGACCGGCGCGCCCCGGCGTACGGCTGGCGGTGCTGGGATTCCTCGCGCTGGCGTCGATCGCGGCGTTCTATCTCATCGGCGCCAACGGCAACCTCGACTTCGTGCTCGCGTTCCGCACGCGCAAGGTCGTCGCGCTGGTGCTCGTGGCCGTGGCCGTCGCCGTCTCGACGGTGCTGTTCCACACCGTGACGACCAACCACATCCTGACGCCCTCGATCATGGGCTTCGACGCCCTGTACGCCCTCCTCCAGACCTCGCTGGTGTTCGTCTGGGGCGCATCGGGACTGGCGAAGCTGTCGCCGCCCGTGGCCTTCGTCGTCAACACCGTCGCGATGATGACGCTTGCGACGTTCCTGTTCTCGTGGCTGTTCGGGCGGATGGGCCGCTCGATCCACGTGCTCGTGCTCGTCGGCCTCGTGCTCGGCACGCTGCTGCGGTCGGGCAGCGCGCTGCTGCAGCGCATCATGGACCCCAACGCCTTCCTCGTGCTGCAGTCGAAGCTGTTCGCGTCGTTCAACGCCGTCGACCAGCGCCTGCTCGCGATCGGCGGTGTCATGGTGATCGCCACCGTCGCATGGGTGTGGACGCGCCGCCGCGAGCTCGACGTCGTCGCGCTGGGCTCCGACCTCGCCACGACGCTGGGGGTGAACCACCGCCGGGCCGTGCTGCTCGCGCTGCTGGCGACGTCGCTGCTGGTGTCGGTCTCCACGTCGCTGGTCGGCCCGATCACGTTCTTCGGCCTGCTCGTCGCGAACCTGGCGTACGCGGTGTTGGGCACGCATCGCCACGCGTACACGCTTCCCGGGGCCGCGCTCGCCGCGATCATCTGCCTCGTCGGCGGCCAGGCGATCCTCGAGCACGTGCTCGACATGGGCACCGTGCTCAGCGTGATCATCGAGCTCATCGGCGGGTTGGTGCTGATCGTGCTGCTCGTCCGCCCCCGCAAGACCTGACGTCACGAAACCCCTACAGAACACGGATTCCCATGATCACGCTCGACTCGGTCCGCAAGTCCTACGGCGCGCAGGTCGTCGTCGACGACGTCGACCTCGAGATCCCGCCGCGCGGCATCACCTCGATCATCGGGCCCAACGGCGCCGGAAAGTCCACCCTGCTGGGGATCGTGGCCCGCCTGCTGTCGGCCGATGCCGGTCGCGTCACCGTGGCCGAGCTGGACGTCGCGTCGTGCGACACGCGCGAACTGGCCCGCGTACTCGCGGTTCTCAAGCAGGACAACCATCTGGCGGTGCGGCTGACGGTCGCGGAGCTCGTCGCGTTCGGTCGCTATCCCCACTCCGGCGGGCGGCTGACCGACCACGACCGGGCGCTGGTGGACACCGCGATCTCCTACATGGACCTTGACGACCTGCGCGACCGCCACCTCGACGCGATGTCGGGCGGCCAGCGCCAGCGCGCTTTCGTCGCCATGGTGCTCGCGCAGGACACCGACCACATCCTGCTCGACGAACCGCTGAACAACCTCGACATGCCCCACGCGCGGTCGATGATGCGGCGCCTGCGCCGCGCGGCCGACGAGCTGGGCAAGACGATTGTGCTGGTCGTGCACGACATCAACTTCGCGTCGTGCTGGTCCGACCGCATCGTCGGCATGCGCGACGGAGCCGTCCACGTCGTCGGGACGCCCGACGAGGTCATCCGCGAGGACGTGCTGCGTGACCTCTACGCGATGGACATCGCCGTGCACGAGATCGAGGGCCGCCGCATCGCGACGCCGTACTGGTGACCCCTCCTCGTATTAGCGACCCGTAATCCCACCCAGCACGCCGTACACGGTGTGCTGAGTGTGATTACGGGTCGCTAATACGGGGCTAGGCGGTCAGGCGCGCGTACGCCGCCTCGAGCTCGGCCTCCGGCGGCCCCGCCACGACCTCGGCCGACGCCACGTCGTTGAGCAGCACGAACCGCAGCTGCGCCCCACGCGCCTTCTTGTCCAGGCTCATGGCCGCGCGCAGGTCGGGCCAGGCGTCGGGCGCGTACGCCACCGGCAGTCCCACCGACGCGAAGGCCGCGCGATGGCGGTCGGCGACGTCGTCGGCGAGCAGGCCCAGTCCGCGGGCGAGCTCGGCCGCGTACACGCAGCCGACGGCCACGGCATCGCCGTGCCGCCAGCGGTATGCCTCCCGCTTCTCGATCGCGTGCGCCAGCGTGTGGCCGTAGTTCAGCAGCTCGCGCCCCACGCGGCCGCCCACCGACGTGGTCTCGCGCAGGTCGCCCGACACAACGTCGGCCTTCACCTGCACGCCGCGGCGGATCAACTCCGCCAACCGGGCCGAGCCCGGCTTGCACGAGTCCGAAGGTGACTCCTCGACCAGCCGCAGGATCTCGGGGTCGGCGATGAAGCCACACTTGACGACCTCGCCCAGCCCGGCGCGCAGGTCGGCCTCCGGGAGCGTCTCCAGCAGCCCGAGGTCGCACAGCACCGCGATCGGTTCGTGGAAGGCGCCGACGAGGTTCTTGCCCGCGGCGATGTTGATGCCGGTCTTCCCGCCGACCGCGGCGTCGACCATGCCGAGCACCGTGGTCGGGACTGTCACCAGGTCGACCCCGCGCAACCACGACGCGGCGACGAAGCCGGCGAGGTCGGTGGTCGCTCCCCCGCCCATGCCGACGACGAGGTCGGAGCGCGTGAATCCGTGCTGCGCAAGTCGATCCCAGCACGTCACCAGCACGTCGGCCGTCTTCGCCGCCTCCGCGTCGGGGAGCTCGACGAGCACCACTCCCTCGAAGCCCGCGTACTGCTCCGCCACCTGTCGCATGACCGGCGCGTGCAGGATCGCCACGCGGTCGCGCCCCTCCATCAGCCCCGGCAGCAGGTCGAGTGCGCCCGGCCGGACCTCGACGTCGTACGCGCGCTCGGCCGCCACGCGGATGGGCGCGGACGCGCCCCTTTGCTGGTCCATAGGAGAGTCAGCCACGCTTCAGCTCCGCCAGTACGCGGTCGCGTACGTCTTCCGGTGACAGGTCGTCGGTCTCGATGACCACGGTGGACACCTCGCGATACAGCGGGAGTCGCTCGGCCAGCAGCTTCGCGAGCTGGCCCCGCACGTTGCCCATCAGCAGCGGGCGCGCGACGTTCAGCCCGACGCGGTTCGCCGCGGTGCTGGCCGACGCCTGCAGCCACACGACGTCGTGGCCGGCCAGCGCCGCGCGGACCTTCGGGTTCAACACGGCGCCGCCCCCCAACGACACCACGGCCTCCGATGACTCGCCCAGCACCGAGACCGTCGCATCTTCCTCCAGGGCACGGAAATAGGGCTCGCCTTCGGTGGCGAAGATCTCGGCGATCGAGCGGTCCTCGCGCCCCTCGATCAGCCGGTCGACGTCGACGAACTCGACCCCGAGCCGTTCGGCCAGCAGTGTGCCGACGGTCGTCTTCCCGACGCCCGGCGCGCCGACGATCGCGATCATCGGCCCACGCCGTTCGCCGCGATCCCCACACCGTTCGCCGCGATCCGCAGTCCGCGCGCCTCGACGTCCGCCAGGTAGGACTCGACATTGCGCCGCGTCTCCCCCACCGAGTCGCCGCCGAACTTCTCCAGCACGGCCTCCGCCAGCACCAGCGCGACCATCGCCTCGGCGACCACGCCCGCCGCCGGCACCGCACAGACGTCGGAGCGCTGGTGGTGGGCCACGGTCTCCTCGCCCGTCGCGGTGTCCAGCGTACGCAGGGCCCGCGGGACGGTCGCGATCGGTTTCATGGCCGCGCGGACGCGCAGCACCTCGCCGGTCGACATGCCGCCCTCGGTGCCGCCGGCGCGCCGACCCGCCCGCGCGATGCCGGACTCCCCCGGGACGATCTCGTCGTGGGCCTGCGAGCCGCGCGACCGGGCCAGGTCGAAGCCGTCGCCGACCTCGACGCCCTTGATCGCCTGAATGCCCATCAGCGCACCGGCCAGCCGGGCGTCGAGGCGGCGGTCGCCCTGGATGTGGGAGCCGAGCCCCGGTGGGCAGCCGTGGGCCACGACCTCCACCACGCCCCCGAGGGTGTCGCCGTCGCGGTGGCACGCCTCCACCTCGGCCACCATCGCCGCCGCCGCCTGGGGATCGGCGCAGCGCAGCGGGTCGGCGTCGATGCGCTCGAGGTCGGCGATCGTCGGCACGACGTCGCCCGACGCCCGCACCGGGCCCAGCTCGACCACGTGGGACAGCACCGTGATGTTGCACGCCTGCTCGAGGAACGCGCTGGCCACGCGGCCGAGCGCCACCCGTGCGGCGGTCTCGCGGGCCGACGCGCGCTCGAGGATCGGGCGCGCCTCGTCCCAGTCATATTTCTGCATGCCGACCAGGTCGGCGTGACCCGGCCGCGGCCGTGTCAGCTTCTTCGCGCGGGCCTGGGCCTCGAGCACCTCCGCGTCAACGGGATCGGCGCTCATCACCGTCTCCCACTTGGGCCACTCGGTGTTGCCGATCATGATCGCGACGGGCGAGCCCAGCGTCTCGCCGTGGCGCAGGCCGCCGAGGAACGTGACCTCGTCGCGCTCGAACTTCATGCGCGCCCCGCGGCCGAACCCGAGCCGGCGCCGAGCGAGCGCGTCGGCGACGTCGTCAGAGGTCACCCTCACGTGGGCGGGCAGCCCCTCGATCGTCGCCACGAGGGCGGGGCCATGGGACTCTCCGGCGGTCAACCAACGCAGCATGGGCGCCAGTCTGTCAGAGCGCGCCGCGTCGGCGGAGTTCTTCTTGACCCGCAGACATAAGTACGCCGGGCTCCACGGCCTGTCCCGTCATCAGCCGCACCTGGTGGGCAGCCTGGGCGACGAGGAGATCGAGCCCGGAGAACGTCGGCAGGCCCGCGTGCTCGGCCGCCCTCGCCAGAGGTGTCGGCCACGGGTCATAGATGATGTCGAACACCGCACCGCTCGACGCCACGAGCTCGTCGGCCAGGTCGTCGGCCACTCCCGCGGTCACCGCCGACACGAGCAGGTCGCTGCGCGGCGGCGTCCCCCACGGCACCACCTCGAGCTCGACGCCGAGTTTCTTCGCGACCGGCTGCCACGGGCGTACGCGGTCGGGCGTACGCGCGACGACCGTGACCCGGCGTACGCCCAGCCGGCCCAGCGCGACGAACGCCGCGCGGGCGGTCGCGCCGCCGCCGAGGATGACGGCGTGGGCCTCGACCGGCGTCGCTCCCTGCGCCAACGATCCCGACCACGGCCGCAGCACGTCCTCGAGCCCCAGCACGTCGGTGTTCGTCATCTCGCACGCCGGCGGCCTCCCATCGGGGTGATGGACGACCAGCGTGTTCGCGCAGCCGGCCTGCATGACCAGGTCGTCGAACGACGCCCGGTTCACCGCGACCTCCTTGAGGGGCATCGTCAGGCTCAGCCCGCGCCACTGTGGTCCGAGACCGGCCACGAACGCGTTCAGCTCCGCCGCCGACCCGATCTCGATCGCCTCATAGGTCCAGTCCAGGCCCAGCTCCGCGTACGCCGCCCGGTGGAGCACCGGCGACAGCGAATGGGCGATCGGGGAGCCCAGGACGGCGCACCGCCGCCCGGTCCCTGCCCCGCCTGTCTCCGTGCTCAGCACTTCCCCGGGTTGGCGCTGCACCACTGGCGCCACTTGTTCACGTTGGTCTGGTGACCGTTGAGGTCGTCCGCGTACGCCGTCTCGCCGTTGTCGAGGTTGATCGCCACGAAGAACTTCCAGCTGCCCTCGGCCGGGTTGGCCGCCGCCTGCAGCGACTTCAGGCCGGGCGCGTCGATCGGGCCCGGCGGCAGGCCCTTGTGGACATAGGTGTTGTAGGGCGACGGGTTGGCGCGCATCTCGGCCGTCGTCTCGGCGCCGGTGCCGCGGGCGCGGTTGTTCGCATAGTCGACGGTGGTGTCGAGCTGCAGCGGCATGCCGATCGCCAGGCGGTTGTAGAGGACACGCGCGATCTTCGGGCGGTCCTCGTCGCGGCGGGCTTCCGCCTCGATGATCGAGGCGACGATGACGAGCTCGCGGGGGCTCTTGCCGAGCGCCTTGGCGCGTTCCTCGAGGTTGATCTCGCGGGCCTTGCGGTTGAAGTTGCCGGCCATCACCTTCAGCGGCGCCTTGGGGTCGTCGCCCGCGATCTGGTAGGTGTCGGGGAACAGGAATCCCTCGGGATTGTCGTTCGCCCACTCCGACAGGCCGTACTCCTTGCCCTTCTTGCCGGCCTCGGCGAGCTTGTCCTCGGGGATGCCGGTCTTCTGGGAGATCGCCTTGTATTGCTCGGCGAGCCGCAGTCCCTCGATGACGGTGAACGTCTTGCCGCCCTTGAGGCCGGCCTTGAGCATCTGGTCGATCGCGTCGCGCGCCTTCATCTTCGTCTTCAGCGCGTAGGTGCCGGCCTGGAGGTCGTTGACGTTCGGGAACTCCTCCTTGGCCTTGTCGAAGGCGTCGGTGGAGGCGATGACGTCGGAGTCGTGGAGGATGCCGCCGATCTCGTCGACCGTCGAACCGTCGGGGATGTCGATCGAGACCTCGGCCTCACCCGGGCCCGGGTAGTCCTCGGCGGTGAACAGGCCGGTGATCGCGGCGGACGTCTTGGAGTAGGCGTACAGCCCGCCGCCCACGAGGATGGACAGCGACAGGATCACCGCGAACGCGCTCTTCGCGATGCGCGCGATGTCATTCCAGTCGCGCGGCCCCTTGTCCGGATCCAGCAGACTGCTCAACGTTCGTCCCTTTCCTCGCCACCGGGCTCGGCGCCGGCGACCTGTTCGCCGGGCGGCCGACCGGTGCGCCGTTCGGCCTCGAGCGCGTGCTCGAGGATCGTCACGGCGGCGACCTGGTCGATCACCGACCGCTGGTTGCGGGCCTTGCGGCCCTGGCCCGTCAACATGCGCGAGGCCGTCACGGTGGTCAGCCTCTCGTCGAGCAAGCGTACCCGAACCGGCGAAACCGCCCTCGCGTACGCGGCCGCGTGTTCGCGGATGCGGGCAGCGGGGGGGCCCTCGCTGCCGTTCATGTTGCGGGGCAGGCCGACGACGACCTCGACCGGCCCGTATTCCTCGGTCAGCGCCGCGAGCCGGGCCATCGCCCGCGGCCCGGCCTGCACGGTCTCGACCGGATAGGCCAGGACACCCATGGCGTCGCACGCGGCGACGCCGATGCGGGCCTCGCCCCAGTCGAGCCCGAGGCGTACGCCGGGTCGCAGGTCAGACATGGGCGCTCCTCGACTCGGCCGCAGGCGGCCTCGCTCGGAGAACGTTCACCAGAAGGGCCGCAGGCGGCCTCGCTCGGAGAACGTTCACCAGAAGGGCCGCAGGCGGCCTCGCTCGGAGAACGTTCGCCCCGCGCCTCACGACTGGGCCACGTGGCCCACGGCGTGCTCGACCGCCGTCAGCGCCGCGGGCACCGCGGAGCCGTCGGAGCCGCCGCCCTGGGCCAGGTCGTCCTTGCCGCCCCCCTTGCCGCCGAGCTTCTCGCACGCCGTGCGCACGAGCTCGCCGGCCTTCAGCCCGCGACCGCGCGCGGCCTCGGTGGTCGCGACGACCACGGCGGGCTTGTCGGACGTGCCGCCGACCAGCGCCACGACCGCCGGGCGGTCGCCGAAGCGCTGGCGCACCTCCATCGCGAGCGTACGCAGGTCGCCGCCCGCGACGCCCTCGACGTGGCGGCCGACGAACTGGACGCCCCACATGTCCTTGCCCGCGTCAACGAGGGCCTGGGCGTTGCCGAGGACCTCCTTCGAGCGGTGGGCCGCGATCTGCTTCTCGGCGTCCTTGAGCTGCGCCATGATGCGCTCGACGCGGTCGGTGACTTGGTCGGGCTGGACCTTCAGGACGGTCGCGAGGTTGCTGACGATGGCGCGCTCGGCCGCCATGTGGCGGAACGCGTCGGTCGAGACCAGGGCCTCGACGCGGCGTACGCCCGACCCGACCGACTGCTCGCCCAGCAGGGTCAGCAGGCCGATCTGCGAAGCGTGCTGGACGTGGGTGCCGCCGCACAGCTCGCGCGACCACGGGCCGCCCATCTCGACCATGCGGACGATCTCGGGATATTTCTCCCCGAACATCGCCATCGCGCCCATCTCCTTGGCCTTGGCCAGGGGGAGCTGCTGGGACGTGACCTGCAGGTCGTCGCGGATGGCCTCGTTGCACAGGCCCTCGATCTCGGCGCGCTGGTCGGCGCTGAGGCCGGCCGTCGCGTTGAAGTCGAAGCGCAGGTAGCCGGGCTTGTTGTAGGAGCCCGCCTGCACCGCCGTGGGTCCGAGCTGCTGGCGCAGCACGGCGTGGACGACGTGGGTGGCTGAGTGGGCCTGGCACGCGCCCATGCGCGCGAACGCGTCGACCGCGGCGGTGACCTCCTGGCCGGTGGCGAGCTCGCCGCTCCCGACCTCCACGCGGTGGACGACCAGGCCCTGGACCGGGCGCTGGACGTCGACGACGTTCAGCTCGACGCCGTTCGCCGAGATGGTGCCGGTGTCGGCGTCCTGGCCGCCCGACTCCGCATAGAACGGCGTCTCGGCGAGCACGACCTCGACGGTCTCGCCCGCGCGGGCGCTGTCGACGAGCTGGCCGTCACGGACGAGGCCGAGCACGCGCGAGTCGGCCGAAAGGTCGGTGTAGCCCAGGAACTGGGTCTCGCCGTGGCCGCGCAGCGTGCGGTAGGCCTCCACCGCGACGGTGCCGCCCTTCTTGGACTTCGCGTCGGCCTTGGCGCGGTCGCGCTGCTCCTGCATGAGGGCGGTGAAGCCGTCGCGGTCGACCGCGAGGCCCTGCTCCGACGCCATCTCGAGCGTCAGGTCGATCGGGAAGCCGTACGTGTCGTGGAGCTGGAACGCACGCTCGCCCGACAGCGAGGCCGCGCCGGACTTCTTCACGTCGGCGACCGCGAGGTCGAAGATCTGCGTACCGGACTGGAGCGTGCGGCGGAAGGCCTCCTCCTCGGCGTACGCGACCTGCGAGACGCGCTCCCAGTTCTGGGCGACCTCGGGGTAGGACTCCTCCATCAGCTCCTTGCTGATCGGCAGCAGCTCCGGCAGCACGGGCGCGTCGACGCCCAGCAGGCGCATGGCGCGCACCGAGCGGCGCAGCAGGCGGCGCAGCACATAGCCCCGCGCCTCGTTGCCTGGCGTCACGCCGTCGGTCATCAGCATCAGCGAGCTGCGGACGTGGTCGGCGACCACGCGGAGGCGCACGTCGTCGTCCTCGTTGCGGCCGTACCTGCGGCCCGACAGCTCGGACGCGCGCTCGATGACCGGATAGACCTCGTCGATCTCATAGAGGTTGTCGACGCCCTGCAGCAGGTAGGCGACGCGCTCCAGGCCCATGCCGGTGTCGATGTTCTTGCTCGGCAACGGGCCGAGGATGTCGAAGTCGTCCTTCGCCCGGACCGCCGACAGCTCCTCGGTCTGGAACACGAGGTTCCAGATCTCGAGGAAGCGGTCCTCGTCGGCCTCGGGGCCGCCGTCGGGACCGTATTCGGGACCGCGGTCGATGTAGATCTCCGAGCACGGGCCGCCGGGGCCCGGCACACCCATGTGCCAGTAGTTGTCCTTCAGCCCGCGCATCTGGATGTGCTCGGCCGGCACGCCGACCTTGCGCCACAGCTTGATGGCCTTGGTGTCGCCCTCGGGGTAGTCGGGGTGGTGGCCCGGTCCGAGCACGGTCACCCAGACCTTGTCCGGGTCGAAGCCGAGGCCGCCGTCGCGCTGGGAGCCCGTGACGAGCTCCCATGCGTACGCGATGGCGTCGGCCTTGAAGTAGTCGCCGAACGCGAAGTTGCCGTTCATCTGGAAGAACGTGCCGTGGCGCGTGGTCTTGCCGACTTCCTCGATGTCGAGGGTGCGGACGCACTTCTGCACGCTGACGGCGCGCTTGAAGGGCGCGTCCTCGGCGCCGGAGAAATAGGGCTTGAACGGCACCATGCCGGCGTTGACGAACAGCAGGGTCGGGTCGTTGTGGAGCAACGGCGCCGAGGGGACGATCGTGTGGCCGCGGTCCTCGAAGAAATCGAGGAACCGACGCCGGATGTCGGCGGTCTTCATCGGGGTCCTCAGTTCTTGCTGGTGGGGGTGGACGTCGTGGTGGTGGTGGCCTGGCGCGCGTTGGCCTCGTCGAGGTGCTCGGAGGTGCGCTTCTGGGCGGCGTCGGCCGCCGCGGCGACGAACGAGAACACCTGCTTGGCGACGTCGACGCCCCGGTCGGCGGCCTGGCGGCCCACCTTGCGCCCGATGTTCTCGGGCGTGACCTCGCGGGCCTTCTTCTGGCCCTGGAGCGTGGCGTACACGCCGGTGCCGAGGCCGAGGACGAAGAAGAACAGGTTGCGGAACATCAGTCTCGCTCTCTCACTTGGTGTGGTGCGGGTGGTGTGGTGCTGGGGTCTGCAGTCGGGTCGAGGGCACGGCGTACGCGGCGTCCCACGGCGGCGGTCCGCCGCAGCGGCGCCGACACCGTGGCGGTGAACAGCGACGCGACCTGGGCGGCGTTCTCCGACACGACGGTGGCGTGGCCGGACACCTTCGCGGCGTCCTCGGTCACCACCGCGAGCTTCTCGAGCTCGACGTTGGTCGCCGCGACCGTGCCGCGCAGCTCGTGGAGGATCGGCACCGAGCTGTCCCCCACCCCGCGCACGGCCAGCCGCAGCTCGTCGAGCACCCGGCCGAGCTTCAGCAGCGGCACCGCGCAGAACCCGACGAGCACCAGGAACGCGCCCGCGGCGATGAGCCCGGCGATCTCTCCTGCGGTCATGGTTCTCCTGGGTGTCGGTCGGCGTACCCGCCCAGCCTAGTGCAGCGCGCGGGTGTCGGTCCCACCCATTACTGTGCCGGTCATGGCGCGCGTGAATCCCCTGCTGGTCGGCTGGTACGCCCTGCGCGTCCTGCTGACCCACGTGTTGCTCGACCCGGTGCGCGAGGGCGGGCCCCGGCCGATGGGGTGGTCGCGACCCGTGCGCGTCGCGATGGGGGTCGGCCTGCTCATCTATGTCACGCTCATGGTCGCCGCGCTCGTGTCAGGATTCGTGCCCGACAGGCCCTCCGGCAACCTGCTCCTGTCCCAGCCCGGGCGTTGGCTCGTGGCGCTGGGGACGAGCGCGGTGCTCTATTTCGCCTACGTGGGCTCGGTCCACCTGCCCCTGCCGCTGCAGGTGCTCGTGGGCGTGCTGCTCGCGGGGCCGATCCTCGTCAGCGTCGGAGCCTCGTTCATGTTGGCCAACGCGCTCGGCGGCCCGGGGCCGATGCTGTTCTTCCTCGTCATCCTGCCGATCCAGCTGGCCTCGTGGGCGGCGATGATCGTGCTCGGCCTGCGCCAACGCCGTCGTCCGCTGACCGGCACGTGGTTCGCCGCCGCGGGGCTGGCGTTCGGGCTGGCGTACGTCTTCCCCCACGTGATCGCCCTCATCGTCGACGACGGGACGTCGCCGAGCAGCCAGACCATGACCTTCCTGACCGTCACGATCCTGACGTTCGCCGGCATGCCGTTGGCGATCGCGTCGGGGGTGGCGTTCGCGGAGATCACGGTGCGGGCGATGTCGTGGTCGATGATCGCGCTCCGACCCCACGTGTCGACCCCGTTCTGGATGGTCGCCGTGGCGCTGCTGGCCGGCGGCCACGCGTACCTCTTCTCGCGCAACGTGACCGTCGACCGCGCGACGATCGGCGCGATCGGGGTGGCCGCCGCCACCGCACTGATCGCGCTCGGGGCCGGATGGTTCGCCCTCCAACTCGCGCGGTCGCGGGGGCCGGTGGACGCGCCACGGCCGGGCGACATCGCCGACGGTCTCCCGGGCGTCGCCCTGCTGCTCGGCGTGGCTTCGATCGGCTGGGCGCTGCTCGTTCCGTTCGGCCTGCCGATCGTCACGATCCAGAAGATCTGGGCCGGCGTGCTCGCGGCCCTCTGCCTCGCGCTGACGGTGCGCGCGGTGCGGCGGGCCCAGACGGTGCCGTCGCTGCTCTATGCGGTGTTCACTGTCGGCTATGCCCAGAACGCGTGGGCCCTCGGCGACCGTGCGGTCGCGCGCGACGTGATCACCCACCCCCTGCTCGCGCTGGTGCTGCTGGTCGCGCTCGCGTGGTGGGGCGTACGCGGCCAGCTGACCCCGTCCCACTGGCTGATCGTCGCCGTGGGCCTGGCGACGACCCTGGTGTTCCCGTGGCGCACCGAGATCGCCGAACCCATCAACATCGTCGTGCAGGGCGGGGCGGGCGCGCTGCTGTTCGGCCTGGTCTGGCGCGTGCTGACCGACGCGCGGTTCACGCGCGAGGGCACCGCCCGGTTTCCCATCGACGCCCGCGCGCTGATGTTCGCCGCCCACGTCCTCATCGCCACCACGGCCGCGTGTGTGGTGGTCTACGGCCAACAGAACTCGGCGTACGACCTCGAACGACAGGCGGTCGTCGGCAGCCTCGTGATGGGGCGGTTCACCATCGTCGCCGTGGTCGTAGGTCTGATCGAGATCGCGCGGTTCCACGTCGACCCCGACCCCGAGGCTCCCCCGCCGCCGGCGGTGCTGCCGGGGGCTGCGCGGCGCCGGGAGGCCCGCGTACGCGGGGTCAGTCCTTCCCCAGGATCTCGTTGATGCGTTCCAGCCGGCGCGCGATCGCGGCCTCGTGGCCGTGCTCGGTGGGCTGGTAGTAGCGCGAGTCGGCGAGCTCGTCGGGGAGGTACTGCTGGCGGGCGATGCCGTGGTCGGCGTCGTGCGCATAGACATAGCCGACCCCGTGGCCCAGCGCCTTCGCGCCGGGATAGTGGCCGTCGCGCAGGTGGGCCGGGACCTGCCCGATGCGGCCGGCCTGAACGTCGGCGGCGGCCTCGTTCAACCCCATGTACGCGGCGTTCGACTTCGGCGCGGTGGCACACGCGACGACGGCGTGGGCGAGGTTGATGCGGGCCTCCGGCATGCCGATGAGCTGCACGGCCTGGGCGGCGGCGACGCAGGTCTGGAGGACCGACGAGTCGGCCATGCCGATGTCCTCGCTGGCGAGGATCACCAGGCGGCGGGCGATGAAGCGTGGGTCCTCCCCCGCCGCGATCATGCGGGCGAGGTAGTGGAGGCTCGCGTCGACGTCGGAGCCGCGCATCGACTTGATGAACGCCGAGATCACGTCGTAGTGCTGGTCGCCGTCCTTGTCATAGCGCACTGCCGCGCGGTCGACCGCGCGCTCGATGGTGGCCAGGTCGATCTCGGAGGCGCCGTTCGCGTCGGCGCCCGCGGCGGCCTCCTCCAGGTAGGTCAGCACGCGGCGCGCGTCGCCGCCGGCCATGCGACGAAGGGTCTGACGCGCCTCGTCGGTGAGGGTGATGGGGTCGCCCGCGGCGGTGCGTACGCCGCGCTCGTCGGTCAGCGCGCGGTCGATCAGCGCGTCGATGTCCTCGTCGGTGAGGGGCCTCAGCGTGAGGAGCAACGACCGGGAGAGCAGCGGCGAGATCACCGAGAAGCTCGGGTTCTCGGTGGTGGCGGCGATGAGGGTGACGATGCGGTTCTCGACGGCGGGCAGCAGCACGTCCTGCTGGGCCTTCGAGAAGCGGTGGACTTCGTCGACGAACAGCACGGTGTGGACGCCCCTGGCGAGGTCCTTCCGCGCGGTGTCGAGGACCTGGCGTACGTCCTTGACGCCGGCGGTGACCGCCGAGATCTCGACGAACTTCGCGTCGTTGGAGCGGGAGACGACCGAGGCGATCGTGGTCTTGCCGACGCCGGGCGGGCCCCACAGGAACACCGACATCGAGGCCGAGCCGGCCGCGAGGCGGCGCAGCGGCGACCCGGCGGCCAGCAGGTGCTGCTGGCCGACGATCTCGTCGACCGTACGCGGGCGCAGGCGGACGGCCAGCGGGGCGCCGGAGCGGTCGGTGTCGGCGAGGGAGCCGCCGCCGGTGGCGCCGCTCGCCTCCGGGGTCACGTTGCCGAACAGGTCCTCCGTCACCGAAGGGATGATACCGGCGTGCGGCGATGCGTGTTTTGCGTCAGGATGACTTATTGTGTCGACCTCCGCAGCACCTCCCGCACCCGCGCCCCGCGCCCTCGCCGTCGAGACCCACGGCATCGACGTCATCGACGAGTCCGAGCGCCGCGGCCGGCCGCGGTCGCTGTTCTGGCCGTGGGCCGCGGGCCAGCTGTCGGTGTTCAACGTCGCCTGGGGCGGCTACCTCTTCGACTTCGGCCTGTCGCTGTGGCAGGCGGTTCTCGTCGTGCTGGTCGGGTCAGTCGGGTCCTTCCTGCTGGTGGGCCTCGTGTCGCTCGTGGGCCAGCGGGGCTCGGCGCCGACGATGGTCCTGTCGCGCGCGGCCTTCGGCGTACGCGGGAACGTGCTCCCGGGGCTGGTGTCCTATCTCCTGCTCATCGGCTGGGAGATCGTGCTCTGCTCGCTGGCGGTCATGACGACCGACTCGGTCGCGGCGCGGATGGGGTGGACTCTGGGTCCGGCCACGAAGGGCGTCGTCCTGGCCGCGGTGATCGCGATCGTGATGGCGCTCGGCATCCTCGGGTTCGAGGCCGTGATGCGGGCGCAGCGGTGGCTGACCGTGGCGATCCTCGTGGCGACGATCGGTTTCGTGGTGCTGACCCTTGACGACGTGAACTGGGCCAACGTGCTGGCCCACCCGGCGGGATCGGCGCCGGCGGTCATCGGGGCCACGACGATGGTGCTGGCGGGGTTCGGGCTGGGCTGGACGTCGGCCGCCGCGGACTATTCCCGCTATCTCCCGCGTTCGGTGCGGCCGGGTGGCGTGGTGGGCTGGACGACGCTCGGCGGCTCGCTGCCGCTGGTGATCCTGCTGGGCCACGGGCTGCTGCTGTGCGGGTCGTCGCCCGAGCTGTCGGCGGCCGTGGTGAAGGACCCGCTCGGCGCGCTGCTCGGGCTCCTGCCGGGCTGGTTCGTGATCCCGTTCTGGCTGGTGACGATCGCGGCGCTGATCGCCGGCGCGGTCCTGGACATCTATTCGTCGGGGCTCGCGCTGGTGGCGATGGGCCTGCCCGTGAAGCGCTGGCAGGCGGTCGGCCTCGACGGGCTGCTCGCGACGCTCGGCACCCTCTATGTCGTCTGGTTCGCCCCCGACTTCCTCACCCCGTTCCAGGCGTTCCTCATCACCCTCGGCGTGCCGCTGGCCGCGTGGACGGGCGTGTTCGGCGCCGACGTGATCCTGCGTTGGCGGGCGGGCTATGACGAGGCGAAGCTGTTCGACGCCACCGCGTCCGGCTATGGGTCGGTGCGCTGGTCGGCGATCGCGATCATGGTGCTGGGCTGCGCCATCGGCTTCGGCCTGGTCACCAACACCGGCACGGGCTGGCTGTCCTGGCAGGGCTATCTGCTCGGGCCCCTGGGCCTCGGCGGGCGCGAGGGCCAGTGGGCGTACGCGTCGCTCGGCCTGCCGGTGACGCTGGTGCTGACCCTGCTGGCGGGGCTCGGCGTACGCCGGTTCCGGCCGGTGCGCTGACCCGCGGGTCCTGCGTACGGGGCAGTTCCTAGACTCGGCCACGAGCCCGCCGCCGGCGGGAATCGAGTCGAAGGAGGAACCATGCCCACGACCAACGCGCCGTTCGCGGCACTGAAGGACGTCCCCCGCTTCGAGGTGACGAGCACCGACATCGCCGACGGCACCGAGCTTGCGGCCAGGCACCGCTCCGGCAAGATGCAGGTGCCCGGCGGCGAGGACGTGTCGCCCCACCTCGCGTGGTCGGGATTCCCGGCCGAGACGAAGTCGTTCCTCGTCACCATGTATGACCCCGACGCCCCCACCCAGTCCGGCTGGTGGCACTGGGCGGTCGCGAACCTGCCGTCGTCGGTCACCGAGTTGGCGACGGGGGCGGGCGACGGTGACGCCGACCGGCTGCCGGACGGCGCCGTGATGGTGCTGAACGACGCGGGCTTCGCGGGCTATCTGGGCGCCGCGCCGCCGCAGGGCCACGGCGACCACCGCTATTTCTTCGTGGTGCAGGCGCTCGACACCGACCGCCTCGACGTCGACGAGAAGAGCTCGCCGGCGCTGGTGGGGTTCCAGGCGTTCCCGCACGTGATCGGCCGCGGCTGGATCGAGTGCACGTTCGGCCACTGAGCCCCGCGTATTAGCGACCGTAAAACACACTCAGCACACCGTCTACGGTGTGCTGAGTGTGTTTTCGGGTCGCTAATACAGGTGGTACGCCGGGTCAGCTCTGGTCGGCCGGGGCCTCGTCCTTCTTCGGCTCCGGCTTGAAGTCGACCCCGGCCTCCTTGCGCTGCTGCGGCGTGATCGGCGCCGGCGCCGCCGTCAGCGGGTCGAACCCGCCGCCCGACTTCGGGAAGGCGATCACGTCGCGGATCGTGTCGAACCCGCCGAGCAACATCACGAGCCGGTCGAGGCCGAACGCGATGCCGCCGTGGGGCGGCGCGCCGAACTGGAACGCGTCGAGCAGGAAGCCGAACTTCTCCTGCGCCTCCTCGTCCGACAGGCCCATGACCTTGAACACGCGCTCCTGGACGTCGCGGCGGTGGATACGGATCGAGCCGCCGCCGACCTCGTTGCCGTTGCAGACGAAGTCATAGCCGTACGACAGCGCCGACCCCGGGTCGGTGTCGAACGTGTCGAGCGATTCCGGCGTGGGCGAGGTGAACGCGTGGTGCACCGCGGTCCACTGGCCCGAGCCCACGGCGACGTCGCCCTCGGCCTGCGCCTGCTTGGTCGACTTGAACATCGGCGCGTCGACGACCCACACGAACGACCACGCGTCCTCGTCGATCAGGCCGGTGCGGCGGCCGATCTCCAGGCGCGCGGCGCCGAGGAGCTCCTGCGACGTCTCGCGCTCGCCCGCGCCGAAGAAGATCGCGTCGCCCGGCTTCGCGCCCGCGGCCTCGGCGATCTGGGCCTTCTCGTCCTCGGAGATGTTCTTGGCCACCGGGCCGCCGAGCGTGCCGTCGTCGCCAACGGTGATGTACGCCAGGCCCTTCGCCCCGCGCTGCTTCGCCCACTCCTGCCACGCGTCGAACTGGCGGCGCGGCAGCGAGGCGCCGCCCGGCATGACGACGCAGCCGACGTACGGCGCCTGGAACACCCGGAACGGCGTGTTGGCGAACAGCTCCGTGACCTCGCGGATCTTCAGGTCGAAGCGCAGGTCGGGCTTGTCGGAGCCGTAGTCGTTCATGGCGTCGTGCCACGTCATGCGCGGCATCGGGCGCGGCAGATCGACGCCGACGAGCTTCCAGCACGCGGCCATGACCTCCTCGGCCAGCTCCATCACGTCGTCCTGGTCGACGAAGCTCATCTCGACGTCGAGCTGGGTGAACTCGGGCTGGCGGTCGGCGCGGAAGTCCTCGTCGCGATAGCAGCGCGCGATCTGGTAGTAGCGCTCCATGCCGCCCACCATGAGCAGCTGCTTGAACAGCTGGGGCGACTGGGGCAGCGCGTACCAGGACCCCGGGTGGAGGCGCGCCGGCACGACGAAGTCGCGGGCACCCTCCGGCGTCGAGCGCGTCAGCGTCGGCGTCTCGATGTCGTAGAAGTCGCGCTTCGCCAGCGTGTCGCGGATCGTCTGGGTCACCTTCGATCGCAGCACCATGGCCTCGTGCTGACGGGGCCGGCGCAGGTCGAGGTAGCGGTATTTCAGCCGCGCGTCCTCGCCGACGGTCGTGTGCTCGTCGATCTGGAACGGCAGCGGGGCCGCGCGGTTGAGGACCTCGAGGTGGCGGATGGCGACCTCGACCTCGCCCGTGGGGATCTTGGGGTTGACGTTCTCGGCGGAGCGGCCGTCGACGACGCCGGTGACGGTGATGCAGAACTCGTTGCGGAGGTCGGCGACGCCGGCCGACTCCAGGTATTCGTCGCGGACGACCACCTGGCAGATGCCGGACGCGTCGCGCAGGTCGATGAAGGCGACGCCGCCGTGGTCGCGGCGCTTGGCGACCCACCCGGCCAGGGTGACGGTCTCGCCGATGTGGGACGCGCGGAGCGATCCTGCTTCATGGGTGCGGAGCACAACTATTCCTCTCGTAGGCGGCCCGCATAGACGGTGCGGGTCCGGACCTCCGATCCTAGAGGCGCGTACGCGAGGCGTCGAACGGATAGGCGTACGCGGCCCCCGACCCGCATGCTCTCCGCGCGAGGCCGCCCGCGGCGCTCGACCTCACGCTCTCCGAGCGAGGCCGCCCGCGGCCGAGACGAGGAGTGGGGCGTCGAGCCGGGAGCGCCTCTCGGCGAGTGGCCGCTCGTAGCGGCTATAAGTGGAGCCCGGGGCTACCGCAGCTCGACGCACCCCCGACGATAGGCGCTCATCGCCCGGGAGCCAAGCGATCGGGCGAACGGGTTCGAGATCGCTTCAGTGCAGCTCGCCCGAACGCCACGCGCGGGCGCACGCGGTGAGGTCACGCCCGGCCTGCTGCAGCCGGCTGGCGCTCTCGAGCTCGGTCCCGCGTCCGACGTCGGAGCGCCCCGCAGACACCACATGGCAGAACGCCGCCGCCCGCTCCAGCGCCACACCGAAGTCGCCGGTGAACGCGCCCCGCAGGATCTGGTCGGCCACCCGGCGGATCTCGTCGGGACCGGTCGGGTCGACGCCGGCGACGACGTGGTTGGGCTCGGTGAAGCGGATGCCGGCCTCGTATTCGCGGGCGGCCGAGTACGGGTTGTCGGCGACCCACTCGCGCAGCGCGTACAGGCGCCACAGGGCGCCGGGCAGCGAGCGGGCGGGGCGCTGCGACCACAGGTCGGCCAGGGTCGGCAGTCCGATCTCGTCGACGATCGCGACGAGCCGCTCGACCACCACGGGATCGGTGCTCGCGCGGCCCTCGTGCACCAGGACCGCGGCGGTCTCGTGGGCGGCGTGGAGCTGGGCGACGGGGTCGGAGGTCGCGCCCAACGCCTCCAGCGCCGCGGGGTCGCGGACGACGGGCCGCTGGGGACGCTCGGGAGTCATGTCAGCCAGCGTAGGCGGGGCATCAGGGCTGGGCCTCCTCGCCGTCCCAGTCCTCGTCCCACTCCTCCTCCACGAACGCGTCGTCGAGCGACTCCGCGTCGGGGTCGATGTGGGTGTCCAGGAGCACGCGTACGGCCTCTTCCTCGTCGCCGGGGACCGAGTCCTTGGGCAGCAGCGTCACGCCGCGCCGCTTGTCGACCCGCGACAGGACGAGGAACTCGTGGTCGTTCTCGAGCCAGCGCTCGAAGCGCCCCCAGGCCAGGGCGCGGTCGCCGCGGGCGCCGTGCTCGGCGATGCCGCGCTCGTCGAGCACGAGCCGCGACTCCCCCACCTTCGCCGCCTCGGCGCGGGCGCGCAGGACCCAGACCGCGTACAGGAGGACCGACCCCGCCAGCATCACCAGCGGGATGACGCCCGGGCCGACCCCGAGCAGCACCTCCACCGCCAGCACGAACAGCGCAGCCAGGCCCACCAGCCCGCAGACGATCCCGCGCACGGGGTGGACCACCCAGCGCATGGTCGCGCCGAACACCCGGTCGGGCCGGGGCGCGATGTCGAAGACCAGCCGGCCGTCGGACGCGATCACGGGGCCACGACCCGCGGGTGCAGGTCCTCGGCCGGGGGCGTCCAGTTGTCGGCGTCGGCGGCGACCTGCTCGCCCGAGCGGATGTCCTTGACCTCGCCCGACTCGAACCAGACGAACGGGATGCCGCGGCGGTCGGCGTACTTGATCTGCTTGCCGAACCGATCGGCCTTCGGCGCGACCTCACACGGAATGCCGCGGGAGCGCAGCTTCTGCGCGGTCGCGATCGCGTGGGGGCGCGACTCCTCGGCGTCGAGGGCGACGAGTACGCAGGTGGGCACCGAGCGCGTCGCCGTCACTACACCCTTGTTGACCAGGGGAACCAGAATGCGGGTCACGCCGAACGAATAGCCCACGCCCGGGAAGGTGGTCTTCCCGTCCGAGGCCAGCGAGTCATAGCGTCCGCCCGACGCCACCGACCCGAGCTTCTCGAAGCCGACGAGCTCGGTCTCATAGACCGTGCCGGTGTAGTAGTCGAGCCCGCGCGCGATCTTCAGGTCAGCGACCAGCCTGCCCGGGACGGCCTCGGCCGCATGGCGGACGACCGCGGCCAGCTCGGCCAGGCCCTCCTCGAGCAGCGGCGTGGAGACGCCGAGCGCCCTGACCTGGTCGACGAACGACTCGTCACCGGACCGGATCTCAGCCAGCGCGACGCACTTCGCCGCGACCTCGTCGGACAGGCCGAGCTCGTCGACCAGGAGGCCGCGTACGCCGTCGGCGCCGATCTTGTCGAACTTGTCGACGCGCTGCAGGACGGCGGCGGTGTCGTCGATGCCGAGGCCCTCGTAGAAGCCCTGCGACAGCTTGCGGTTGTTGACGTGCATGACGACCGCGGGCAGGCCGAGCTCGGTGTGGAGGCGCTCGAACGCCTCGAGCGCCACCAGCGGGATCTCGATGTCGTGGTGGGCGGCCAGCGCCTCGGAGCCGACGATGTCGATGTCGGCCTGGCAGAACTCGCGATAGCGGCCCTCCTGGGGGCGCTCGCCGCGCCACACCTTCTGGATCTGGTAGCGCCGGAACGGGAACGCGAGGTGGCCGGCATTCTCGAGCACGTAGCGGGCGAACGGGACCGTCACGTCGAAGTGAAGGCCCATGTCGCCGGCCTTCGCGTCCGACTCGTCGGCGTGCAGCCGGCGGACGACGAACACCTCCTTGGTGATCTCGCCCTTGCGGGTCAGCACGTCCATCGGCTCGACGGCACGGGTCTCGATCGAGCCGAACCCGTGCAGCTCGAACGTCTCGCGCAGGATGTCGAGCACGCGCTGCTCGACGATCCGGCCGGTCGGCAGGAACTCGGGATAGCCGGAGATCGGCTTGGGTCGGCTCACAGGGATTCCTTCTGGAGATAGGGATTGGTGGCCCGCTCGCGGGCCATGGTGGTCTGGCCGCCGTGGCCCGGCAGGAGGGCGGCTGTGTCGGGGATGGGGAGCACCCGCGTACGCAGGGTCTCGAGCATCTGGTCGTGGTCGCCGCCCGGCAGGTCCGTGCGGCCGATCGAACCGGCGAACAGCACGTCGCCGGTGAAGACCAAGCGGTCGATGCCCTCCGCGGCGACGTAGGGCGTCGTCAGCAGCACCGACCCCTGCGTGTGGCCCGGGGCGAGCACGAGGTCGAAGTCGAGGCCCGCCAGCGACAGTGCTCCCGCGTCGACGAGTTCGCGCACGTCGGCCGGCTCGTCGAGGCTCGTCGAGCCGTGGAGCTGGAGCAGGAGGTCCTTCGCCATCGGACGCACCCCGGCCAGCGGATCGGTGAGGAGGTGGCGGTCGGCCTCGTGGATCCAGATCGGGACGTCATAGCGGCCGCACAGGCGCGAGGCGGCGTAGACGTGGTCGATGTGGCCGTGCGTCGCGACGACGCCGACCGGGGTCAGGCCCTGCTCGTCGCAGATCGCGACGACGCCCTCGGTGGCGCCCACGCCGGGGTCGATGATGACGCACTCGCCCCCGGGACGCGGCGCGACGACATAGCAGTTGGTCTGCCAGGGGCCGGCGGGAAATGAGGCGATGAGCACGGGTGGTGAGTCTACCGGGCGCGCTGATCAGGCGGTGGATGCGACTTTTCGCTCGCCAGTGACGATCTCGAACCGATTTCAGGCCGCGAGGTCGGCACTGATGAGCGAAAAGTCGCACTCACGCCGGATCCGGAGCGGCCTCGCCGTCGGCAGCGCCCGGATCCGTGATGTGCAGCAGCGGCATGAACGCGTGGGCGACCGGCCCGATCCCGAGCGCGTAGGCGACCGTGCCGACCCCGATGCTGCCGCCCAGCGCCCACCCGGCCGCCAGCACGATCAGCTCGATCGCTGTCCGCACCGTGCGGATCGAGCGCCCCGTGCGGTGATGCAGGCCGGTCATCAGCCCGTCCCGCGGGCCCGGGCCGAAGCGCGCACCGATGTAGGCGGCGGTCGCGATCCCGTTGAGGACGACCCCGCCGACCAGCAGCAGCCCGCGCAGGACCCAGGTGCCGGCGTCGCGGCCCGTCACCTCGGGCATCCAATCCAGCGCGATGTTCATGAACACCCCGACGAGCAGCGCGTTCGAGATGGTGCCGAGCCCGGGCCGCTGCCGCAGGGGGATCCAGGCAAGCAGGACCACGATCGACACGACGATGAGGACGGTGCCGATCCGCTGGCCGGTGTGGTGGGAGATGCCCTGATGGAGCACGTCCCACGGGTCCAGCCCCAGCCGGGCGCGCACGATCATGGCCAGGGAAAGGCCATAGCCGACGAGTCCGACATAGAGCTGGGTGAGGCGGCGGATCATGCGGTCAGTCAACCCGACAACGGACACCCACCTCGGTTCGACCACGCCTCGGTCGTCCACCATGCGACACGGTTGCCCGCCATGGGGCAAGATGGGGCGCATGACTGACGCAGCAGGTCCCGCATCCTTCGGGCGGGTCGCAGAGGACGGCACCGTCTATGTGAAGACCGCAGACGCCGAGCGCGCGGTGGGCCAGGTGCCCGACGCGACGCCCGAGGAGGCCCTGGCCTTCTATGTCCGCCGCTTCGAGAACCTAGCGACGGAGGTGACCCTGCTGGAGGCCCGCATCAAGGCCGGCACCGCCTCGCCGGACGAGGCCCGCAAGGCGGTCGCCCACCTGAAGGGCACGCTGCCCGAGGCCAACGCCGTCGGCGACCTCGCCGGCCTCGAGGCGCGGCTCGAGGCCCTCGCGCCCGCCATCGCCGAGCAGACCGAGGCACGCCGGGCCGCCCGCGCGCAGCAGAACGAGGAGACGAAGGCGACCAAGGAGAAGATGGTCGCCGAGGCCGAGAAGCTCGCCGCCGGCAACGACTGGCGCGGCGGCGTGAACCGGTTCCGCGCGCTGCTGGACGAGTGGAAGGCGCTCCCCCGCATCGACCGCCAGACCGACGACGCCCTGTGGCACCGGTTCTCCACGGCTCGGACGCAGTACACGCGACGCCGCAAGTCCCAGTTCGCCGAGCAGGCGACGCAGCGCGAGGGCGCGAAGTCGGTCAAGGAGAAGATCATCGCCGAGGCCGAGGCGCTCAAGACCTCGACCGAGTGGGGCCCGACCGCGGGCGCCTACCGCGACCTGATGGCCCGCTGGAAGGACGCCGGCCCGGCGCCGCGGGACGTCGACGAGAAGCTGTGGCAGCAGTTCCGCGGCATCCAGGACGAGTTCTTCGCCGCCCGCTCGGCCGCGATGAACGAGCAGGACGCCGAGTTCAAGGGCAACCAGGACGCGAAGGAGGCCCTCCTCGACGAGTACGAGCCGAAGATCATCCCGGTCACCGACATCGAGGCCTCGAAGCAGGCGTTCCGCGAGTTCCTCGAGAAGTTCGGCGAGCTCGGCAAGGTGCCCCGCGACGCGATCCGCACGATCGACGCCCGCGTGAAGAAACTCGAACAGGCCGTACGCGGGGCCGAGGACGAGCAGTGGCGCCGCACCGACCCGCAGGCCCGCGAGCGCGCCAACGACACGGTGTCGAAGCTCGAGGCCCAGATCGCCCAGCTCGAGGAGAAGGCCGCCAAGGCCGAGGCCGCGGGCAAGGAGCGCGACGCGAAGAAGCACCGCGAGGCGGCCGAGACCTACCGCACCTGGCTGGAGACCGCGCAGAAGGCGGCGGCGGAGTTCAGCGGCTGACCGCCTCGCCTCAGCCCTTCACCCGATAGGCGTCATAGACGCCCGGCACCCGGAGCACCGCGCGCAGCAGCGCGTCGAGGTGCTTCGGGTCGGGCGTCTCGAACGTCAGTTGGGCCTTGAACACCCGGTTGCGACCCGTAGTCATGCTGGCCGACAGGATGTTGACGTGGTGGTCGGAGACCGCGCGCGTCACGTCGGACAGCAACGCCTGGCGGTCGAGCCCCTCGACCTGGATGTTGACCAGGAACGTCGAGGCCGCCGTCGGCGCCCATTCGACGTCGACGAGCCGCTCGGGCGTCGCCTCCAGCGACGACGCGTTCGTGCAGTCGGTGCGGTGCACCGACACCCCCGAACCGCGCGTGATGAAGCCCAGGATCTCGTCGCCGGGGACCGGCGTACAGCAGCGCGCCAGCTTGACCCACAGGTCGGCGTCGCCGTGCACAGCCACGCCGGTGCCGTTCGCCCCGGCCGAAGGACGCCGGTGGGTCAGGGGGCGGTCCTCGGCGGCGGTCTCGACCGCCTGCTCCTCCCCGCCCTCGATCGTGATGAGGCGCGCCACGACGGCCTGGGCGCTGACGGCGCCCTCGCCCACGGCCGCGTACAGGCCGGCGACGTCGGCCACGTGGAAATGGTTGGCGACCGCGGTCAGGTGTTCGAGGGTGAGGAAGCGCTGCATCGGCAGCCCGGCCTTGCGGACCTGCTTCGCGAGCTGCTCCTTGCCGTGCTCGATCGACTCCTCGCGGCGCTCGCGCGTGAAGTATTGCTTGATCTTGTTGCGCGCTCGCGGCGACTTCACGAAGTTCAGCCAGTCGCGTGACGGGCCGGCGCCTTCGGCCTTCGAGGTCAGCACGTCCACCATGTCGCCGTTGCTCAGCGCCGACTCGAGCGGGATGAGGCGGCCGTTGACGCGCGCGCCGATGCAGCGCTGGCCCACCTCGGTGTGGATCGCGTACGCGAAGTCGACCGGCGTCGAGCCCTGCGGGAGCGCCACGACGTCGCCCTTCGGCGTGAAGACGAACACCTCACCGCTGTTGATCTCGTAGCGCAGCGAGTCGAGGAACTCCCCGGGATCGGAGGTCTCCTTCTGCCATTCCGTCAGCGAGCGCACCCACGACAGGTCGGAGCCGTCGGCGTTGACCGGCCCGTCGCCCATCGCCGGCGGCTGGCCCTTCTGCTGCTCCTTGTATTTCCAGTGGGCCGCGACGCCGTACTCGGCCCGCCGGTGCATGTCGAAGGTGCGGATCTGCAGCTCCACCGGCTTGCCCTCGGGGCCGAGCACGGTGGTGTGGAGCGACTGGTACATGTTGAACTTCGGCATCGCGATGTAGTCCTTGAACCGCCCCGGCAGGGGATTCCAGCGGACGTGCATCACGCCGAGCGCGGCGTAGCAGTCGCGCGGCGTGTCGACGAGGATGCGCAACGCCACGAGGTCGTAGATGTCGGAGAAGTCGCGGCCGCGGACGACCATCTTCTGATAGATCGAGTAGTAGTGCTTCGGCCGCCCGTGGACGGTCGCGCGGATGCGGGCCGCCTTGAGGTCGGCGTTGACCTGCTCCGTCACCTTGCGCAGGAAGGCCTCGCGCGACGGCGCGCGTTCGGCCACCAGCTGGACGATCTCGTCATAGATCTTCGGCTCGAGGATCGAGAAGGACAGGTCTTCGAGTTCCCACTTCACCGCGTTCATGCCGAGGCGGTGGGCCAGCGGCGCGAAGATGTCGATGGTCTCGCGCGCGATGCGGCTCTGCTTGTCGGGACGCAGGAAGTGCAGCGTACGCATGTTGTGGAGCCGGTCGGCGAGCTTGATGACGAGCACCCGGATGTCGCGCGCCATCGCGATGACCATCTTGCGGATGGTCTCGGCCTGGGCCGACTCACCGTAGGTCAGCTTGTCGAGCTTGGTGACGCCGTCGACCATGCCGGCGACCTCGGGCCCGAAGTCGGCCGTCAGCTGCTCCAGCGTGTAGGAGGTGTCCTCCACGGTGTCGTGGAGCAGTGCCGCGCACAGCGTCGTCTCGGTCATGCCGAGCTCGGCCAGGATCGTGGTGACGGCCAGCGGGTGGGTGATGTAGGGATCGCCCGACTTGCGCAACTGGCCGCGGTGGTAGTGCTCCGCGGTGCGATAGGCCCGCTCGATGACGGCGGTGTCGGCCTTCGGGTGGTTCGCGCGGACGACCTTGAACAGCGGGTCGAGGACGACGGCCTGGGGCTGGCGAGGGGCGCCGATGCGCGCGAGGCGGTGGCGCATGGACATGCGCGGCTGCTCCGGCCCGCTGGCGAACCGGTCGAGGCTGGCGGGCGGAATCGGCTGCCTCGCGTCGGTCACGTGGTCACCTCTCGGATCGGTACGCCGGGGTCGGTCGTGGCGAAACGTCGGATCATGGCGAATCCGGGCGTACGGACCAGTCTAGCCGGGGAAACGGCGCTCAGTCGCCGTCGTCGAGGCGTACGCCGCGGCCATGCGTACGCATCGGCTGCTGGGCGCGTTCGGAGGTCTCGCGTCCGCCGCGCTCGACCTCGCTGCGGCGGACCACGACGATGTCGTCGCCGGTCTCCAGGCGCGCGACGGTGGGGTCGTAGTAGCGGCGCATGGTCTTGTTGCGCACGACGGCGATGACGCGCTCCCCCACGATGTCGCCGGGCCCGTTGCCCACCTCGGCGGCGGTGACCTGGCGCTCGGCGACCTCCAGGCCCTCGCCGGAGGTCAGCAGGTCCTCGATGGCGGTGCCGATGTTCGGCGAGACCGCCGACAGGCCGAGCAGGCGACCCACCGCGTCGGACGAGGTGACGACGGAGTCGGCGCCCGACTGGCGCAGCAGCGGGGCGTTCTCGTGCTCGCGGACGGCGACCACGACGTGGGCGGTCGGGTTCAGCTGGCGCACTGTCAGCGTCGTCAGGATCGCGGAGTCGTCGCGGTCGAGGGTGATGATCACCTCGCGTGCCTTGGCGATCTCGGCGCGTCGCAGCACGTCGCGGCGGGTCGCGTCACCCTCGATGGCGGCGACCCCGTCGGCATTGGCGTCGGCCACGGCGGAGGAACGGCCGTCGATGACGACCATCTTCTCCATGTTCTGGTCGTGGCGCATCAGGGTCGAGACGGCGCTGCGGCCCTTCGTCCCATAGCCCACGACGACGACGTGGTTGCGCATGCGTTTCCTCCATCGGTTGTCGAGCAGCGCGCGGCGGCCCTCGTTGGCGAGGACCTCGAGGGTCGTGCCGACCAACAGGACCAGGAAGATGATGCGGAGCGGCGTGATGACCAGGGCGTTGATGATGCGGGCGTGCTGGGCCTGCGGGGTGATGTCGCCGTAGCCCGTCGTCGTGACCGTCACCGTCGAGTAGTAGATGGCATCGATCAGGCTGATGCCGTCCTTGTTGACGTTGTCGACGTATGCGTCCCCGTCGAGCCAGACGATCAGGGTGGTGATGGCCAGCAGGCCGACCCCGACCATGGCGCGGAGCAGGAGTTCGCTCGCGGCCGTCGTGCGCGCCGTCGGCAGCGACACGAGGACGCTCGAGTGTTCCTTCTTCCGGCCCGGTTCGGGCAGCAGGGTGCTCACGACACCTGCAGCACCGAGGCGACCGAGTCGATGCCCTGGTCGGCCAGGAGTTTGCGGGCGCCCAGGAACTCAAGCTCCATCAGCACCGACACGTGGACGAGCTCCGCGCCAAGCTTCTGCAGCAGGCCGGCGGTGGCCGCGATCGTGCCACCCGTGGCGAGCACGTCGTCCACCACGAGCACCCGGGCTCCGGGCACGACCGCGTCGGTGTGGACCGTGAGCGTCTCGTGGCCGTATTCGAGCGAGAACGACTGCTCGTGGACCTTCCCGGGCAGCTTGCCGGGCTTGCGCACGGGCACGAAGCCCGCGTGCAGCGCGAGCGCGACGGGGGCGGCGAAGATGAACCCGCGCGCCTCCATGCCGACCACGATGTCGATGTCGGGCGGCGAGACGCGCGTCAGCTCGACGATCGACGCGGCGAACCCGCGGGGGTGCGACAGCAGCGGCGTGATGTCCTTGAACACCACCCCCGGCTTCGGGAAGTCGGGGACGTCGCGGATCAGGCCGGCGACGAGCTCGCGGTTGACCTCGGAACGGGTCTGCTGGGGCATCGACTCACTTCCTCCGCTGGCTGCGCGTCTGGTTGCGGGGCTGCGTACGCGGGGTGTCGTCGTCGGTCGTGGCGACGGTGCGGGTCGGCGTGACGCGCGCGGTGGTGACGACGGTGCGGGAGCGCGTCGTCTCCTCGGCGTCGCCGCCCCTCGCTTCGTCGTCGGCCGCGGCCAGCTCCTCGTTGGTCGGCTCCGAGACGTCCTCGGTCGTCGCGTCCCCCGTGCGGCGACGGCGGGTCTGCCTGCGCTGGATGCGCTCGCGGTGCTCGCGCATCGCGGGCTCCCGCTCCTTCATGTCGACCAGCAGCGGGGTCGCGATGAAGACCGACGAGTATGCGCCCGCGATCATGCCGACGAACAGGGCGAGCCCGAGGTCCTTCAGCGGACCCGTGCCGAGGATGAACCAGCCCGCAACCAGCAGCGCGGCGACCGGGAGCACGCCGATGATGGTCGTGTTCAGCGAACGCACGAGCACCTGGTTGACGGCGTCGTTGGCCGCCTCCGAATAGGTGCGGCGGGTCTTGGTGAGGTCCTTGACGTTCTCGCGCACCTTGTCGAACACGACGACGGTGTCATAGAGCGAATAGCCGAGGATCGTCAGCATGCCGATCAGGGTCGCGGGCGTCACTGTGAACCCGACCAGCGCATAGATGCCGACGGTGATGATCAGGTCGTGCAGCAGCGCGACGATGGCGGCGATCGACATCTTGAGGTCGCGGAAGTAGGCCCAGATCATGATCATGACCAGGCCGAGGAACACCACCAGCGCGATGCCGGCCTGCTGGGTGATCTGTTGGCCCCACGAGGCGCCGATCAGGTTGTAGGCGACCTTGTCGGGCGTCGTGTTGACCTGCTCGGCGATCGCCTGGCGCAGCTTCGGCACCTCGGTCTCGGCGTTCAGCGTGCGCGTCTGGACGCGTACGGTCCGGTCGCCGATGGTCGTGACGGCGGCCTCGTGCAGGTTGGGCACGCCAGCCTTCTCCACGGCCGAGCGCATCTCGTCGACGGTCTGGGAGTTGACCTGCGTCGGGGCCTGGAAGTCGGCACCGCCCTTGAACTCGATGCCGAGGTCGAGACCGCGGACGAGGAGCGAGAGCAGCGACAACGCGAGGAGCGCGGCCGAGATCGCGTACCAGCGCTTGCGTCGGTTGACGAAGTCGTACGCGATCTGGCCGGTGTAGAGGCGATGGGTCAGGCTGTCCTTCTTGGTGGAGGACGGCCTGGAGCCCGCGGATCCCGGGGTCTTCGTGGCTCCCGTGGTCTTCGTGCTGCTCATGCCTTGGCCTCCTTGGCGTCCGTCGTGGCGCTCGCCCTCGTGGCACCGCGCCGGACCGTGCGGCCCTGCACCGACTTCACGCCGAAGTGTTCGGCGTCGAGGCCGGACAGCTTGTGGCCCTGGCCGAAGAACTTCGTGCGGACGAGCAGCGACATCAGCGGCTTGGTGAACCAGAAGACGATCGCGATGTCGATGAGCGTGGTGAGGCCCAGCGTGAAGGCGAAGCCCTTCACCGCGCCGATGGCGAGGATGAACAGCACCAGGGCTGACAGCAGGGAGACCGCATCGGCGATGAGGATCGTGGAGCGAGCCTTCTGCCAGCCCGTCTCGACCGCCGACCTCAGCGAGCGGCCCTCGCGGACCTCGTCACGGACGCGTTCGAAATAGATGATGAACGAGTCTGCGGTCACACCGATGGCGACGATGGCGCCGGCGATGCCGGGCAGGTTCAGGGCGAAGCCCATCGACTTGCCGAGCAGCACCATCAGGGCGTACGTGAACGCGGCGGCGATGGCGAGCGATGCGACCACGACGATGCCGAGGCCCCGGTAGTAGAGGAAGCTGTAGAGGATCACGAGCCCGAGGCCCACGATGCCGGCAATGATGCCGGCACGGAGCTGCTCGCCGCCCAGCGTCGCCGACACGTTGTCGACTGACGAGACCTCGAAGGCGAGCGGCAGGGCGCCATATTTCAGCACGTTCGCGAGCTCGGTCGCCGACTGTTGGGTGAACCCGCCGGAGATCTGGGCGCGGCCGCCGCCGATGGCCTGCGCGACCGACGGCGCCGAGATCGACTTGCCGTCGAGCACGATCGCGAAGCGGTTCTGGGGCTCCTGCTTGGTCGCGATCTGGCCGGTCGCCTTCTCGAAGGCCGCCGCACCCTCGCTGTTGAACTCGAGGTCGACGACCCAGTTGAGCTGGTTCTGCGGCACGCCCGCCGACGCGTTCGTCAACTGCTTGCCCTCGATGAGCGCCGGGCCGAGCAGCAGCTTCTGTGTGCCGGAGCGATCGCACGCGATCAACGGCTGGTCGGAGATCTCGAGGAATTTCTTGTCACACGTGAAGTCCTGGAACTCCTGGAGGTCCTGCTCGCTCGGCTGCCAGGTGAGGGCCTTGTCGGGGGTGAGGCCCTGGCCGGGCGCGGTCGCGCGCGGCTTCGGCGGCGCCGTCGGCAGCTGCGGGGCCGGACGCGGGTTGCCGCTCGGCGCCGCGGAGGGCTGGGTCGGGTTGGCCTGCGGTGAACCGCTGGCCTGGGGCGTGGCGTTGGCCTGCGGCGTGGCGTTGGCCTGCGGCGTGCCGGTCGGGGCCGGCATGGGGGCCGCGTCATCGACCATCGCGACGGCGCGGAAGGTCAGGACGGCGGTCTGGCCGACGAGCCGGACGAGCTCGTCCTGCTGCACGTTCGGCACGGTGACGATGACTTGGCGGTCGCCCGACGTGGTCACCTCGGTCTCGCCGACGCCGAGGCTGTCGACACGCTGCTGGATGATCGCGCGCGCCTGGTCGAGGCTCTCCTTGGTGGGCGCACCGCCGCCGGTCATGTTGCCGGCCGTGAGGGTGATCGTCGTGCCGCCGCGCAGGTCGAGGCCGAGCTTCGGGGTCCAGGCCTTGGTCCACGCCATCGTGCCGAAGAGGACCGCCAGGAGGGCGAACGTCAACAGCAGTGTGCGCAGCGGCTTTCCATGTCTACTTGCCACTTCGTACCTTCTCGCTCACGCCGTGGGGGGCTTGGGGTTGTCGGTGCGGCCCGCACCGTCCGCACCCGGATCGGTGCGGGTCACTCCGTCGATCGCGTCGGGACGGTGGGTGTCGGACTCCGAATAGGTGGGGAAGGAATCGTCGGTCGCCGGCGTGATCGGCTCGGTCGCCGGGACGATCTCCGCGATCGCCTGCTTGAGGACCTCGATCTCGACGCCGGGCGCGATCTCCGCGCGGATGGTCGTGTCCCCCACCGACGTGATCGTCGCGTACACGCCGCTGGCCAGCATCACCCGCGCGCCAGGCTGCACCGACTCGACCGTCTTGCGGTGTTCGGTCTGGCGCTTCTTCTGGGGGCGGATGACCAGGAACCACATCCCCACGGCCATGATGAGGATGAAGATGATGGGTGTGGGATCCATGGCTCCAGATGTCCGTGCGTGGGCGTCCCCGGAAGGGCTGACTGCGGGAGTCTACCTACGAAAGGTCGAAAACCCAGAAAGCCGCGGGCACCGGGTGTCGCGCGGCCGATCGGACCCGTCGTACGCGGGTCAGGCGCCGAACAGGTCGGGCCCCGCCGCCGACGCGGGCGGGGTGAGACCGATGTGACGCCAGCCGGCCTCGGTGGCGACGCGGCCGCGCTGCGTACGCATGAGGAAGCCCTGGCGCACGAGGAACGGCTCGGCGACCTCCTCGACCGTCTCGGGCTCCTCCCCCACCGAGATCGCAATGGTCGACAGGCCGACCGGGCCACCGCCGAACTTGCGGCAGAGTGCGTCGAGCACGCCGCGGTCGAGCCGGTCGAGGCCGCGCGCGTCGACCTCATAGAGCTCGAGGGCCGCCTTGGCGAGGTCGAGCGTGACGAGTCCGTCGGCCCGCACCTGGGCATAGTCGCGGACGCGGCGCAGCAGGCGGTTCGCGATGCGGGGCGTTCCGCGGGAGCGGCGGGCGATCTCGGCCGACGCCCTGGGGTCGATGCGGACGCCGAGCACCCCGGCGGAGCGGGCGATGATGCGTTCGAGGTCGATGGGCTCATAGAAGTCGAGCTGGGCGGTGAACCCGAACCGGTCCCGCAGGGGTCCGGGCAGGAGACCCGCGCGGGTCGTGGCGCCGACCATCGTGAACGGCGGGATCTCGAGCGGGATCGCGGTGGCCCCGGCCCCCTTGCCGACGACGACGTCGACGCGGAAGTCCTCCATGGCGAGATAGAGCATTTCCTCGGCGGGCTTCGACATGCGGTGGATCTCGTCGAGGAAGAACACCTCGCCCTCGACGAGACCCGACAGGATGGCGGCGAGGTCGCCGGCGTGCTGGATGGCGGGGCCCGACGAGATGCGGATCGGGGCGCCCATCTCGGAGGCCACGATCATGGCCAGGGTCGTCTTGCCGAGCCCGGGGGGCCCCGAGAGCAACACGTGGTCGGCGACGGCCCCGCGGTGGCGGGCGGCTTCGAGCACGAGTCCGAGCTGGTCGGCGACGCGGGGCTGGCCGCGGAAGTCGGCCAGCGACCCCGGCCGCAGCGCGGCCTCGGCGGCCTGCTCGTCGGGGAACGGGTGGGGGTCGACCTGGGAGTGCTCGCTCACGCGGGCCATCCTGCCACCGGACGCGGTGTCATCGTTTCGCCAGCGACTGCAGCGCGGCGCGCATGAGGACCGCGACGCTCGTCTCGGTCTCGGCCAACGGGGCCACCCGGTCGCAGGCCGTCTCGGCGTCCTTCGCCGACCAGCCGAGGCCCTGCAGGCCCTGGGCGACCTGTTCGCGCCACGGTTCGGTGGCGGTGGCCGACGGCAGGCCCGGGGTGGTGACCGGACCCAGCGCGTTGACCTTGTCCTTCAGTTCGAGGATCAGCTTCTGGGCGCCCTTGGGGCCGAGGCCCGGCGTACGGGTCAGGGTCTTGTGGTCGTCGGTCGCGACGGCCGCGCGGAACTCGTCAGGACTCAGGACCGACATCATCGCCAAGGCAATCTTCGGGCCCACCCCGGACGCCGACATCGCGAGTTCGAAGCAGTCGCGCTCGTCACCGGTTGCGAAGCCATAGAGCGTCATGGAGTCCTCGCGGACGACCATGCTCGTCTGGAGCTCGGTGGGCTGGCCCAGGCGTACAGATGTCGCGGTGGCGGGCGTGACCGACGCCTTCACGCCGAAACCGGCGAGGTCGACGACGACCCACGTGGGGCCGATCGCGGTGACGGTCCCCTTGAGGTGGGCGATCATCGGGTCCTTCCGGGCTTCTCGTTCGACGAGTTCTGGGCCGCCAGCTGGGCGGCGCGTATGCGGGCGGTCTGGCGGGCGGCGAGTTCACCGGCCCGGCCCATGGCCTCGCCGTGGGCGGTGCGCGACTGGCGCGCGACGGCCTCGGCCAGGCGGTTCTGGGTGCCACCGCGCCAGACCTGGCAGATGGCCAGGGCCACGGCGTCGGCGGCGTCGGCCGGCCTGGGCGGCCCGTCGAGGCGCAGCACGCGCGCGACCATCGTGCCGACCTGTTGCTTGTCGGCGCGGCCGGAGCCGGAGATCGCCGCCTTGACCTCGCTCGGCGTGTGCTCGGCGACCGGGATGCCGCGCCGCGCGCCCACGAGCATGGCCACGGCCGACGCCTGGGCGGTGCCCATCACGGTGGGCAGGTTGTTCTGGGCGAACACCCGCTCGACGGCGACCACGTCGGGCAGCCACCGATCGACGAGCGACTCGATCTCGCGTTCGATGGTGACGAGGCGGCGGGCGTTGTCGAGGTTCGGGTCGGTGCGGATGACGCCGACGGCCAGCAGTTCGGGCGCGCGACCGGGCAGGCCCTCGACGACGCCGAAGCCACACCGGGTCAACCCCGGGTCGATCCCCAGCACGCGCATCGCCACCTCCTCCACCGACCTCGAACAGACGTTCGGATCATAGCCGGTGGAGGAGGGAAAATGTGTCAGGCCTCGTCCGGCGCGTTGAAGTTCGCGAAGACGTTCTGGACGTCGTCGGAGTCCTCCAGCGCGTCGATGATGCGCTCGACCTTCTCGGCGGTCTCGGCGTCGACCTCGGTGTCGTAGTCGGGGACGAACGCCACTTCGGCCGACTCGTAGTCGAGCCCCGCGGCCTGCACAGCCTTGCGCACCTCGACGACATCGGACGGGTCGCACTGGATCGTGAAGCCCTCGCCCATGTCGAGCACCTCCTCGGCGCCCGCGTCGAGGGTGGCCTCGAGCAGGTCATCCTCGGTGAGTTCCTTGCCGCTCTGGGCCTTGGCGACCTCGACGACACCCTTGCGCTGGAAGATGCGCGACACCGAACCGGCGTCGGCCATCGATCCGCCGTTGCGGGTCACGGCCACGCGCACCTCCGACGCCGAGCGGTTGCGGTTGTCGGTGAGGCACTCGATGAGGATGCCCACGCCGGCCGGGCCCATGGCCTCGTAGAACAGGGTCTCGTAGTTGACGGCGTCGGCCCCGGCGCCCGACCCGCGCTTGACGGCGCGGTCGATGTTGTCGTTGGGGACCGAGGACTTCTTCGCCTTCTGGATCGCGTCATAGAGTGTCGGGTTGCCGGCGGGGTCACCGCCGCCGAGCCGGGCCGCCACCTCCACGTTCTTGATGAGCTTCGCGAACAGCTTGCCGCGCTTGGCGTCGATGACCGCCTTCTTGTGCTTCGTGGTCGCCCACTTGGAATGACCGCTCATCGGTCACCGTCCCTTCTTCCTGGTGCGAGGTCTTCCCGTGTGACGAGGTCGTCGTACGCCTCGTCGGCCGCGTACTCGATGATGGTGTCGGTCGCGGCATAACCGACCGAACGATACAGGCCGAGGCCCTCGGTGCCGTGGGTGTCGAGGCCGAGGCCGCCGGTTTCGGCGCCCCCGCGCCGGAACGAGTCGAGCGAGCGCGCCAGCAGGCCGGTCGCGATGCCGGCGCCCCGATGGGACGGGCGTACGCCCAGCCGGTCGGTCCACCCCTCGAGCCCGTCCCCGGGCGAGGTCGCATCGGAGTTCAGGGCATAGCCGACAACCTGGTCGTCGTCGTCGACCGCGAGCCAGGACCAGCCTGGTCGCGCCGCCTCGCGCCGGGTCTGGGCGTGCCAGGCGTCCTCGGTGACCGGCTGGGCGCGCCACAGCTCGGCGAACGCCGCGTTGTGGGCCTCCCGGCACGACTCGCAGTAGGCGTCGTCCCAGGGGACGAAGCGGATGCCGTCGGGCACCGGCTGCGCGAGAATCGCGTCCAGCGTGTCGGACGCCTCGGCGAGGTCGCAGCGCAGGTCGAGGAACCAGCGACGCTCCGTGAGGCCGTTGCGCACGTAGAGGCCGCGCCGGGAGGCCAGCTTCTCGTCGGCGTACGCCACCAGCCGCAGGTCGCCCTGCCCGGGCAGGTGGGCCACCACGTAGTCCTCCCGGGCCGCGTGCACCTGCCAGGCGAACACCTGGCGGCCGATCCCCTGGTGGCGGTAGGCCGGGTGGACGCCGCCGCCCAGCCTCACCTGCACCGGGTCCAGGGTCGGCGCGGCCGGGGTGTTCCACGCGAACGCGACCACCGCGTCGGCCTCCCAGCCGAGCACGAGGCGCGCGACCGGCGAGTCGTCGCTGACGAAGTGATCCCTGATGTCCTCGAGCCCGAACACCTGGGCCGGCTCGTCGACGTAGTTCGTCGCGGTCACCAGGTCGGCGAGGGCGTCGAGGTCGTCGTCGCTCGCGGGACGCCAGGTGAGTGGGGTCACGTCGTCCAGCACGTGTGCCATGACGCTCAGTGACCGTTCGCCCGCGGCCATTCGACGGCCGCCCACTTCCGCGCCGTGGCCGCCCGCATGAGGTCGAGGTCGGCATTGACGGCCACGGGATGGCCCACGGCCGAGAGCAGCGGCAGGTCGGCGAGCGAGTCGGCGTACGCGTACGACTGCGCGAGGTCGACGCCGCGGCGGTCGGCCCAGTGGCGCAGCCACGACGAACGCCACTCCCCCACCATCGGCGGCCCGGTCAGGAAGCCGTTGCAGCGACCGTTGGCGTCGGTGGCCAGGTCGGCCGCCACGACCTCGTCGAAGAGGTGGGCCAGGGGACGCGTGAACGGGCGGATGGCGCCGGTCATCAGGATCGTGCGGTGGCCGGCGTCGCGGTGTTCCTCGATGCGGCGTACGGCGTCGGGCACCAGGCGCGCGGTGAGCTTCGCGCCGAGCTTCTCGTCGATGGCCTTCTCGAGGTCGGCGAGGTGCATGCCGGCGTACCGGCGATAGGAGGCGCGCAGGAACGAGCCGCGGTCGGCGCGCTCGGTGCGGTAGAGGTCGGGCAGCGCCGAGGCGAGCGAGACGACCTCGGACGCGCGGGAGCGTACGGACGCCTCGCCGAGGCGCGCCCACAGGTAGGTCTCGATGACGTTGGCGCCCATGACGGTGCCGTGGAGGTCGAACACCGCGACGACGCGCGACGGGTCGTCGGCCAGGTGGGCGGGGGTCGAGGGGCTCTGGGCGCGGGGGGCCGTCGCGAGCGTCGGCAGCGCGACCGGCTTCCGGGGACCGCGCGCCCGGCGCTCGGCGATCCGCGCGCGGGTCGAGGTGGTGACCGACGGGCAGTGGACGCGCTCCAGGTATTCGGTCCAGTCGATGTCGGCGGTGTCGAAGCCGAACGCCGCGACGTCGGCCCGGTCCAGGCTGCGGTGGAGCGCGAGGGTGTGGTCGTCGACGAAGTGGAGCTCCGAGCGGAGGTATTCGCCGTAGAGCGCGAGGTAGCGCCGCAGGAACCCCATCTGCTCGCGCGACTTCTCCAGCGAACGGCTGGCGCGGCGCGTGCGCGCCGACCGGGGGGCGATCGCCAGGGCCCGGCCGGCGGCGTCGGACGCGCGCTCGGTCCAGGTCAGCACCCGCTCGACGCGGGCAGCCCCGGGGAAGCTCCACAGCGGGAGCTCCTTGGTGGAACCGTTGTCGAAGGGGTGGTCGGTGAAGTATTGGCGCACGTGGAGATACATGTCGCGGAACGTCAGCGGGTTCCGCGCACCGGAGTTGATGTGGAAGAACTCCGGGCGCCCGATCGCCGGCTCGGTGGCGCACACCGCGATGATCGCGTTCACGACGTAGTCGCACGGCACGATGTCGATGACCGCGTCGGGCGTGGCCGGCAGCTCGGGCAGCGACCCCTTGCCGTACGCCATGATCAGCGGCTCGGCCATCTTGAAGCCCTCGATCCACCCCGGGAAGGGGTGCTTCAGGCTCGACTCGACGATCGCCGGACGGACGATCGACACGCGGATGTCGCGCCCGAGGTCGGCGACGATGCGCTCGCCCATCGCCTTCGCGAAGGTGTACGCGTCGGTCCACCCGAGGCTGCGGGCGCGCTCGGTGCCGGCGGTGACCAGCTCGGCCGCCACCCATTCCTGGCGGCGGCGCTCGGTGTCGGCCGCAGTGGTCAGGTAGCCCGCGCGGCTGTGCTCGCGCTCGGCCTCGCGACGCAGCTGGGCGAGGCGCTCCGGCGTACGCGAGTCGATCTCGATGCGCTCGGCGAGCTTGAGGGACCACTCGGTCTCGACGGCATAGTCGACGTCGTGCTCGTGGGCCGACTCGGGGATCGGCCCGCGCCGGCGGCCGGCGGTGTAGGCCGTCGAGATGTGGACGTAGTGGGGCACGCGTCCGCTCGACGGCGGCACGGCCTCGAGGAGCTTGGTCATCAGCGCCCGCGTGCCGAGCACGTTGGTCTTGAACGCCGCGTCGATGGGCGGGTCGAAGCTGACGTCGCCCGCGCAGTGGATGAGGACATCGAGGTCGCCCGGCAGGTCGGGCACGTTCGGCAGGTCGCCCTCGATCACGCGGACGCTGCGCTCGAGCAGCTGCTCGGCGCCGCCGGCGGCCTCGCGCAGGTCGCGGAAGATGTCCTTGTTGACCAGCTCGACCATGCGGTCGTACGCCGACTGGTCACCCTTGCGGCGGACGAGGACGCCCATCGTGGTGTCGGGCAGCTCGGTCAGCACCTTCCAGAGGATCTGCTCCCCGATGAAGCCCGTCACGCCGGTGAGGACCGCGAACTTCCCGGCGAGGATGTCCTTCAATCGCCCGTCGAGCAGGGGCACGTCACTCTGGTTCAGCACCAGCGCAGACTACCGGAGACGGGACCGTGGCGACACGGTCGGTCGACCAGCCGCCGCGTACGCGGGCGTCGGTGTGGCGCTGCTCACGCGTGGGTCACGCGTCGCCGCGCGCGGTGGCGAGCGCGTCGGCCAGCGCGAAGTTGCCGACATAGAGCGCGGTGCCGATGATCGCGCCCTCGACGCCGATCGGGACCAGGCCGCGGAGCTGGCGTACGTCGTCGAGGGTGGAGACTCCGCCCGACGCGATCACGGGCTTGTCGGTGCGGGCGCAGATCGCGCCGAGCAGCTCGAAGTTGGGTCCGGACAACATGCCGTCGCTGGCGACATCGGTGACGACATAGCGGGCGCAACCCGCCGCGTCGAGGCGCTCGAGGGTCTCGAACACGTTGCCGCCCTCGCGGGTCCAGCCGCGGGCCGCCAGCTTCTCGCCCTTGACGTCGAGGCCGATCGCGATGCGGTCGCCGTGGGCGGCGATGATCTCCTCGCACCACTCGGGGCTCTCGAGCGCGGCCGTGCCGATGTTGACCCGTCGGCAGCCGGTGGCGAGGGCGCGCTCGAGGGAGGCGTCGTCGCGGATGCCGCCGGAGAGTTCGACGTTCAGGTCCATGGCGGCGACCACCTCGGCGATGACCTCGGCGTTGGACCCCTTGCCGAAGGCGGCGTCGAGGTCGACGAGGTGGAGCCACTCGGCGCCGGCGTCCTGCCAGCGCTGGGCGGCGGGGAGCGGGTCGCCGAAGACCTTCTCGGAACCGTCGACCCCCTGCACGAGCTGGACGGCCTGGCCGTTCTTGACGTCGACGGCGGGGAGGAGGGTGAGCGAATTCACGCGGTCAGGTTAGCCGACGGGGCGAAGCCGGGGCTGGTCGTCAGGCGCGGCGGAATCGGCCAGGCGCGCGTACGCGTACATGTCGCGGCGAGTCCCACCGATCTCCTGCCACGAGCGCAGCAGAACTTCGCGCTCGAAACCACACGCCTCGGCCGCCCGCCAGGACGCCTCGTTCCAGGGCTCGACGAACAACTGCAGGCGCGGCACCTCCCAGACGTGGAGCGCGATCTCGGACAGCCCGGCGAGCGCGGCGCGGAGATAGCCATGACCGCGGAACTCGGGCGCGATCCAATAGCCCGTGCTGGCCCGCCCCTGCCCGATGTCCCGCAGCCACAGACCGATCTGACCGACCGCGGCTCCGGTCTCGATGTCGGTGATCGCGAGCGAGAACCCCGACCCGTCGAGGGTGCGGCTGCGTTGCCGAGCCACGTACGCCAGCGCGTCTTCCACACTCCCGCTGGTCGGCACCGTCGTCACCAGAGGGATGTAGGGATCGTCGGCGACCGAGCGCACCAGATCCACGTCGCCTTCCTCGAAGCCCCGCAGGGAGACGGGCCCATGGTGGATCCGCGGAGTCTCGACAGGCAGCTTCATGTGTCCCATCCGAGCAGCAACCCGGGCAGCCGGTCAACGAGATTCCGCCCCTGCTTACCGCTCGGGTGGCGAGCACATGCCGGGAGTACGCGGCACCAGGTCGCCACCCGACCGGTCAGGCGGCCACTCACCCCAAAATTTCCGTGCGGAGGCTCTTCTGAGACCAGTCAGGCCGGCCTTCCGACCCCGTGCGTGCGGCGCCCGGCGTGCTCGGTGGACGCGAGTTCGGTGAAGCGGCGTGAAGACGCCGCCAACAAGCAGGACCAAAGAACCCACGACCCGGCGTCCCAGCCGCGAACCGAAGCTCGCGCAGCCGAAGCACGACGCGCGCACACCCCTCCTCGACTCGCTGGCGCTCGCTCGGAGAACGTTCGGGCTCGCTCGGAGAACGTCCAGATCAGATCCCCCGCACGAACCCCCGCGCCACGGAATCGGCCGCATCTGTGAACCACGCATCCTCCACGCCGATCCCCTCCAGCGTGACCCCGGCATCCCCCAGCACCAGCGGCAGCGTGTGCAGCACCGTCGACGGGAAGCTCATCAGCGTCCGTCCGATCGGCCCCCGCCTCGCCCACAACTCCATCGGCAGGTCCGGGCGTACGATCTCCACCCCCAGCGCCGCGATCGCCGCCAGCTTCGCCCGTGACTCCCGGCGATGCGGCAGATAGCGCGCGACGCCGCGGTCGGCGACGAGCCGGCGTACGCCTGCCAGGTAGGCTGACCCCCCCACCACGCCCGTCTCGACCAGCGAACTGCCGAGCAGGTCGGTCGACTCCAACAGTCCGGGCGGCCCCCACAGCGAGCGCGCCCAGGCGTACGCGTTCCTGCGCTGCGGCATGTCGACGTCCACCGGCATCGCGGTGAACAGCGACACCCGCGACGACCGATCACCCAACAGCTTCCGTGCCCGCCCCGAGACCACGCGCGCCAGCCGCGGCTGCGTGTCGAGGTGCCAGCGCTGCAGCGGTGCCGATGAGGCCCACTGCCGCGCATAGTGCAGGGTCGCCGTGCCGTCGTCGACGACCACGACCTCGACATCGCGCGGAGCAAGATGCAGCAACAGGTGGGCGATCCCCGCGTACGGGTCGCCCAGAACCACCCGATCCGCCGACGCCACCAGCGGTGCCAGCGAGCCCAGCGCGCGGACCTGCCCGACCCGCGACAGCCGCGCCTCGCACCAGCCGACCGAGAACCCCGACGCGCGCGCCAACTCCCCCACCCGGTGCATCTGCAGCCGGTTGGTCGGGTCGGGCGGGCCGACCTGGACGATGCGCGCGTGCTCGCCCGTGGCGTACGCCCACTCGACCGCGTTGAGTAGTTGAGCGGGCGAGTCGACCAGGGCGAGCGTGCGCGTCATCGTGTCAGGAGCCCTGGGACTCCGAGGCCTCGGCGTCCGCCACCACGCCGGAGACGCGGCGCAGCTTCTTCATCGCGGCGAGCTCGCCCTCATAGACCTTCTTCACCCCGTCGCCCAGCGACGCCTCGATGACGCGGATGTCACGCACGAGCCGCTCGAGACCGCCGGGCTCGACCGATGCCGCCTGGTCGGAGCCCCACATCGCCCGGTCGAGCGTGATGTGGCGCTCGACGAACACCGCACCCAGCGCGACGGCGGCGAGCGTGGTCTGCAGGCCCGTCTCGTGACCCGAATAGCCGATCGGCACGTTCGGGAACTCGCGCTGCAACGTGTGGATCATGCGCAGGTTGAGCTCCTCGGCCTTCGCCGGATAGGTCGACGTGGCGTGGCACATGATGATGTTCGCGCTGCCGAGCACCTCGACGGCGTGGCGGATCTGGGCCGGCGTCGACATGCCGGTCGACAGGATCACGGCCTTCCCGGTCTCGCGCATCGCCCGCAGCAGCTCGTCGTCGGTCAGCGACGCCGACGCCACCTTGTACGCCGGCACGTCGAACTTCTCCAGGAACGCCACGGCCTCGGTGTCCCACGGTGAGGCGAACCAGGCGATCCCCTTCTCCTTGCAGTACGCGTCGATCTGCGCGTACTCGTCCTCGCCGAACTCCACGCGATGGCGATAGTCGATGTAGGTCATGCGGCCCCACGGGGTGTCGCGCTCGATGTCCCACTGGTCGCGGGGGGTGCAGATCTCGGGGGTGCGCTTCTGGAACTTGACGGCGTCGCAGCCGGCGTGGACCGCGGCGTCGATGAGCTTGAGTGCGTTCTCGACGTCACCGTTGTGGTTGATGCCGATCTCGCCGGTCACGTAGACGGGGTGGCCGAGTCCGACGGGGCGCGTGCCCAACATGCGCTCGGGGCCGGAGTTCAGGGGAGTGGTCATGTCGTCCTTTCGTGTCGGGGCGAGGCGACCCTCGCCCACGGCAGACGAAAGGCTACACGGGCGCGTACGCGGCCTCGCGCGGCTAGGGTGAGGGCATGGCTTCGACTCGCTGGCGCTCGCTCAGCCAACGCAGTTCGACGGGAGGGCGCTCGCTCAGCCAACGCAGTTCGACGGAAGGGCGCTCGCTCAGCCAACGCAGTTCGACGGAAGGGCGCTCGCTCAGCCAACGCAGTTCGACCTCCGCGCCCCTGCTCACGGTGGTGGTCAACTTCTTCCGGCTCGGGGCGCTGGCCGACGAGTGCCTGCGTACGCTGCGGCACAACGCCGACCCCCGCATCAGGTTCGTGCTGGTCGACGACGCGTCGCCCGACGACACGCCGCAGCGCCTGGCGCTGGCCGCCGCGCAGATCCCCGGCGCCGAACTGCTCGCGCTGCCCGAGAACCTCGGCCTCGCCGGCGCCCGCATGGCCGCCCTCGCCCGCCTCGACACCGACTGGGTCACCTTCCTCGACGGCGACGACTGGGTGTCGCGCGGCTACTATCCGGCGCTGCTCGACGAGGTCCTCGGCGCAGGCGTCCCGTGGGTGCGGACCGACCACATCGCCTGCACCGGCCGCCACCGCCTGCTCGTCCGCATCCCCGACATCAACCGCGCCGGCCGCGTGGGGTCGCCGCGCGCGTCGATCCTGTCGGCGAAGACCACGTCGGTCGACTTCCCCCACGCGTGGTCGGGCGTCTATCACCGCTCGCTCGTCGAGGCCGGCACGCTGTTCTATCCGCCCGAGCTGAAGACCGCCGAGGACCGCCCCACGATCTGGAGGCTCCACCTCACCGTCCCCGAGTTCACCGTGGCGCGCACCGTCGGCGTCCACTACCGGCTCGGGACGGCCGGTTCGCTCACCCAGACCTCCGACGTACGCCAGCTCGCGATCACCGAGTCGCTGCGCCAGGTGCGGGCGGTGGTCGAGGCCGACCCCGAGTCCGACCGGTTCCTGCCGAAGGTGATGCGCACCTGGACTGGCCTGTACGCCTGGCACTGGGAGCACCGCGGCCGCCTCACGCCCGCGCTCCGGCGGCGCTTCGTGCGCGAGGCCGGCGACCTGCTCGACAGTGCGCCGCAGGACCTGCTCACCGACGCCATCGCCCAGATGCCGGAGAGCCGGCGCCAGATGATCGAGGCGCTGCGGCGCCAGGCGGCGGTGCTCACCGCGCTCCCGCACGCGCGCGCGTCGGCGGGGGTCGCACGGTGACCGCCCGCCTCACCGTCATCGTCGCCTGCCACGACCTCGCCGACGTCATCCCCACCACGCTCGCCTCCCTCGAGCGGGCGATCGACGACCGCGTCGAACTCCTGTTCGTCGACGACCAGTCGTCCGACGCGACCCCCGACCTGATCCGCGCCGCGCTCCCCCGGCTCGGCCGCGCCCGCGTCCACACCCCCGACCGCAACCTCGGGCTCGCCGGCGTACGCAACCTCGGGCTGCGGATGGCCGAGACCGACTATGTGACGTTCCTCGACGGCGACGACTGGGTGTCCCGCGGCTGGTATCCCACCCTCCTCGGCGCCCTCGTCGCCGCCCGCTGCGACTTCGTCCGCACCGACCACGTCGAGGCCGACGGCCGCGGCCGGCTGCTGCGCCGCGTCCCCGACGGCCACCGCGACGGACGCATCGGCAGCCCGCGCGATGCGATCCTGCCGGTCGGCCAGCGCACCGCCGTCGACGTGCCGTACGCCTGGGCCGGCGCGTACCACCGCTCGCTCGCCGACGCCGGACTGCTGGACTTCCCCGACCTGCGTACGGCCGAGGACCGGCCGTGGATCTGGCGCCTCTTCCTCGGCGCCGACTCGTTCACGGTCCCGCGCGGGGCCGGTGTCCACTACCGGCTCGACCGCGCCGGGTCACTCACCAAGCTCGCTACGAGCACCCAGCTGGAGTTCGTTCGGTCGATGGAGCTCACGCTCGACGTGGTCCGCGCCGACAGGGACGCCGATCGCTTCCTCCCGAAGGCCGTCCGTCGCTATCTCGAGCTGACGCTCCACCACCTCGGACGCCTCGACCGCTTCCCGCCGGAGGTCGCGGCGACGTTCCGCGGCCTGCTCGCCGCCTCGCTCGGGTCGACCCCCGAGGTCGCCGACGTCCTGCCCACACTGCCGCCCGCGTCACGCGAGCGCCTGACCCGCCTGATCGCCAAGGAGGCGTCATGACCGAGACCGAACGCCCTGATTCCCTGTCCATGCACGGATCCCCGCGTACGCAGGTCTTCGAGGCATCCACCCTCTATGGCCTCGCCACCCTCGTCGCGGCGATCGAGCAGGGTGTCTTCGGCCCCCGCGAGGGCCGCCGCATCCTCGTCACCACCAACAACGCCGCGACCCCCGAGGCCGTCCCCGAGCTGTCCGAGAGCCCCTCGTTCGCGCGGCTGGCACGACCGTTCGACGAGGTCGTCTCCTACAACGCCGCGATCGCGCCGCTCCACCCGTCGGCCTGGACCCCGACGCCGGAGGAGCAGCCGCTCTGGGAGCGCTTCTTCCGCATGACCTGGGGGCTCGGCGACGAACCGGTCCACCTCGTCGTCGAGTCGATCCAGGTCTCCCCCGCCCAGGCGCTGGCGTGGTCGTTCCCGCAGGCGTCGATCGATGTGTACGCCGACGGGCTCATGTCCTACGGCCCCACGCGCGACAAGATCCTGTCGGAGGTCGGCTCCCGCATCGAGCGGCTGGTCCACCTCGACCTCGTCGCCGGGCTCGCCCCACTGCTCCTGTCGGAGTTCGGCGTCGAACAGGTCGTCATCGACACCGCCCGTTTCCGGGCCGTGCTCGCCGACCTCGCCGCCGGCGCCCCCCTGCCGGAGATCGACGAACCGTACGCGCTGCTGCTCGGCCAATACCTGTCGCCGCTGGGCCTCGTCTCGGTCGCCGACGAGGAGCAGCTGCACGTCGAGATGCTCGAGGCGGCGTACGCGCGGGGCCACCGGGCGATCGTCTTCAAGCCCCACCCGTCGGCCCCCGGCGAGTTGGCCGCACCGCTCCTGGCCCGCGCCGCGGAGCTCGGCGTCCGCGTGGAGGTGTTCGCGCAGCCGGTGCTCGCCGAGGCGCTCTATGAGCGCAGCCCCGTCGCCCTCGTCATCGGCTGCTTCTCCACCGGCCTCGTCACCGCCCGGTTCTGGGGCATCGACGCCGCGGCGGTCGGCACCGCCCCCCTGCTGGCGCGCCTGAAGCCCTTCCAGAACAGCAACCGCATCCCGTTGGTGCTCGTGGACTCGCTCATCCCCGGGGCGACCGAACCTGCCCGCCTGACCATCGACCAGGCCCGAGACCTCGTCGAGGCCGTCGGGTTCGTGATGCAGCCGGAGATCCTCAGCGACCGCCGGCGCCGCGTCGCCGCGTGGCTCGAGGCCCACCACGCCACGGAGTCGCACTTCTTCCCCGACGTGCGCCTCGGCGAGCTCGGCCTGCCCGGCGGGCGCCTGACCCTGCGTACGCGGGTGGCTCCGACCCTGCGCCGCGCCGCCCGCTCGGCGTACGCGGTGGAGCGGCGGCTGGAGGCCCGGTTCATGGGGCCCATCCGAGGCGCCTGACCGCCCTCGTTACAGTCGGGGCATGACCACAGGACGCATCACGTTCGCCGACAACCCCTGGCCGCTGGGCCACGCGATCGAGTCGCTGACCATGACCCTGCGCGGCGGCGACGACGACGAGGTGCGACTCCACCTCGACGTCCGCTCGGAGCCCTTCGACGCGAACGGACCGGGTCGGCCCGTGACCCACGCGGCCCCCGGGGCGTGGGACGACCCCGCGACCTGGGTGGCCCAGCCCGGGGCGATCATCTCGTCGACGAAGTGGCACAACGCGGGCGTGCCGGTGAAGGTCGACGACGAGCTGGCGTTCGACGAGGTCGACCTGACCGGCACGTGGAGGGCCGACCCGGCGTCCTCGTTCGACGCCAATGGCGTCATGGAGGAACGGGCGTTCGGGGCCTTCATCCTGGGCGCGGCGGCGGTCGCCGACCACGAGATCACCCTCGACCGCACGGGACCGAACCTCTTCGACCTGCGCTGGACGGGCCGCCTGGCCCGCACCTGGTCGGGGGACACCCAGTTGGCCCAGCGCTTCACGGTCGAGGCCCACGACGTACGCCTGAGCTGATCAGTTCGGCCTGAGTCCGCCGAGCACGAACTGACCGTTGTCGGCAGGTTCCATCACGATCGACAGCCCCTTCTCCAGCGAGGTGCCCCACGGCAGCGTGACGCGCGGGTCGAGTTGCTGGGGCGCGCCCTCCCCGCCCCACGCATACTTCACGCCGTCCCGCGACCCGTACAGGTGCTTGGAGTCCGACATGTGCGCCGACCAGCGCTCCATCAGCTCGGTCCTGCCGTCGGTCAGCCGGGCGAGGACCGGTCCGGCCGACGCGAGTGTGCCTCCGGGTGAGACGGTGAGCGTCACGTCCTTGATCAGGTCTGCGGCGACGGTTGCCCCAGCGAGCAGTCTGCCGCTGGGCGCGTCGTACAGCCCGATGGTCTTGCGTGCCGGGTCGGCGGTGTCGCCCCAGGCCGCGATCACTCCGCGGGAGAGGCGGCCGGCCTGCATCTCGCCGGTCGTCCCCTCCGGCGTACGCTCGGGCTTGACCTCGCGGGGTGCCTGGCCCGGATCTGAGGGGCGGAACGTCCACCCGCCGCGCTGGGGGGCCGACACCAGGAAGCCGTCGGGGGCCACGCCGAGTGCGATGTGGTCACCGGGGATCGACACCGGCGCCAGTGTGGCGGCGCCCGTCACCGCCCACTGCTCCTTGCCGGCGAGGACCATGAGCCCGCCCCCCTGGGAGAACGTCTTGCCGTTGGTGGGCAGCGTGATCTGTTTCGGCTGGGCCCCCTGGGTCCCCTGCATGGGCCACAGATAGAGGTTCGTCCCGTCGGCCACCGCGATCATCGGCGTGCCCTGCACGGTCGCGAGCATCGTGCGCGCACCGCCCGACAGGCGCGGGCTGGACGAGGTGAAGACCGGCTTGCCGGTGTCGGCGTCGAGGACGTTGAGCGCACCCTTGCCGTCGATGAACACCACACGGTTGTCACCGACGACGACGCTGCTGGCCTGGTCGGCGAGGATCGACCAGTCATAGGTCTGGCTCCACGAGGGCGGCGCCTGCCGCTGGGTCAGGGTCGTGGGGGCCGCAACGGCGACGTTGGTCCTGCTCTTGTTGAACTCGCTGATGCCGAACAGCGCGGTGCCCGTGAGCAGCGCCAGCACGATGGCGCCGGCGGCCAACCACTTCAGCGGGAACGACTTCTCCCTCTCCGCCGGACGCCCCTGCTCGTACGCCGACGCCTGCGACACCGGATAGCCCGCGCTGACCTGCGAGACCGGGAAGCCCGCGCTCGACTGGGACATGGGGTAGGGCGCCGACGTCTGCGACAGCGGGTAGCCGGCGCTGGGCTGGTTCACCCAGGGCGCGGAGGTCTGCGACATGGGATAGGCGGCGCTCCCGTGCGTCGACGCCGACAGCTGGGAGGCCGAGGCCGGCATCGCAGCCTGTTGCGGGATGACGTGCGGCTGGGCGGGATTCTGCTGGCCCGGTGCCCACCCCTGATCGCCCTGCCACTGCGGCTCGTACGCCTGCTGCCCGTACGCCTGGCCCTGGTCACCCCAGGGCTGCTGACCGTGGTCGGGCCACGACTGTTGACCGTGGTCGGGCCACGACTGTTGGGTCGTTTGAGGTCCCTGCCACTGCTGGTGATCAGGCCACTGCGGGTGATCGGGCCACTGCTGGTGGGCCTGGTCGTGCCACTGCGGCTGCGCCTGCGCGGGCCACGACTGCTCGTCGCCCTGGGGTCGCGCCTGATCCTGGGCGGGGAACCGCGTCAGGTCGTCGGCGTGGCGGGTGTCGTCGATCTGGCCGGCTGTGTCGCCCCGAGACGTATCGTCCGGGTGGGGAACGGGCCGAGCCTGAGGATCATTCCCCCGGCCCGGCCCCTCACCCGGCTGATACCAGCCGTCAGCTCCGTGTTTGGTCGTCACTTACCGGACTTGGTCCGCTTGTGGGTGACGCGGACGCGCCGGGGCGACTGCACGGCGAGCGGCTTCTGCTGCACTGTCGACGGCGAGGGCGGCGTGGTGCCGTCGTCGGTCGTCGGCGCGGTCGTCATGGCGACCGGGCGCGGCGTCGGCTTCGACGTCGCGGTCGCGGTGGTCGCCTTCTTCGTCGCCGTGGTGGTGGCGGGAGCCGTGGTGGCGCGCGTCGTGGCTGCGCGGGTGGCGCCCTGGGTCGCGACGGGCGCGGCCGTCTGGGTGGAAACGGTCACCACCGGCTTCGCGGGCTTCTTCGAGTTCGCGACCGCGGGGGGCGTGGACGCGCTGGTGGACGCGGAAGGCGACGCGGTGGCCGTCGTGGGCGACGCCGAGGCCGTCGTGGGCGACGCGGACGCGGTGGCCGAGCCGCTCGGGGTCGCCGACGGCGTGGCGGACCCACTGGGGGTCGCGGTCGGCGATCCGTCGGGGCCCTGGCCGGGGACGGTGGGCTTCTCCGTGGGCGTGACCGTCGGGTCAGGCGTCGGCGTCGCAGAATCGGTGGGAGTCGGCGTCGGGGTGGGAGTGGGAGTGGGCGACGGGGTCGGGGCCGGGAGGGACTCTTCAGGTTCTGGGAGGGGTTCAGGGTTCGCACCATCGAAGACCCTCACGACCGGGGCATCGCTACCCCAACCATCCAACGCCTCGAAAGTGATGATGTCCTTGAACTCTTCGTGATAGTGCTTCCAGTAGGTCACTTTGCCGTTGTCGTCGATCGTGACCCTTACGCCAATGAGCTGACCATTGATGAAAAGAGTGATGAAATGTTCGCCCGGATCCCCGGTGACGATGATCGCCAGTTTCGGGTTGCCGTTGGCGTCGTAGTCCAAGTCGCCATTAGGCTTAGTGGCCCAAGCGGTTGAATACGAGAGCCCCTCAGGATCAGTCTCCGGGGGCGTAGTCGGGGGATTGGTCGTCGGGGGATTGGTCGTCGGGCCATTGGTCGGAGGAGCCGTCGTCGGAGGAGCCGTCGTCGGAGGAGCCGTCGACGGAGGAGCCGTCGTCCCAGGAGCGGTCGTCCCCGGGTCGGTCGTGCCCGGCAGCGTCGACTCCGGAAGCGTCGACTCCGGAAGTGTCGTCCCCGTACCCGTCGTCCCCTCACCCGATGGCGCCGTCGGCACATCAGGCGGTGGGTCCAGCACCGGCGGCACGGGCGTCGCCGCACCCGTCGGTGCCGACGTCGCCCCCGCGTCACCCGGCGCCGGCGTCTGCGTCGCGTCGCCGGGGTTGCGGCCCGGGTCGTTGATGCTGCCGGTCGTGTCGGTCGCGCCGGCCGACGGGGTCTGTCCGGGGTTGGCACCCGGCTGCTCGGCGGGCTGGCCGTTGCCCGGGTCGGCGGGGATGCCGGAGTCGGAGCCCGACGCGCCGGGGTCCTGCGTCGGCTCGGTCACCGGGGGCTGGGCGCCGGGAGCCGACGGAGGGGCGGTGCTGGGGCCGGTGGACGTGCCGGGGGCGGTCGTCGAGCTACCGCCGGTCGACGGCTTCACCGACTGCTGCGCGGTCGCATTGCCGGACTCGGTCTTCTGGCTGCCGTTGAAAGCCACGACGCCACCGATGAGCATCACCAGCGCGGTCGTGCCCGAGAGCGTCCACAGGGCAAGACCCCGGCGCTTCTGGTCCTCGTCAGCCGGCACTTCGTTCAGGTCGCTCATGCGTGCGGTCCCCCTGCGTCATCGGTCCGGCGGCCCATTCGACCGCCTCAAACGGTCAAACCCTAACCGACGCCCGGCCCAGAATCCCACCCCGCCCACCCGTTGGTGAGGAACTTTTCACGCAGATCCTGCGTCTCGGCCCGTTGGTGTGAACTGTCGGTGAACTCAGCGCGAAATGCTGGTTATCCAGTTGGTCAGGACGCGGGCACCGGCGTCCCCGGACTTCTCCGGGTGGAACTGGGTCGACGTCAGGCACCCGCGCTCCACGGCGGCCACGAAACGGTCGCCCCCGTGTTCACACCACGTGACCTCGGCGCCCTCGAGCCCGGCCACCTCGCGTACGCCGTAGCTGTGGACGAAATAGAACCGCTCGGTACGCACGCCTTCGAACAGGGCCGACGACGCGGGCGCCTCGACCGTGTTCCAGCCCATGTGCGGCAGCCGATCGGCGTCGAGCCGCTCGACGACGCCGCCGAGCACCCCGATGCCGGGCGCGTCCAGCCCGTGCTCGATGCCGTGGGAGAACATGACCTGATGGCCGACGCAGATGCCGAGGACCGGACGCCCGTCGTCGACGCGGCGGCGCACCAGGGCGTCACCGCCGACGGCCGCAAGGCCCTCCATGCAGGCTGCGAACGCACCCACGCCCGGCACGACGAGCCCGTCCGCCGCGTACGCCTCGTCGACGTCGTCCGTCAACGTGACGACGGCCCCGGCGCGCACCAGGGCGCGGTGGGCCGACCGCAGGTTGCCGGACCCGTAGTCGAGCAGCGCGACCGTGGGCCCACCAGCGCTCACAGCGCGCCCTTCGTCGACGGCACGTCGTCGACGCGCGGGTCGGGCTCGATGGCAGCGCGCAGCGCCCGCGCCAGCGCCTTGAACTGGGCCTCGACGATGTGGTGGGGATCGCGTCCCGCGAGGAGGCGCAGGTGGACACAGATGCCTGCATGGAACGCGAGCGACTCGACGACGTGGACCGTGAGGGACCCCGCGTACGCCGTCCCAGGCCGGCCGTCGGGAGTCGGCCCCCCGCCGATCAGGGCGTACGCCTGCGCGTCGGGCTCGCCGGAGCACACCGCGTACGGGCGTCCCGAGACGTCGACGACGCACTGGGCGAGCGCCTCGTCGAGCGGGACCATGGCGTCGCCGAACCTGCGGATGCCGCGCTTGTCGCCAAGGGCCTCGCGGATCGCCTGGCCGAGCGCGATCGCCGTGTCCTCGACGGTGTGGTGGGCGTCGATCCAGACGTCGCCGGTCGTGCGCACCGTGAGGTCGATCAGCGAGTGACGCGCCAGCGCGGTGAGCATGTGGTCGTAGAAGCCGACGCCGGTCTCGACATCGGCCTTCCCCGTGCCGTCGAGGTCGACGGTGACCGCGACCCTCGACTCGGAGGTGGCGCGCTCGACGGTGGCGGTTCTTCCGGCGATGGACATCAGGGCTTCCCTTCTAGGACGACGTTCTCGCGCTCGAGCACCTGCGACAGGGCGTCGCGGAAGGCGACAGTCTCACTCGGCGTGCCGACCGACACGCGGAGCATGCCGGACGGGCCGGTCTCGCGGATCAACACGCCGTGGTCGAGCAGTTCCTGCCACACGGCGTGCCGATCGGCGAACCGACCGAACAACACGAAGTTGGCGTCGGACTCGGCCACGTCGAGGCCGCGGCCCCGCAGCCACGCCACAAGGTCGTCGCGTTCTGCCCGCAGGGCGTCGACGTGGGCCATCATCTCCCCGGCGTTGTCGAGCGCGGCGCAGGCCACGGCCTGGGTGACGCCGCTGAGGTGATACGGCAGCCGGACGATGCGGAGCGCGTCGACCACGGCGGGCGCCGCGGCGACGTAGCCCAGCCGCCCACCGGCGAACGCGAACGCCTTCGACATGGTGCGCGACACGATCAGCCGGGGGTGGGAGGGCAGGAGGTCCAGCGCGCTCGGTGTTCCGGGCCGCGCGAACTCCTGATAGGCCTCGTCGACCACCACCATGCCGGGCGCCGCCTCGAGGATGGCCTCGAGGGTCGCCCGGTCGGTCGACGTGCCGGTCGGGTTGTTGGGGGTCGTCACCACCACGACGTCGGGACGCTCCTGGGCGATCGCCGCGACGGCGTTCTCGGGATCGATGGTGAAGTCGTCTCGCCGCCCCACGGTGACGAAGGCGGTGTGGGTGTTGCGGGCATATTCCGGATACATCGAATAGGTCGGCGCGAACGTCAGCATCGACCGCCCCGGCCCGGCGAACGCCTGCAACACCTGGGTCATCACCTCGTTCGACCCGTTCGCGGCCCACACGGCTTCGAAACCGAGGCCATGGCCGAGGTACGCCGCCAGCCTGCTGCGGAGCGCGACGGCCTCGCGGTCGGGATAGCGGTTCATCTCGGCCGCGGCACGGGCCGCCGCCTCGGCGATGTCGGCGCGCACGCGGTCGGAGGGGGCGTACGGGTTCTCGTTGACGTTGAGCCGCACCGGCACGTCGAGCTGGGGCGCGCCGTAGGGCTCCTCCCCCACCAGTTCGGGGCGCAGCGGCAGGTCGGCGAGGGTGATCATCGACTCAGCCACGGCCGGCCTCGAACCTGAGCGTGACGGCCGCGCCGTGGGCCGGCAGGTTCTCGGCGTCGGCGAAGACCTCGACGGTCTCCTTGACGTCGCGCAGCGCCTGCTGGTCATAGCGGATGAGGTGGACGGCCTTCAGGAACGACTTCACGTTGAGACCCGACGAGTGGCAGGCACAGCCCGCGGTCGGCAGGACGTGCGTCGACCCCGCGCAGTAGTCGCCCAGCGACACCGGCGACCAGGTGCCGACGAAGATCGCGCCGGCGTTCGTGATGCGCGACGCGACCTCGGCCTCGTCGCGGGTGTGGATCTCCAGGTGTTCGGCCGCGTAGGCGTCCACCACGTCGATGCCCTGCTCGACGTCGTCGACGAGCACGACGCCCGACTGTTCGCCCGTGAGCGCGACGCGGATGCGGTCGGCGTGGCGCGTGGCCGCGACCTGGGGCCCGAGCTCGGCGTCGACGGCCCGGGCCAGCTCTGGCGAGTCGGTGACGAGCACCGAGCCGGCGAGCGGGTCGTGCTCGGCCTGGGAGATCAGGTCGGCGGCGACGTGGACGGGGTTCGCCGAGTCGTCGGCGAGGATCGCGATCTCGGTCGGTCCGGCCTCGGAGTCGATGCCGATTCGCCCCTTGAGGAGGCGCTTGGCCGCGACCACATAGATGTTGCCGGGCCCGGTCACGAGGTCGACCTTGCGACAGAGTCCCTCGACCCCGTACGCGAACATCGCGATGGCCTGGGCGCCGCCCACCGCGTACACCTCGTCGACGCCGAGCATCGAGCAGAGCGCCAGGATGTTCGGGTGGGGCAGGCCACCGAACTCCTTCTGGGGCGGGGACGTGACGGCGATGGAGCGTACGCCGGCCACCTGGGCCGGGACGACGTTCATGATCACCGAGGACGCCAGCGGGGCGAGGCCGCCCGGGACGTAGAGGCCGACGCGGTTGACCGGGATCATCTTCTGTGTGACGACGGCGCCGGGCGCGACCGAGACGTCGACCGACTCCTCCCCCAGTTCGGCCCGGCTCACGCGGCGTCGCCGGTCGATGGCGACCTCGAACGCGGCCCGCACCTGCGGGTCGAGCTCGGACTCGCAGCGCCGCAGCACGTCGGCGGGCACGCGCAGGTGCTCGGGAACCACGCCGTCGAACCGCTGCGACAGGTCGCGCAGCGCGTCGGCGCCGCGCGCGGCCACGTCGTCGCACACGGGTCGCACGGCGGCGAGGGCCGCGTCCACGTCGAAGGCGGCGCGCGGCACGAGTCGCGCGTAGTCGAGGGTGTCGCCGGCGGCGAGCCGGCCTCGGAGGTCGATGGTTCGGAGCACGGCACGAGTCTAGGGGCGGTGCGGAGCCCCGCCGCGCCGTTCCCGCGGTGTGACCTCGACTTCATTCCTTGACGCCGGCGAGGCCGCACGCGAGGATTCGGCCATGGGAGGACCGGCGAGGGGCTCGCGCCAGATCGGCTCACAGCCCGCCCTGCGCCGCCAGAACACCCAGCGGGTGCTCCACACCCTCGCCAGCCGTGGCCCCACCACGCAGGCCAACCTCGTCCGCATCACCGGGCTGAGCACCGGCACCATCTCCAACATCGTCAAGGTCCTCGACGAGGAGCAGCGCGTCGAGCTCCGCCCCGTCGTCAGCGGCGGCAGGCGCGCCATCGAGATCTCCCTGCGCGACGACCGGCGCGTGGTCGTCGCGATCGACGTCGACCGCCTCCGGCTTCGTCTCGCCGTGGCCCGCTTCGACCATCGGCTCGTCGCCGAGGCCGACCTCGAGGTGCCCGCGGGCCACCGCCCGCCCGAGGCGCTGGCGCTGGCGCGGCGTGAGCTCGACCGTTTGCTCGACAAGCACGGCCTGGGGCCCGACGACGTCGCCGCGGGCGGCCTCTCGGTCCCGGCCCCCACGGGTCAGGCCACCCTGCCCGCAGGGCCCCAACCCCTCGACGGCGCCTGGCACACCGAGGGCCTGGCCCAGCTCGCGGAGGACTGGCTCCCCTGCCCCGTCCGGATCGACACCGCGGCCAACCTCGGGGCCCTGGCGCAGGTCAGCTGGGGGCCGTTCGGCGCCGTGGAGGACCTCGCTTTCGTCAACGTCGGCAGCGCGGTGAGCGCGGGCCTGCTCATCGGCGGGCGCATCCATCGCGGCCACCTCGGCGGCGCGGGCGAGCTGGGCCACTTCCCCGTCGTCGAACTCGGCGAGCACTGCTATTGCGGCAACCGCGGCTGCCTCGAGACCCTCGCCTCGACCGCCGCCATCGTCCGCGCGCTCCGGCGCGGCAACCGCAGCGGCCAGGGACTGGACGCCGACGCCATCGTGCGCCTGTCGCGCAGCCGCGACCTGGCGACGCTGCGCGTGCTCGAGGACGCCGGCGCCGCACTCGGCACCGCGCTGGGCGCCGTCGCGAACCTGCTGAACCCCGAGGTGATCGTCATCGGCGGCCCCCTGGCCCCCATCGGCGCGCCGCTGCTGGACCCCGTCGTGCGGAGCATGGGGCGCCACACGCTCCCCGTCGTCATGGCCGGCACGACCGTGACCATGTCCCACCTCGGCGACCGGGCCGGTCTGCTCGGCGCCGCGTCGCTCGCAATCCGCCACGCCGTCGCCCTGTCCTGAACCCGCCCCACGCGCCTCACGGACGCAGCCCCCGACACGATGTCGTCGACATCACGTGTTCAAGAGTTGACGCCAAGGTGGCGCGGTCATACTTTCTTCATGAACGCAGAGCACGGCGCCCGGCGTGACGACGACGATGTCGAGGAGTTCTGGATGAGTGAGCGACCCGCGCTGCTGGAGATGGTGGGGATCACCAAGGAGTTCCCGGGCGTCAAGGCGCTCGACGACGTCAACCTCCGGGTCCGGCCCGGCGAGGTCCACGCGATCTGCGGCGAGAACGGTGCCGGGAAGTCCACCCTCATGAAGGTGCTCTCGGGCGTCTACCCCCACGGCAGCTACGCAGGCACGGTCCGCTTCGACGGCGAGGAGTGCCGGTTCTCCGACATCCGCCAGTCCGAGCGCACCGGCATCGTGATCATCCACCAGGAGCTGGCGCTCATCCCCGAGCTGTCGATCACCGAGAACATCTTCCTCGGCAACGAGCACGCCCGCGGCGGGGTCATCGACTGGGTCGGCGCCGAGCGTCGCGCAGCCGACCTCCTCGAGCGCGTCGGTCTGTCGGAGGACCCGAGCACGCCCGTCAAGAACATCGGTGTCGGCAAGCAACAGTTGGTCGAGATCGCCAAGGCGCTGAACAAGAACGTCCGCCTGCTGATCCTCGACGAGCCGACCGCGGCCCTCAACGAGAGCGACTCCGCCCACCTCCTCGACCTCCTGCGGGACCTGCGCGCCAAGGGCGTGACCTGCATCATGATCAGCCACAAGCTCAACGAGGTCACCGCGATCGCCGACTCCGCGACGATCCTGCGCGACGGCCAGACCGTGCGTACGCTCGAGGTCGACGACGGCCTCGACGAGGACACCATCATCCGCGGCATGGTCGGCCGCCCCCTGTCGTCGCGGTTCCCCGCGTACACCCCGAACATCGGGGAGACCTTCTTCGAGGTCGAGGGCTGGACCGTCCGCCACCCCACCGTCCCCGAACGCCTGGTCTGCAAGGGATCCAGCTTCCACGTCCGCCGGGGTGAGATCGTGGGCTTCGCCGGGCTCATGGGCGCCGGCCGCACCGAGCTCGCGCGCTCGCTGTTCGGGCGCTCCTATGGGACCCACGTCGCAGGCACGATCCGGATGGACGGCCAGGAGATCTCCGTGCCCGACGTCCCGAGCGCGATCCGCCACGGCATGGCGTACGTCACCGAGGACCGCAAGGCGCTCGGGTTCAACGCGCTCGACACGATCAGGCGCACCACGGTGTCGGCCGACCTGGGCCGCATCTCGAAGCACGGCGTCGTCGATCGTGACGCGGAGCACGCGGCGGCCGAGGACTATCGCCGGTCGCTGCACGTCAAGACGCCGAGCGTCGACGAGTGGGTCGCCAAGCTGTCGGGCGGCAACCAGCAGAAGGTCGTCCTGGCGAAGTGGCTGTTCACCCAGCCCGACCTGCTGATCCTCGACGAGCCGACGCGCGGCATCGACGTCGGGGCGAAATATGAGATCTACGGATTGATCCACACCCTGGCCTCCCAGGGCAAGGGCGTCGTGGTGATCTCCTCCGAACTGCCCGAGCTGCTCGGCATCTCCGATCGCATCTACACCATCTGCGAGGGCGCGATCACCGGCTGCCTCGACGCCGTCGACGCCGACCAGGAATCGCTCCTGCGCCTGATGACCCGCCAGTCCCCCACCAGCCGACCGACCGGCGAGCCCGTCACGGCCCGCCCCACGAACAGGGATCTCGCATGAAACTCCTCAAGTCCGTCTTCACAGGCGACCTCCGCCAGTTCGGCATGCTGTTCGCCCTGCTCGCGCTCCTGGTGTTCTTCCAGGTGCAGACCCGCGGCAAGGTCCTCACCCCGACCAACATGATGAACCTGCTCAACGGCAACTCCTACATCCTGATCCTCGCGATCGGCATGGTGCTGGTGATCATCGCCGGCCACATCGACCTGTCCGTCGGCTCGATCGCGGCGTTCGTCGGCATCGTGGTCGCGCTGGCCATCCGCGACTGGCACCTGCCCTGGTGGGCCGGTGTCCTGCTCGGCCTGGCGCTGGGCGCCCTCATCGGCGCGTGGCACGGGTTCTGGGTCGCATACGTCGGCATCCCCGCGTTCATCGTCACCCTGGCCGGCATGATGCTGTTCCGCGGCGCGAACCAGTTCGTCGGCATGTCGAACACCATCCCGGTGCCGGAGGCGTTCCAGCGGCTGGGCGCCGGCTACCTCCCGGAGATCGGACCCGACACCGGCTACAACAACCCGACGCTGATCCTGGGCCTGCTGGCGCTGGCCAGCGTCGTCTACAGCGAGGTCCACCGCCGCCGCACCGTACGCCGGCTCGGCGGCACCAACCCGTCGATCGTCGCGCCGATCGTCCGCATCACGCTGATCGGCCTGATCACGGTCTATGTCACCTACCTGTTCGCAACCGGTCGCCCCGGCACGTCGTTCCCCGTGCCCGGGCTGATCCTGGCCGCGCTGGTCATCCTCTACAGCTTCGTGTCGCAGCGCACGGTGCTCGGCCGCCACGTGTACGCCGTGGGCGGCAACCGCCTCGCCGCCGAGCTGTCGGGCGTCAAGACCCGCCGAGTCAACTTCATGGTGATGATGAACATGGCGATCCTCGCCGCCCTGGCCGGCATGGTCTATGTCGGCCGCTCCACCGCCTCGGGCCCCGCCGACGGCGTGGGCTGGGAGCTGGACGCGATCGCGGCGGTGTTCATCGGCGGAGCGGCCGTCTCGGGCGGCGTCGGCACCGTGCCGGGGTCGATCATCGGTGGCCTCGTCATGGCGGTGCTCAACAACGGCCTCCAGCTGATGGGCGTGGGGGCCGACATGACCCAGATGATCAAGGGCCTCGTGCTCCTCGCGGCCGTCGCGTTCGACGTCTACAACAAGACCCAGGGCCGCCCCTCCATCATCGGGCTGCTCACCCGCCCTCGCGGCGGGGGCGCCCCGCAGTCGGGAACCGGGTCACCCTCCGACACCGGATCACAGCCGTCATCGACGGCCTGACCGGCCAGCACACCGCCCCTCCTGCCCGGGAGTGGCACCCTCAGAAAGAAGGAACCCCATGAAGAAGATCACCACGATCGGCGCCGTCGCGCTGGCCGCCGTGCTGGCCCTGTCCGGCTGTGGCGGTGGACGCGAGGGTGGCACCACGACCGGTGGCACCTCCCCCAAGGCCGGCTTCGACAAGGGCGCGCTCATCGGCGTGGCCCTGCCCAAGAAGACCTCGGAGAACTGGGTGCTCGCCGAGCAGCTGTTCAAGGACGGGCTGAAGGAGGCGGGCTACACCGCCGACGTCCAGTTCGCCAACGGCGGTGTCGCCGAGCAGCAGAACCAGATCCAGGCCATGACGACCAAGGGCGCCAAGGTCATCGTCGTCGGCGCCGTCGACGGCTCCCAGCTCGGCACCCAGCTCAAGGGTGCGAAGGACGCCGGCGCGACCGTCATCGCGTACGACCGCCTGCTCAAGAACACGCCTGCCGTCGACCACTATGTCGCGTACGACAACTTCAAGGTCGGCCAGCTCCAGGGCCAGTCGCTCCTCGACGGCCTCAAGGCGCGCAAGGGCGGCGGCCCCTACAAGATCGAGCTCATCGCCGGCTCCCCCGATGACGCCAACTCGCAGGTCTTCTTCGACGGCGCCATGAGCGTTCTGAAGCCGAAGATCGACGACAAGACCCTCCAGGTGAAGTCGGGCCAGGCGTCCTTCGCCCAGGCCTCGACCCAGGACTGGAAGGCCGAGAACGCCCAGAAGCGCATGGACACGCTGCTGTCCGGCAACTATGCGACCGACAAGCTCGACGGCGTCCTGTCACCGAACGACACCCTGGCCCGCGCCGCGCTGACCTCGGTCAAGGCCGCCGGCAAGGAGACCCCGGTCGTCACCGGCCAGGACTCCGAGGTCGAATCGGTGAAGTCGATGGTCGCCGGTGAGCAGTATTCGACCATCTACAAGGACACCACCGCCCTCGTGAAGCAGACGATCGACTTCGTCAACACGCTGCAGGCCGGCAAGCCGCTGCCGGTCAACGACGACAAGTCCTACAACAACGGCGTCAAGGTCGTGCCCGCGTTCCTGCTCAAGCCGGTCATCGTGACCAAGGAGAACGCGAAGGACGTCTACAAGGACGACAAACTCCTGGCCCCGCTGGCCAAGTGATCCCCGCACGTTGACCTGCGAGGTCCGGACCGCCACGGTCCGGACCTCGCGTCGTCCCCGGCGTACGCGTGCCAGAATCGCGCCATGTTCATCGGATTCGGCACCGTCGTCAATGTCGTCGCGATCATCGCCGGATCCGCGATCGGCATGCTGCTGGGCCACCGACTCCCCCAGCGCACCCGCGACACCGTCACCGACGCCCTCGGCCTGGTCACGCTGCTGATCGGCGCGCTGTCAGCCGTCGACGTCACCAGCGCGGTGCTGAAGGGGGCGGTCGGCCCCAGCGCACCCGTGCTCATCGTGCTCGGCTCCCTGCTGCTCGGCGGCATCATCGGCTCGCTCGTCGACCTGGAACGCCGGCTCGAGTGCCTCGGCGACTGGCTCCGCGTACGCCTGGCGCGGCGGTCGGGCGACGACGACGCCTCCGGCGCCGCATCAGCCACCGCCCAGGCCGCCCACGAAGTCGATCCGGCCACCGGGGCCGCCCACCTCAACCCGCGCGAACGATTCATCCAGGGCTTTGTCTCGGCGTCGCTGGTCTTCTGCATCGGCCCGCTCACCATCCTCGGCGCGCTCTCCGACGGGTTGGGGCGCGGCGCCGACCAACTCATCCTCAAGTCGGTGCTCGACCTGTTCGCCGCGATCGCCTTCGCCGCGTCGCTCGGCCTCGGCGTGATGGTGTCAGCGATCATCGTCGGCGTCGTGCAGGGGCTCCTGACGGTGCTGGGCTGGCTGTTCGGCGGGTTCCTGCCCGAGCCGCACCTCCTCGCACTCACGGCCACCGGCGGCCTGATGTTGATCGGGCTGTCGCTGCGGCTGCTGAACATCCGCCAGCTGCCGGTCGGGAACCTGCTGCCGGCGCTGCTCGTCGCGCCGGCGTTGGTCCAACTCGTCATCGTGCTGCGTTGACCCCACGTCCCGGAGGTTCCTGATGGCCAAGAAGTCCAGGGTAGGGGCCGGTACGCCGGCCACCGCCGCCCTCGCCGCGGCCGGGGTCGCCCACACCCTGCACGCGTACGCCCACGCCGACGGCGAGACCCACTTCGGTGGCGAGGCCGCGACCGCGCTGGGCGTCGACGCCACTCCCGGAGTCACGCTGGCTGAGCGAGGAACGAGTCGAAGCCACCCACGGGGTCACGCTGGCTGAGCGAGGAACGAGTCGAAGCCACTCCCGGGGTCACGCTGGCTGAGCGAGGAACGAGTCGAAGCCACTCCCGGGGTCACGCTGGCTGAGCGAGGAACGAGTCGAAGCCACTCCCGGGGTCACGCTGGCTGATTCCCACGCTGCTCGGAGAACGTTCGGGCGCCCCTCCTCGTCTCGCTGGCGCTCGCTCGGAGAACGTTCGGCCCGCGCCCCTACAGATCGTCCGTGTCCGCGTACGCGCCCCCGTCGTCGTCCCACCGCGTCACCGTCGGGACGAACTCCGGCGTCGGGTGGTCGGGCGTCGTGTCGCCGAACACCTGCGCGATGACCACCAGCGACCCGTCGCGACTCGTGACCGCCGGGTCACCCACGGCGTACGCGTCCCCGTGGCCGAAGCGCCGCGCGGCCTCCGCCCTCAGCGCGTCGACCATCACCGGGCCCCCGTCGTGCGGCAGCGTGATTTGTACGGTCTTCCTCATGGTTCCTGCTCCTGTTGACTGAACTGCCCTATTCCAGTGCCCCCTGCTCGTGGGAGTCCGTCCCGATTCCGGGGTGGTGCAGCTCGAACGCCGGCGACTCCGACCGCACCCGCGGCAGCGTGGTGAAGTTGTGGCGCGGCGGCGGGCACGAGGTCGCCCACTCCAGCGACCTGCCCCAGCCCCACGGGTCGTCGACCGTCACGGGGGCGGAGTGGCGCGTGATCCAGAGGTTCCAGAAGAACGGCAGGAAGGAGACGCCCAACATGAAGGCCCCGACCGTCGAGATCTGGTTCAGCAGGGTGAAGCCCTCGTTCGGGAGATAGTCCGCATAGCGACGCGGCATGCCCTCCACCCCCAACCAGTGCTGCACGAGGAACGTGATGTGGAAGGCGGGGAACAGGATCCAGAAGTGGACCTTGCCCCATTTCTCGTCCAACATGCGGCCGGTGAGTTTCGGCCACCAGAAATAGAAGCCCCCGAACATCGCGAACACCACGGTGCCGAACAGCACGTAGTGGAAGTGCGCCACGACGAAATAGGTGTCGGTGACCTGGAAGTCCAGCGGCGCCGAGGCGAGGATGACCCCGGTCAGCCCGCCGAACAGGAACGTCGTGAGGAACCCGGCAGCCCACAGCATCGGGGTGTCGAAGCTGATCGACCCGCGCCACATCGTGCCGATCCAGTTGAAGAACTTCACCCCGGTCGGCACGGCGATCAGATAGCTCATGAACGTGAAGAACGGCAGCGCCACCGCGCCGGTGGCGAACATGTGGTGGGCCCAGACGGTGACCGACAGCGCGCAGATCGCGAACGTGGCGATGACCAGGCCGAGATAGCCGAACACCGGCTTGCGCGAGAACACCGGGATGATCTCGGTGATGATCCCGAAGAACGGCACGGCCACCACATAGACCTCGGGGTGGCCGAAGAACCAGAACAGGTGCTGCCACAGGATGGGCCCGCCGTTGGCGGCGTCGAACACGTGTGTCCCCAGGCGGCGATCTGCCTCCAGCGTCAGCAGCGCCGCCCCCAGCACGGGGAAGGCGATCAGCACCAGCAGCGACGTCCCGAGTGTGTTCCACGTGAAGATCGGCATGCGGAACATCGTCATGCCCGGCATGCGGCACGTCGTGATCGTGGTGATGAAGTTCACCGCGCCGAGGATCGACGAGAGGCCGACGAGATAGAGCCCGACCAGCCACAGGTCGCCGCCCACCCCCGGCGAGTTCACCGCGTCGGACAGCGGCGCGTACGCGAACCAGCCGAAGCTGGCCGCGCCGTCCGGGGTGAGGAACCCCGACATCACGATCAGGCCACCGACGACATAGATCCAGTACGAGAACGCGTTCAGCCGCGGGAACGCCACGTCGGGCGAGCCGATCTGCAGCGGCATGACGAAGTTGGCGAAGCCGGCGAACAGGGGCGTGGCGAACAGCAGCAACATCACGGTGCCGTGCATGGTGAACAGCTGGTTGAAGGTGTCGGGCTGCATCAGCTGCATGCCGGGAAAGGCGAGCTCGGCGCGGATGCCCAGGGCCATCACCCCGCCGACGACGAAATAGGTGAACGCCGTCGCGAGATACATCTTGCCGATGAGCTTGTGGTCGGTGGTGGTGACGAGCGTCATCAGCATGCGCCCGAGCGTGCGGGGCGGGGCTGCGACGGGCACCGCCACACGGGCGGTGAGGGCCATGGTTTTGACTCCCTGACGCGGGCGAGCGCGAGACTGCCTGCGGGGCCAGACGCCTGGTCGTGTCCGCCGTGGGCGCCCCGATGGCACCACCGTACGCCTCCCCCCGCCGACACGCCATGGCCGACCGGGGCCGCTCAGGAGGTTTCGGGACCCACCTGCTTCTTCGGCTTCCTGGCCTTCGGTGGCGGGCGCACACCGCTCTCCTCGGGGTCACGCAGCAGGGACGACAGCAGCATGATGGGCAGCACCGCGCCGAAGGGCCACGCGAGGACCGCGGCCGGGGCCCGCACCGTCAGTTCGATGGGCAGCACGTCACCGGGAGACGCGCTCGCGAGGCGCGGCTCGAAGGCGCCCGGCCCGAGCCACCAGCCGGTCTGCCAACAGCTCAGCGCCATCACCGTGGCGCCGAACACCGCGATCACCACCACGGGCCAGCCCACGCCCGCGAACCATCGCCACACCAGCAGCCCGAGCCCCAGCCCGAGCACCAGCCCGAGGCCGGTGAACCAGACATCGCCCGCCACATAGTTCGCGAGCCCGCGCTCGCTGGTCACCGCTCCCCCATCGGAGTTCACGGCGTAGGTGGTCAACGGCACGACGAGCTTCCAGACGAGGCCGGCGATCGCGCCGCCCACCACGGTGACGACGCCGAGGACACCGAGCCACAGACCCAACGGCTGCTTGGTCGGACGCTCGCGGATCGGCCCCCGGCGCTCCGGCGTGATGACCGGGAGCGTGCCCGTCGTGACCGAGTCACCGACGTGCTGGATCGACGGCTGGGCGGCGTCGTGGACGTTCGCCGAGGTGGCCGACGTGGGGCTCTGTGACGGGCTCTGCGCGGTGGGCCCGTTCGGCGACTGGTTCAGGTGAGACATGACGGCCCCAATAATGCCTTGAGGTCGGCCATCAGGGGTGGCGAAGGGGTGACACGGAGGCCCTGGTCGACCCGCCAGACCGAGACCTTGTTCTGGGTCTGGAGGCGCAACTGGACCTCGGTCATGCCGGGGTGGGCCTTCAGGACGTGGCGCAGTTCCTCGACCACCGGCGGCGTACAGCGCGTGGCGGGCAGGGTGATGACGACGGGCTTCGACGGTCCCTCGTTCACGTCGGGGACCGTCACCTCCTGGGCCATCATCGAGACCGAGTCCTCGCGCGCGCGAACCTGGCCCTTGATGCGGACCACCACGTCGGTCGCGAGCGAGGTCGACACCAGGTTGTAGACCTTGGGGAACAGCACGATCTCCATCGACGCCTCGAGGTCCTCGAGCGTCAGGATCGCCATGAAGTCGCCCGACTTGGTCGTCTTGCGGACCACGGACGTGATCATGCCGGCCACGGCGATCGACTGGTCGCGGGGACCGTCCTCGGCCATCAGCCGGCCGATCGAGATGTCGCGCTCGTTGTCGAGGATGTGCTCGAGCCCCTGCAGCGGGTGGTCGGAGACATAGAGGCCGAGCATCTCGCGCTCGAACGCCAGCTTGGTGCGCTTGTCCCAGTCGTCGATCTCGGGCACGGGCGTCAGCATCGACATGGCCGAGCCCACGGAGTCGTCGCCGAAGCCCGCGAACAGGTCGTCCTGGCCGTTGGCCTGGTTGCGCTTGACGTCGATGACCTGGTCGATGTTGTTCTCATAGACCTCCATCAGCGCCCGCCGCGGGTGGCCCATCGAGTCGAACGCGCCGGCCTTGATGAGCGACTCGACGAGCCGCTTGTTGCAGGCCTGCAGCGGCGCCTTGTCGAGGAAGTCGTTGAAGCTCGTCGCCTTGCCGGTCACCTCGCGCTCGGCCGCCATCACGCCGACCACGTTGGCGCCCACGTTGCGGACGGCCGACAGCCCGAAGCGGATGTCGGTGCCGACCGGGGTGAAGTTCATGGACGACTCGTTGACGTCGGGCGGCAGCACCTTGATGCCCATGTGGCGGCACTCGCCCAGATAGATGGCCATCTTGTCCTTGTCGTCCTTCACCGAGGTGAGGAGCGCGGCCATGTATTCGGTCGGGAAGTTCGCCTTCAGATAGCCCGTCCAATAGGACACCAGGCCGTACGCAGCCGTGTGGGCCTTGTTGAACGCGTAGTCGGAGAACGGGACCAGCACGCCCCACAACGCCGCGATCGAGCCCTCGTTGTAGCCGTTGGCCTTCATGCCGGCCTCGAAGTTCACGAACTCCGCGTCGAGCACCTCGCGCTTCTTCTTGCCCATGGCGCGGCGCAGCAGGTCGGCGTTGCCGAGGGTGTAGCCCGCGAGCTTCTGGGCGATCTCCATGACCTGCTCCTGATAGATCACCAGGCCATAGGTCGTGCCGAGGATGGGGTCGAGCGCCTCGATCATCTCGGGCTGCAGCTTCCCCTTGAGCTGGGGGTCCAGCGGGATCAGCTCCTGCTTGCCGTTCTTGCGCAGCGCGAAGTTCGTGTGGGCGTTCACGCCCATCGGCCCGGGACGATAGAGCGCGAGGGCGGCCGAGATGTCTTCGAAGTTGTCGGGCTGCATCAGCCGCAGGAGCTCTCGCATGCCGCCGCCGTCGAGCTGGAACACCCCGAGGGTGTCGCCGCGGCCGAGCAGCTCGTAGGTCTTGCGGTCGGTGAGGTCCTTCGCGAGGGCGTCGAGGTCGATGTCGATGTCCTGGTTGAGCTTGATGTTCTCCAGGGCGTCGCCCATGATCGTCAGGTTCCGCAGGCCCAGGAAGTCCATCTTGACCAGGCCGAGCGTCTCGCACGTCGGATAGTCGAACTGGGTGATGATCGCGCCGTCGGCCTCCCGCTTCATCAGCGGGATGATGTCGATCAGGGGCTCGCTCGACATGATGACGCCGGCGGCGTGGACGCCCCACTGGCGCTTGAGCCCCTCGATGCCCATGCCGGTGTCGACGACCTGCTTGACCTCGGGGTCGCCCTCATAGAGCTCGCGGAACTCGTTGCCCTCGGAATAGCGCTTGTGGTCGGTGTTGAACAGGTCCTTCAGCGGGACGTCCTTGCCCATCACCGCGGGCGGCATGGCCTTGGTGATGCGGTCGCCCATCGAGAAGGGCTTGTCGAGCAGGCGCGCGGCGTCCTTCACGGCCTGCTTGGCCTTGATCGTGCCGTAGGTGACGATCATGGCGACCTTGTCGGCGCCGTACTTCTCCGTCACGTAGCGGATCACCTCGGGACGGCGGCGGTCGTCGAAGTCGACGTCGAAGTCGGGCATCGACTTGCGCTCGGGGTTCAGGAACCGCTCGAAGATCAGGCCGTGGGGAATGGGGTCGAGGTCGGTGATGCGCATCGCGTACGCGCACATCGACCCGGCGCCCGAACCGCGACCCGGGCCGACGTGGATGCCGTTGGCCTTGGCCCACTTGATGAAGTCGGACACGACGAGGAAGTAGCCCGCGTACCCCTTCCCGAGGATGACCTCGGTCTCGTAGGCCGCCTGCTTGTGGGCGTAGTCGGGGATGCCGTCGGGGAAGCGCTCGGACAGGCCGCGCTCGACCTCCTTGACGAACCAGGACTCCTCGTTCTCGCCGTCGGGGACGGGGAAGCGCGGCATGAACCGTCCCTCCCCCTCGGTGAACTCGATCTGGCAGCGCTCGGCGATGTCGAGGGTGGTGTCGCACGCCTCCGGCAGTTCGCGGAACAGCTCACGCATCTCCTGCGGCGACTTCAGGTAGTAGCCCTCGCCGTTGAACCGGAACCGGTTCGGGTTCATCTTGGTCGAGCCGGCCGACACGCAGAGCAGGTCGTCGTGGGCGCCCGCGTCGTGCTTGTGGACGTAGTGGAGGTCGTTGGTCGCGACCAGCGGGAGCGAAAGGTCCTTCGCGATGTCGAGCAGGCCCTGGCGTACGGACGTCTCGATGTCGAGGCCGTGGTCCATGAGCTCGACATAGAAGTTGTCGTGGCCGAAGATGTCGCGGAACTCGGCGGCCGAGGCCAGCGCCTCCTTGTATTGCCCCAGCCGCAGGTGGGTCTGGACCTCGCCCGAGGGGCACCCGGTCGTCGCGAGCAGGCCCTTCGCGTAGGTGTTCAGCAGCTCCCGGTCGGCGCGCGGCTTGTAGAAGAAGCCCTCGAGGCTCGACCGCGTCGACAGTCGGAACAGGTTGTGCATCCCGGCCGTGTTCTCGGCCCACATCGTCATGTGGGTGTAGGCGCCCGACGCGGCGACGTCGTCGCCCGTGCCGTCGCCGAACCGGACGCGCTTGCGCTCGGAGCGGTGGGTCTTCGGCGTCAGGTAGGCCTCGAGGCCGATGATCGGCTTCACCGGCGTGCCCTTGGAGTTCTTGTAGAACTCGTAGGCGCCGAACAGGTTGCCGTGGTCGGTCATCGCGATCGCCGGCATGCCCATCTCCTCGCAGCCGGTGAAGAGGTCCTTCACACGCGCCGCGCCGTCCAGCATCGAATATTCCGAGTGGACGTGCAGGTGGACGAAACCGTCCGACGACGAACCCGACATCCCCTGCACACACCTCCGCCGACCGAACCGCTGAGATGAACACCCTAGCCGGGTTCTCCGACAGTCCGCATCCCACGCCGACGACGTTCGCAACGGCGCACATCCGTACGCCGTGCCCCGGGCTCAGTCCGTGCGCGCCACGCTGCCGTCCGGCGCGACCTGGCGTACGCGGAAGGGCCCGTCGCCGACCGGGTCGGGGGCGTACGCGAGCAACGGCTCGTCCGGGGACCCGGCCCCGACGACGGTCATCGGGAGCCACCGGTCGCCGGACGCGTACTGAGCGACGTGGGTGGCCCGCGGTCCCCGGTGGATGACCCAGCGACGCGTCGCGCCCGGCGCGGCGACCGCGCCCGGACCCGTGCGGCAGACCGGCGGACCGGCGGGCGGGACGACGCAGAAGCCGTCCGCCCGGACGCGGAGCGCCAGGCCGTCGACCACGGGCGCGTCGCGACCGGCCTGGGGTGCCTGCGGCCCGACCGTGCGATGGGCGCTGCCGGGCGAGGTCGAGGCGTCGGCCCGCCGCTCCGCCGGCGCGGCCGGCGCGGCCGCGCTCGATCCCTCCTGCGCCGCCTGATCCGTCACGTTCACCGCGGTCACGACGCCGCCCGTGACGACCACCAGTCCGGCGGCCGCGGCGGCGACCTGCAGCCGGCGTGCGGCGCGGTGGCGCCGCGCGCCGTGGATGATCGCGTCGGCGTCCAGCGCCGGGGGTGCCTCCTCGCGCAGGGCCATGCGCAGCCTCTCCTCGGGATCGGTCATCGGTTCCCTCTCCTCCATCACGCCTCCCTCACCTCGCTGAGCCCCGGCGCTGCCCGCAACTTGCCCAGCGCCCGCGCACAGGCGCTCTTCACGGTGCCGACCGCGATGCCGAGCTCGCGCGCCGTGTCGGCCTCGGTCAGGTCGTCCGCATAGCGCAGGACCACCACGGCCCGCTCCCGCGGCGTCAGCTCGGCGAGCGCCGCGCGGACCGCCTCGCGATCGGCGATGGCGCCCGGCACGTCGGGTCCGGGGCCGTGCGGCTCGAGGTCGTGCTCGGTCACCTGCTCGCGCCAGGGACGACGCCGCTGCCGGTCGTGGTGGACGTTGACCAGGATCCGCCGCACGTAGGCGAACCGGTCGTCGGCCCGGCGCACGCGCCCCCACTTGAGGTAGGCCTTCTCGAGCGCCTGCTGGGCCAGGTCCTGGGCCAGGTGGGGGTCGCCGCACAGGCCGCGCGCGATGACCTGCAGGCGCGGCGAATGGTCACGGACGAAGGCCGCGAACTCCTCGTCGGTCCGGTTCGCCACCACACCTCCCTCACTGGTCCCGCTCTTCTGGCTCCTGGTCCCTGGCTCCACTCTGCACGACGGGTCCGGGCACGCAGAAGGTTCCGCGGCCAAGTGAAGTGGTGCGCCACTACAGTGACGCTCAGCGAAGGAGGACCATGAGCCACGGACCAGACGACCCGGCGCGGCCCGCCGCCGACGACGACCGACCGTGGTTCCGCGACGAGGTCGGCCCACCGCTGCCGCCGCCCGGACCCCAGGGACCGTACGCCGGGCCGCACCCACATCCGTTCGGCCCGCCCACGCAACAGTTCCCGGCCCAGCAATTCCCTCCCACACAACAGTTCCCGACCACCCAGCAGTTCCCTGCGCGGCCGCCCCAGCAGCCCCAGCACCCACCGCGACGTCCACAGGACCCGCCGCCCGAGGAGCGCAGTTTCGTGCCCCTCCTGCTCATCCTGCTGGTGGTGATCGTCATCGCGGGTGTCGCGGCGTTCGCTTTCACGCAGCTCCGCGGCCGCCAAGGCGTGGAGGTCACCGTGCCGACGCCTCCCGCCACGACGGTCCCGCCCTCGCCCGGCCCGGAGCCCACGGCCCGAGAGACCCCCGCCCCGCCCGAGCCGACCCCGGCCCCGTCGTCGGCTCCGCCGCCCGCGCCCCGCCCGCCTGCCGTGCTCCCGGCCGGAGCCAGGGAATGTCCGGCGATCCACCCCGCGTCCATGAGCCCGGGCCGGTCAGCCATCGGCAACAGCGCGACCACCTGCGCGTTCGCCGAGGAGGTCCGCCTGGTGTACGCGGCCCAACCCGTCCGCAACGCCCGCGTCGACCTCAGCGCCCGCTCGCCCGTCACGCGGCAGACCTATCCCATGGTCTGCACCGGCGACGCGGTGGTCACCTGCACCGGCGGCACGAACGCCGTGGTGCACCTCCTGTGAGGGGCACCGGTCGGGCGGCGGCGGTCCCCCTGGTGGCCGCGCTGGCGGTCACGGCGTGCGTGCCCGGCGGGTCGAACCCCGCCTGGCCGACCCCGATCCCCCCGGTCCCGATCCCCTCGGCCCCGGCCCCGACCGCGGTGCCGTCGAGCCCGTCCCGTCCGTCCCCGTCGACCGCATCGGAGTCGCCCGTGCCGCCCACCTCGCCCTCGTCCGACGTCGCGGCCTTCACCGGCCAGCTGCGCGCGTACGCCGCCTCCCGCGGCGTCCCCCTGGGCGTCGTCGTGCTCCCCATCGGCGGCCAACCCGTCGAGGCGGGCACCTGGTCGACCGGCGTCGCCTGGTCGACCAGCAAGGTGCCGCTGGTCGTCGCCAGCGCGCGCCAGGACCCCGCCGCCCCGGCCACCGTGCGCGAGGCCGCGATCGTCCGGTCCGACAACGCGGCGGCGATGCGCCTGTGGGAGTCCCTGGGGACGCCGGACCAGGCGGCCGCGCGTGTGGATGCCGTCGCGGCCGCGTACGGGGCGCCGATCCAGACGCAGCGCCGGGTCGTCCGGGCAGGCTTCTCCCCCTTCGGTCAGACCGAGTGGTCGACCGCGGGGCAGGCGCGCTTCATGGCGGGGCTGGCGTGCGACTCCTCCCCCGCGGCAGTCGCCACCAAGGAACTCATGGGGCGGATCTCGCCGGATCACCGCTGGGGTCTCGGCCGGCTCCCCGGCGCCCGGTTCAAGGGGGGCTGGGGTCCCACGACGACCGGTTCCCAGCTCGTCCGCCAGATGGGCGTGGTCGACCTGGGCTCGGGTCAGGTGGCGATCGCGATCGCCACCGAGGCCGGCACCGAAGCCGGGGCCCGGGCCGAACTCGACGCCGTGGCCGGCTGGCTCGCCGACCATGGGCGCGGCCTGCGCGCGCCGGGGTGCCCGCGCTGACCGCGCCGCCGGCCCCCGCGGCGCGGGGCCCTCAGCGCCGCAGGCTCATCAACCACGCGAGCAGGTAGGCGTACGAGTTCCCGTCGTCGACGCGGCCGGGCCCGAAGCGCCGGGCCTCGTCGAGCGCCCGCGTGCGGGCCTGTTCGCCGCCGAGGGCGGCGTACATCATCAGGTAGTCGCCGTACTGCTGCTGGAACCCCTTGGTCGCGGTCGCCTCCGCCACGTTGCGGCCGATGCGCGCGGGTTCGGTCGCGAGGTGCTCCGACGACGGGCTGCCGGGGATCACGAGGATCGCCAGCGCCGCGGCCGGCTCGGCCGAGAACCACGTCGCATAGTCACGCTTCCCGCCCCAGTTCAGGGGCGCGATCGCGTGGTCGAACCCGCGATAGACCGGGTCGGCGGCGTCGAAATCGGTCCAATAGGCCTGCGCCGACCGCGCCGAACGGGGACGTGCCGGACGCCCACGAGTGGGAGGCGTACGCGTCGAAGTTGCGGCGCCGGGGGAAGTCCTTGCCCCCCGGGCTGTCCGCGATGTCGGTGACCGCGGTGGGCGAACAGGTTCTGGGAGTTCACGTTGACGTCGAAGTCGCGCATCGGTCAGGTGCCCGACAGGATCGTCCACATCGCCATCAGGGCGTGGAAGATGAGCACCGATTCGGCGATCATCACCAGGGTCCACGGCAGTGGGTCGCCCCAGTACGCCGGATTCCACAGGAAGGCCGCGTACGCGATGATGCCCAACAGGGCGAGCATCGCGACGAGCAGCATCACGGGCGACAGGGAATCTCGTCCCACTGTCGCCGCCGTTGCCCGTCTGCTGTCAAAGGGCACAGGCTCAGTATTTTCGTATGTCACAACACATCCCCCCCGGGAATCCGGCCCCGGATGGGCCGGCGAATGTGTCTTCATCCTTGGCCGCCCTCATGTGGGGCGGCCACATCCTCACCGCCAGCACGTGAACGGAAGGTGAACGGAACAAGCCGACACGTCGTGTCGGGCGTGTCGGCCTGCCGGGGTGGAGCCCGGGGAGCTAGACGACCATGGGGCGTTCGGTCGGGAGGATCGGCTTCGGCAGCTTCGTGTCCCCAGTCAGGAACCAGTCCACGCCCGCCGCACACGAGCGCCCCTCGGCGATCGCCCAGACGATCAGCGACTGGCCCCGGCCCGCGTCGCCGCAGACGAAGACCCCTGGCTTCGACGTCTCGTAGTGCTCGCTGCGCGCGATGTTCCCGCGCTCGTCGAGCTCGAGGCCGAGCTGCTCGACCAGGCCCGTGCGCTGCGGGCCGGTGAAGCCCATGGCGAAGAGCACCAGCTGCGCCGGCACCTCGCGCTCGCTGCCCTCGACCGGCTGGAACCGGCCGTCGACCATCTCGACCTCCGACAGCCGCAGCGCCGCCACGTTGGCCTCCCCGTCGTCGACGAACTCCGAGGTCGAGACGGCATAGACCCGCTCACCGCCCTCCTCGTGGGCCGACGACGTGCGATAGAGCATCGGATAGGTCGGCCACGGCTGGTTGTCCGGCCGCAGCTCGGTCGGACGGGGCATGATCTCCAGCTGGGTGATCGAGCGAGCCCGCTGACGGATCGACGTGCCGAGGCAGTCGGCGCCGGTGTCGCCGCCGCCGATGATGACGACGTCCTTGCCCTCGGCCGTGATCTGGCCCTCGACCTGCTGGCCGAGCGCCACACGGTTGGCCTGCGGCAGGAACTCCATGGCCTGGTGGATGCCGCCGAGCTCGCGCCCCGGGATCGGCAGGTCGCGCGGCAGCGTCGCCCCAATGGCCAAGACCACGGCGTCGTAGCGGTCGAGCAGTTCCTCGGCGGTGATGTCGACGCCGACCTCAATGCCGTTGCGGAAGATCGTGCCCTCGTTGCGCATCTGGCGGATGCGGCGGTCGAGCACCTCCTTCTCCATCTTGAACTCGGGGATGCCGTAGCGCATCAGGCCGCCCGGGGCGTCGTCGCGCTCATAGACCGCGACGGTGTGGCCCTCGCGCGTCAGCTGCTGGGCGGCGGCAAGACCCGCGGGGCCCGATCCGACGACCGCGATCGTCTTGTTGGTGTGCCATTCCGGCAGCTGGGCCTTCACCGCACGGTTCGCGAAGCCGCGCTCGATGATCGAGACCTCGACGTTCTTGATGGTCACCGGTTCGCCGGAGATGCCCACCACGCAGGCGGTCTCGCACGGCGCCGGGCAGAGGCGACCGGTGAACTCCGGGAAGTTGTTCGTGGCGTGCAGGCGGTCGAGCGCGCCGTTCCAGTCGTTGCGGTAGGCGAGGTCGTTCCACTCCGGGATGAGGTTGCCGAGCGGGCAACCCGTGTGGCAGAAGGGGATGCCGCAGTCCATGCAGCGACCCGCCTGCGTGGAGATGATCGGGAGCAGCGGCCGAGCGGGGCTGCCCTCATACACCTCCTTCCAGTCGTTGACGCGCTCTTCGACGGGGCGGCGCCTGGCCACTTCTCTGTCGTGCTTGAGGAATCCGCGAGGATCGGCCATGTCAGTGGCTCCCTTCAGGGGTGGTGGCTCGCGCAGCCAGCGTTGTTGATTCAGACACCGGCGGCCTCCATCATCTTCGTGGTGGTGGCCGGCTCGTCCAGGCCCTCGGCCTCGGCGGCGGCGCGTGCGGCCATCACCTTGGCGTAGTCGCGCGGCAGGACCTTCGTCACCGCGGTGCGGATGGCCTCGTTGCCGCGGTCCAGCAGGTCCCTGGCCGCGGTCGAGCCGGTCTGGTCGTGGTGGCGCTGCAGCAGCTCCGCCACCTGCGCCACGTCGTCATCGGTCATGGCGACGATGTCGACGAGCTCGGTGTTGAGGTTGTGCTCGGCCAGGTCGGTCACGTACGCGACGCCGCCCGACATGCCAGCCGCGAAGTTGCGCCCGGTGCCACCGAGCACGAGCACGCGCCCTCCCGTCATGTATTCGCAGGCGTGGTCGCCCACGCCCTCGACGACCGCGGTCGCCCCGGAGTTGCGGACGCAGAAGCGCTCGCCGACGCGACCGCGCAGCAGCAGCTCTCCCGAGGTCGCGCCATAGCCGATGACGTTGCCGGCGATGATCTGCTCGCGGGCCTCGAAGCCGGCGTCGGCGGCGGGGCGGACGACGATGCGGCCGCCCGAGAGCCCCTTGCCGACGTAGTCGTTGGAGTCGCCCACCAGGCGCAACGTCACACCGCGCGGCAGGAAGGCGCCGAAGCTCTGTCCGCCCGTGCCGTGGAGCGTGATGTCGATCGTGTCGTCGTCGAACCCGCGGCCGCGCGTGGCCTTCGTGACCTCGTGGCCGAGGATGGTGCCCACGGTCCGGTTGATGTTGCGCACGCCGGTGGAGAAGGCGACCCGCTCCCCCGACTCGAGCGCCGTGCGCGCCTGCGGGATCAGGACCGTCCGGTCGAGCGACGCGTCGAGCCCGTGGTCCTGGGTCGTCACCCGCTTGACCGGCGACGTGTCGGCGAAGCCGCCCGTCGGGCGATGCAGGATCGGTGAGAGGTCGAGTCCGTGGGCCTTCCAGTACGCCTCCGCGTCGCGGGTGTCGAGGCACTCGACGTGGCCGATGGCCTCGTCGAGGCTGCGGAATCCGAGCTCGGCAAGGTATTCCCGGACCTCGGTCGCGATGAACTCGAAGAAGTTCACGACGTGGTCGGCCTTGCCGGTGTAGCGCCCGCGGAGCACCGGGTTCTGGGTGGCGATGCCGACCGGGCAGGTGTCGAGGTGGCAGACACGCATCATGACGCAGCCCGACACGACCAGTGGGGCCGTGGCGAAGCCATATTCCTCGGCGCCCAGCAGGGCGCCGATCACCACGTCGCGACCCGTCTTCAGCTGCCCGTCGACCTGCACGACGATGCGGTCGCGCAGGCCGTTGACGATCAGCGTCTGCTGGGCCTCGGCGAGCCCGAGCTCCCAGGGGCCGCCGGCATGCTTCAGCGAGGTCAGCGGCGCCGCGCCCGTTCCGCCGTCGTGGCCGGAGATCAGCACCACGTCGGCCTTGGCCTTCGAGACACCGGCCGCGACCGTGCCGACCCCGACCTCACCGACGAGCTTCACATGGACCCGCGCCGACGGGTTGGCGCACTTGAGGTCGTGGATCAGCTGCTTGAGGTCCTCGATCGAATAGATGTCGTGGTGGGGCGGCGGCGAGATCAGGCCCACACCGGGCGTCGAGTGACGGGTCTTCGCGACCCACGGATAGACCTTCTGGCCGGGGAGCTGACCACCCTCGCCGGGCTTGGCTCCCTGCGCCATCTTGATCTGGATGTCGTCGGCGTTCGAGAGATAGTCCGATGTCACGCCGAACCGGCCCGACGCGACCTGCTTGATGGCCGAGCGACGCGTCGGGTCATAGAGCCGGTCGGCGTCCTCACCGCCCTCACCGGTGTTCGACTTCGCCCCCAGTCGGTTCATGGCGATCGCCAGCGTCTCGTGGGCCTCCTGGCTGATCGAACCGTACGACATGGCTCCCGTCGAGAACCGCTTGACGATCTCGGAGATCGGCTCGACCTCGTCGATGTCGACCGGTCCGCGGCCCGACTTGAACGTCAGGAGGCCGCGCAGCGTCATCAGGCGCTTGCTCTGGTCGTCGACGTGCGAGGTGTACTTCTTGAAGATGTCGTAGCGCCCCGACCGCGTCGCGTGCTGCAGGCGGAACACCGTCTCGGGGTCGAACAGGTGGGGCTCCCCCTCGCGACGCCACTGGTATTCGCCGCCGATCTCCAGCTCGCGGTGCGGCAGGGGGATGCCGTCGGCGGGGTACGCCTTCAGGTGGCGGCGCCGGATCTCCTCGGCGATCTCCTCCAGCCCGAGGCCGCCGAGCTTCGAGGTCGTGCCGGTGAAGTACGTGTCGACGACCTCCTGCGACAGGCCGAGGCACTCGAAGATCTGCGCGCCGGTGTAGGACGCCACCGTCGAGACGCCCATCTTCGACATGACCTTGAGCACACCCTTGCCGAGCGCCTTCTTGACGTTCTTGACGGCGTCCTCGGGGGCGACCTTGACATAGACCTCCTCCCGCGCGAGGTCCTCGGCCCCCTCGAAGGCGAGGTAGGGGTTGACCGCGGCCGCGCCGAAACCGATCAGGGTCGCGACGTGGTGGACCTCGCGTACGTCGCCGGCCTCGACGATCAGACCGGCCTGCGTGCGGGACTTCTCCCGCACCAGGTGATGGTGGATCGCCGCCGTCATGAGCAGCGACGGGATCGGGGCATACTCGGCGTTGGAGTGGCGATCGGACAGGATGATCGTCCGCGCGCCCTCCCTGATGGCCTTCGACACGTCCGCGCAGGCGCGGTCGAGCGCGTGGCGCAGGCCCATCCCGCCGTCCTCGACACGGAACAGCCCGCGCACGACGAACGGCTGGAATCCCGGCATGTTGCCGTGCCGGTTGAGCGCCACGATCTTGGCGAGCTGGTCGTTGTCGAGGATCGGGAACGGGATGTTGATCTGGCGACACGAGGCGGGACCCGGGTCGAGCAGATTCTGCTCCGGCCCGATCGACCCCGCCAGCGAGGTGACGAGCTCCTCGCGGATCGCGTCGAGCGGCGGGTTCGTCACCTGGGCGAACAGCTGGGCGAAATAGTCGAACAGCAGGCGCGGGCGCTCCGACAGCGCGGCGATCGGCGAGTCGGTGCCCATGGAGCCGATCGGCTCCGCCCCCGTGTTGGCCATCGGGGTGAGCAGGATGCGCAGCTCCTCCTCGGTGTAGCCGAACACCTGCTGGCGCCGCGTCACCGACGCGTGGCCGTGGACGGTGTGGTCGCGCTCGGGCAGGTCGTCGAGCTCGATGAGCCCGGCGTCGAGCCACTCGCCGTAGGGGTGCTCGGCGGCGAGGATGTCCTTGATCTCGTCGTTGGGGATGATGCGGTGCTGGTCGAGGTCGGCGAGGAACATCTGCCCGGGCTGGAGGCGTCCCTTGCGGACGACCCGCTCCTGCGGGATGTCGAGCACGCCCGACTCCGACGCGAGCACGACCAGGCCGTCGTCGGTGACCCAGAACCGGCCCGGGCGCAGCCCGTTGCGGTCGAGGACCGCGCCGATCTGGGTGCCGTCGGTGAAGCAGACCGACGCCGGCCCGTCCCACGGCTCCATGAGGCAGGAGTGGAAACGATAGAAGTCGCGCCGCTTCGCGTCCATGTGGGGGTTGTTCTCCCACGCCTCCGGGATCATCATCAACACCGCGTGCGGCAGCGAGCGCCCGCCGAGGTGGAGCAGCTCGAGCACCTCGTCGAACGACGCCGAGTCGGAGTGACCGGGCGTACAGATCGGGAAGAGGCGCTCGAGGTTGCCGCCGATGAGGTCGCTGGCGAGCAGCTCCTCGCGGGCCCGCATCCAGTTACGGTTGCCGCGCACGGTGTTGATCTCGCCGTTGTGGGCGATCATGCGGAAGGGATGGGCGAGCTCCCAGCTCGGGAACGTGTTGGTGGAGAAGCGCGAGTGCACCAGGGCGAGCGCCGAGGTCATGCGCGGGTCGTGCAGCTCGGGGAAGACCTCCTCGAGCTGGTCGGTGGTCAGCATGCCCTTGTAGACCAGCGTGCGCGCCGACAACGAGGCGAAATAGGTGCCGGCCTCGCGTTCGGAGCGGCGACGCAGGCAGTACGCCAACCGCTCCAGCTCGAGCCCGGTCTCGTCCTTGGCTCCTGCGACGACGAGGTGGGCGAAGTCCGGCATGAACTCGGTGGAGACGTGGCTCAGCGTGGCCGACTCGGTCGGGACGTCACGCCAGCCGAGGACCGTCAGGCCCTCCTCGGCGGCGATCCGCTCGATCCGCTGTCGGGCGGCGCCACCGGTGGAGCGGTCGAGGAAGGCCGCGCCGACGGCGTACGCCCCGCGCTCCGGAAGGTCGAAGTCACACACCTCGCGGAGGAACGCGTCCGGGACCTGCAGGAGGATGCCGGCGCCGTCGCCCGCCGCGGTGTCGGCGCCCGTAGCGCCCCGGTGGTCGAGGTTGCGCAGCGCCTCCAGGCCCTTCTCGACGATGTCGTGGCTGGGTTCGCCCGTCAGCGTGGCGACGAACGCCACGCCGCAGGCGTCATGCTCGTACGCCGGGTCATAGAGGCCCTGGGCCTGCTGCACTCGCTGCACCATCGTGTCTCCTGCCTGTCAGCCCGCCGGGGCGGGACGTCGTGCCAGACGGACGGATCATGGTGAGCGCGGACCGCTGGCGAGCAGAACAGTAATGAGGGTGGGCCGAAGTGCAGAACCCGAGACGAACGCTGAGACGCCCTTGACTCGACGTGCGTCAGCGTGCCGTGGCGGGTTGGCCGCCGGCGGCGCGCACGGCCCTCGCGCGAAGGCCGCGCCAGTGGTAGTAGAGCCCGACGGCCGCGAAGCAGGTCATCACGAAGGCGATCACGACCATGGGCTGCCACCGGCCGAGCTCCTCGTCGAACCAGAGGAAGAAGCCCATGGAGAGGACCCAGCGGATCGCGACGGCCGAGAGCCACTGGCCGTGCTTCATGCGCTGCTGGCCCAGGGCGATGAGCCACGAGAGCGCCACCGCCGCCGCCACGTGGGCGATGACGAACATGCCGACCTCGGTCATGACCGGACGCAGCCGCCACCGCTCGAGCGCGCGGACATAGAGCTCGGGCTGCATGAGGCCCCAGAGCAGGCCCGTGACCAGACCGGTCACCAGGACGCCGTGGGTGCGCCGCAGGGTCGGCTGCAGCAGTGAGCGCCAGCCGAGCTCCTCGAGGCCGGCCATGAGGAAGAAGCCCAGCCCCAGCAGCAGCAGCATCGTCGAGAGGTCACCCGGCAGGGAGAAGGGATAGGGCACCTGCTCGAGCACGATGGGCCGCTTCGGCCAGCGCAACATCGTGGCGAACTGGACGCAGCCCAGGACGATGCCGGCGCCGAGCGCCAGGAGGAGGATGCAGCGGCGCACGACCTGGATGTTGAACCCGAAACCGGGCAGCCACACCGCGGCGAGCCCCAGGGGTCGACGCAGCGCGAGGGTGACGAGCGCGCCGAAGGCCGGGGCGGCCGACGGGAGGCTGAACACCCACCAGGCGATGTCGAGGCGCGTCTGCAGCCACCACAGGGGTGCCGTCGCCAGGGCAGTGGCGAGGACGAAGACAGCCACTGCCGCCCACGTGCGATCGCGGTTGGGGGAGGTCGTGGTCGTCACGGCGCCCATGATGCCACTCACCGCTGCTGCTGGGCGAACAGCGAGAAGTCGTGGATCAGGTCGCCGATGGGCGTCGACTGGGTCCACACGACGTGGGCGCGGTCGTCCTTGCCGATGCCGACGACCTGCGCACCGTGGCCGACCTCGTAGCCCCCCGAGGGCAGCTTCTTCATGTCCTCGACGGCGACCCCGAGGGCCTCGGCGGCGCGCTTGATGTCCCCCAGGTCCCCGGTGAGGCCGGAGAACGACGGATCGAAACGGTCGAGGTACGCGCGGACGGTCTTCGGGTCGTCGCGCGCCGGGTCGGTGGTGATGAACACCATCTGGACGTCGCCGCGGACCGCCGGGTCCATGCGCTGCAGGGCGCTCGCGACGTCGGACATCACGCCGATGCACACGTCGGGGCAGTTGGTGTAGCCGAAGAAGACCAGCGTGACCGGGCGCGACGGCGTCGTCCTCAGGTTGAACCGTTGTCCGGCGGTGTCGGTGAGCGTCACCTCGGGCACGTCATAGGGCTGGGTCAGCACCGCACCGCGAAGGCCGCTGGGATGCTCGGCGCCCGTGCGTCGGACGACCACGCCCGACCCCTCCTGCGGCACCGTGCACGCACTGAGGAGCGCGACCGCCACGAGCAGCGCGCCGACAAGCCTCACCATGGCCACCTCCGGATCTGTGTGCCGAGCCCTCCGGCCCCGCAACGGCCAAGCGTACGCAGCAGTTCCCAACCGCGTACGCCCGTCGCCGTCAGCCCCGGACGCCCGCCGCCAGGTCGTCGACCAGCGCCTGCAGCCCCGTGAGGTCGTCGGGACGGCCCGCGTCCTCGGCGTCCAGCAGCGTCCGCACGAGCGCGCTGCCGACGATCACGGCGTCGGCGTACGCGGCGGTCTCGCGCGCCTGCTCGCCGGTCGACACGCCCAGACCGATGCCGACGAGCACGTCGGGGCACAGGGCCCGGATGCGGGAGACGAGGGTCGGCGCGGCCGACGACGTCTCGGCGCGGGCGCCGGTGACGCCCATGACCGAGGTCGCGTACAGCCAGCCGCGGCACGCCGCGACCGTCGACCGGATGCGCTCGTCGCTCGAGCTCGGGGAGACCAGGAAGACGCGGTCGAGCCCATGGGCGTCCGAGGCCGCGATCCACTCCTGCGCCTCGTCGGGCGTGAGGTCGGGGGTGATCAGGCCGCGGCCGCCCGCCGCGGCGAGGTCGCGGGCGAACGCGTCCACGCCGTAGCGCTCCACGATGTTCCAGTAGGTCATGACCACGGCCGGCGTGCCCGCGTCGGCGATGGTCTGGGTCGCCCGGAACAGGTCGCGGGTGCGTACGCCGCGCTCGAGCGCGCGCGTGCCGGCCAGCTGGACCGTCGGGCCGTCCATCACGGGATCGCTGTAGGGCATGCCGACCTCGACGACATCGCAACCCTCGGCGAGCACGCGGAGCGCGTCCAGCGAGCCGTCGACCGTGGGGTGGCCGACCGGCAGATAGCCCACCAGCGCCCTGCGGCCCTCGGCCGCGGCGGCCTGCAGGGCGCGGCCGGTGACACCGGGGTCGAATCCGGGGATCGGGGCGTTCTGGTCGGTCATCACAGCTCCTTGCTGCCGGTGGGTTCGGCGGGCTCGGCCGGGGCGTGGTCGCGTACGCCGCCCGCAGTGCCGTCGACCGAGCCGTCGATGCCGAACCAGCGGATCGCGGTCTCGACGTCCTTGTCGCCGCGGCCCGACAGGTTCACGATGATCAGGGGCTCGGTGTCGGGCGACTCGTCGCTCAGCCGCCGCCCCAGGCGGAGCGCACCCGCCAGCGCATGGGCCGACTCGATGGCCGGCATGATGCCCTCGGTGCGGGTGAGGAGCTGCAGCGCCTCCATCGCCTCGGTGTCGGTGACGGGCTCGTAGTGGGCACGGCCGGTGTCGGCGAGCCACGCGTGCTCGGGGCCGACGCCCGGATAGTCCAGCCCGGCGGAGATCGAGTGGGACTCGATGGTCTGGCCGTCCTCGTCCTGGAGCACGAACGTACGCATGCCGTGCAGCACGCCGAGCTGGCCGGCGGTGATCGTGGCGGCGTGGCGGCCGGTCTCGACGCCGTCGCCGCCGGCCTCGAAGCCGTGGAGGGCGACGTCGGGGTCGGCGATGAAGTCGGCGAACATGCCCATGGCGTTCGAGCCGCCACCCACGCAGGCCGCGACCGCGTCCGGCAGGCGGCCGAAGCGCTCGAGGGACTGCTCGCGCGCCTCGGTCGAGATGATGCGCTGGAACTCGCGGACGATCTTGGGGAACGGGTGGGGCCCACCGACCGACCCGATCAGGTAGTGGGTGTCGTCGACGCTGGCGACCCAGTCGCGCAGGGCCTCGTTCATGGCGTCCTTCAGCGTCTGGGAACCCGACTCGACGGCGACGACCTCGGCGCCGAGCAGTTGCATGCGGGCGACGTTGAGGGCCTGGCGGTCGGTGTCGACGCGGCCCATGTAGACGCGGCACTCCATGCCGAACAGGGCGGCGGCGGTGGCGGTGGCCACCCCGTGCTGGCCGGCGCCCGTCTCGGCGATCAGGCGGGTCTTACCCATGGCGCGGGCGAGCATGGCCTGGCCCAGCACGTTGTTGATCTTGTGGGAGCCGGTGTGGTTGAGGTCCTCGCGCTTCAGCACGATGCGGGCACGGCCCGCGTGGGCCGAGAACCGCGGGGCCTCGGTCAGCGGGCTCGGACGCCCTGTGTAGTTGCGTCGAAGGTCGTCGAGCTGGGTCTGGAAATCGGGGTCGGCGATGGAGTCCTCGAAGGCCTCCTCGAGCTGGGCCAGGGCGGCGTACAGGGCCTCGGGGACGAACTTGCCGCCGAAGCGCTCGAAGTGGCCGTGCTGGTCCGGATAGGTGCTGCTCATGCGGATCCCTCCTGGAGGTCGGGCGGGTGGCCGGTCGTGCCGGCGCGGGTCAGCGGGCGCCGGCGGCGATCATCGCGGCGACGGCGGCGGCGGGGTCGTGGCCGACCACCAGCGCCTCGCCCACGAGGACGACATCGGCGCCCTGCGCGACGACCTCCGCGACGTCGTCCGGGCCGGTGATGCCGGACTCGGCGATGCGGATGCAGGTGTCGGGCACGGTGGCGGCGATGCGCCCGAAACGGGCGCGGTCGACGTCGAGCGTCTTGAGGTTGCGGTTGTTGACCCCGATCACGTCGGCGCCCACCGCGAGGGCACGCTCGACCTCGGCCTCGTCGTGGGTCTCCACGAGCGGGGTCAGGCCGAGTTCCGTGGCGGTCGCGAACAGGTCGGCGAGCTCGGCGTCGTCGAGCGCGGCCACGATCAGCAGGGCGAGGTCGGCGCCCGCGGCGCGCGCCTCGACCAGCTGGTAGGCGTCGACGATGAAGTCCTTGCGCAGCACGGGGATGTCGACCCGGGCACGCACCGCGACGAGGTCGTCGAGCGACCCGCCGAAACGGCGGCGCTCGGTCAACACCGAGACGGCCGCAGCGCCGCCCCGCTCATAGAGGGCGGCGAGTGCGGCCGGGTCGGGGATGTCGGCCAGTGCACCCCTGGAGGGGCTCGCGCGCTTCACCTCGGCGAGCACGGCGACGCCCGGGGCGCGGAAGGCCGGCCTCGGGTCGCGGGGACTCGGGGCGTCGGCGAGGCGCTCCTGGAGCGCTGACAGGGGCACGGCCGAGCGTCGTTCCTCGAGGTCCTCGCGGACGCCGGAGATGATGCCGTCGAGGACCGTGCCGGCGACCGGGTGGCCGGAGCGGGCTCCGGGCGCGGTCATCAGTCCTGGCCCATGCCCACGCGGTTCAGGATGCCGCCGACCAGCGGTGCCGCCACGAGCAGCACGCCGCCGACGATGACCATGGTCCAGTTGATGGAGGGAACGCCGTGGGGCCCGAACACGAAGCCCAGCGACCCGAGGATGAAGCCGACGAGCGCCAGGATCGACCCCGCCCAGGCTGCGGGCGTCCGACCGTGGTGGATGTCCTTCTGCATGGGGCGGCGCCGGCGCGTGGCGGTGGAGTTCATCGTTCCTCTTCCCGTGGGTCCCCGGGCGCGACTGCCCGGTCTGTCATCATTCTGGCCGATCGCGGCGGCGGTTGCCAGCCGAATCGTCGTTCTCGGTCGGGTCGTGGCCCTCGTCGAGCGCCCGCCAGACGTCCGCCGGGTCGTCGTCGGCGCGGGTGCCCGCGCGCCGGGCGCGTCGCGAGAAGCGGTCGGCCGGCGCCGGCCAGCGGTGGGCGGTGGCCGCGACCACGGCGACCCCGGCGAGGGCGACGAGGCCCGCGACGCTGTAGGCGATGGGAAGCCAGGTGGCGCCGGGCTCCCCCACCTGCGCCACCCCCAGCATCACCATGGCGATCGCGACGAGCGCGAGGGGCAGCGTGAGCAGGCGACGACCGCGCGTACGCAGGGTCAACATCAGCAACGTGCCGGCGGCCAGGACCCCGGCGAGGATCAGCGCCAGCGTGCCCGTCGCGTCGGCGCCGGTGCGGGTGACCTCCTGCCCGAGCTCGCCGACCGTGCGCCGCCAGGTCGCGTTGGCGCCGGCGACCGCGGTCAGCGATCCGGCGGTGAGCAGCGAGTAGGCCGCGGTCCGCATGCGGCGCGCGCCGACCGTGGGGACGTTGGCGGAGCCACCCGTGGCGACCGCCGTGGGCTCAGTCAAGGTCGGTCAACCCCTCGGCCGCCGCGATGGCCCGCAGGACCGCGGCCGCCTTGTTCTTGGTCTCCTGGTTCTCGGTGGCGGGATCGGAGTCGGCGACGATGCCACCGCCGGCCTGCACGTAGGCCCTTCCGTCCTTGATCAGCGCCGTGCGGATCGCGATGGCGCAGTCGGAGTTGCCGGCGAAGTCGAACCAGCCGATGACGCCGCCGTAGATGCCGCGCGAGGTCTTCTCGAGGCGCTCGATGATCTCCATGGCCCGCACCTTCGGCGCACCCGAGAGCGTGCCCGCGGGGAAGCACGACAGGGTGGCGTCGAGCGCGCTGCGGCCCGGCGCGAGCGTGCCCACCACGGTCGCCTCGAGGTGCATCACGTGGGAATAGCGCTGGACCTGCATGAACTCCAGCACCTCGACCGTCCCCGGGACACAGACCCGACCCAGGTCGTTGCGGCCGAGGTCGACGAGCATCACGTGCTCGGCGCGCTCCTTCTCGTCGGCCAACAGCTCGCGCTCGAGCGCGACGTCCTCGTCGGCGTTGGCACCGCGGGGGCGCGTGCCGGCGATCGGGTGGGTCGTCGCGCGCCCGTCGCTGACCGTCACCAGCGCCTCGGGCGAACTGCCGACGATGTCGAAGGCGTGGGCGCCTTCGGCATCGGGGATGCGGAGCAGGAACAGGTAGGGGCTCGGGTTGACCAGGCGCAGCCGGCGATAGACCTCGAACGCGTCGGCGGTCGTCGCGACCTCGAACCGCTGGGACGGGACGACCTGGAACACCTCGCCCGCCCGGATCTCCTCGATCGCGTCGCGCACCGCCTGCTCGTGCTCGGCGTCGGTCGACCCCCGAACGACCTCCGAGGCCGGGGCGTCGGTCGCGACCCGGACGAGCGGCTCCCGCGGCTCGGCGAGGTCGCGGGCCATGCGCTCGACGCGGGCGACGGCGTCGGCGTACGCGTCGTCGACACGCTCGTCGGAGGCGTCGAAGTTGATCGCGTTGGCCAGCAGCCACACCTCGCCGGTGCGGTGGTCGATGGCGGCCAGGTCGGACACGAGCATCATGCCGAGCTCCGGGATCTGGAGGTCGTCGACTGTGTCGCGCGGCAGGCGCTCGAGCCGGCGTACGACGTCGTAGCCGAGGTAGCCGACCAACCCCGACACCAGGCGGGGCAGGCCCTGCTGGGGCTCGCACGCCAACAGCTCCAAGGTCTCGGCGAGCACCTCGAGCGGGTTTCCGCCGCCGCCGTCGGCGGCGGGGAGGCCGACCGGCACCGTGCCGGTCCACGCGGCCTCGCCGTCGACGGAGGTGAGCGTCGCGACGGTGCGTACGCCGACGAACGACCAGCGCGAACTCACGCCCCGCTCGACCGACTCCAGCAAGAAGGTGCCGGGCCGCCCCTGGGCGAGGCGCTGATAGAGGCTGACCGGGGTGTCGGCGTCGGAGACCACGCGGGCCGCGACGGTCACCACGCGCCGGACGCGGGCGAGGTCACGGAAGGCTTCGAGGTCGGGGGTGTGGGCCAGGCTCATCGCTCGTCCTCCAGCAGCGTGTGGGTGTCGAAGCAACTCGTGGCTCCCGTGTGGCACGCGGGACCGGTCTGGTCGACCGCCACCAGCAGAGTGTCGCCGTCGCAGTCGAGGCTGACGCCACGCACGCGCTGGGTGTGGCCCGACTCCTCCCCCTTCACCCACAGCCGCCCGCGGCTGCGGGACCAGTAGGTGCCGCGCCGCGTGGTCAGGGTCTGGGCGAGGGCGAGGTCGTTCATCCACGCCATCATCAGCACGCGGCCGCTGGTGGCGTCCTGCACGATGGCGGGGACCAGCCCGTCGTCGGTCCGTTTCAGGAGCCGGGCGATGGCGGGGTCGAGGGCCAGGTCGAGGGCCGGGTCGGCGGCGGGGAGGTCGGTCACCCGGCCATTGTTGCCCACGTCGGCGGTCGTGCACCTGCGCGTCCGGCGGCGCGCCGGGTGCATTGGCCGCCCGTCGCGAGGGCGACTAGTCTCGTTCCGTGAATCCTGCCAAGTCCGAACGTGCCGCGCTCTGCGAACTGCTCGACGACCTCGGGCCCGACGCGCCGACCCTCTGCGAGGGGTGGTCGACCCACGACCTCGCCGCCCACCTCTGGATCCGCGAGACTGATCCCCTGGGCGCGCCCGGCATCGTCGCGAAGCCCTTGGCCGGTCTGACCGAGCGCCGCATGGCCGAGTCGAAGGCGCGCTGGCCGTACGCCGAACTGGTCGACCGCCTGCGCCGCGGCCCCGCCCGCATGTCGGTCTTCGCCTTCCCGGGCGTCGACGAGGAGGCCAACACCGTCGAGTTCTTCATCCATCTCGAGGACGTCCGCCGGGCCGGCGCGTCCCCGCTCCCGCCGCGCGAGCTGGGCGAGGAGTTCGAGGACTGGATGTGGCGTCGCATGAAGCTGATGGGACGCGCGATGTTCCGCCGTTCGCCCGTCGGCGTCGTTCTCGAGCGCGAGCGCCCCGAGACCACCGCGGGCGAGCCGGAGACGGTCCGCGCGATGGCCGGCAGCGACATCGTGACGATCGTCGGAAAACCGTCGGAGATGATGCTGTTCGCGTACGGCCGCGTCGACGCCGCCGACGTGCGCCTGGTGGGCTCTGACGAGGCCGTGCAGAAGCTCCGGTCGACCGAGCTCGGGGTCTGAATCAGGGCAGCTGGGCGTACGCCTGGCGCACGAAACCCGCGAGCTCCTCGGCCTGCCACCGCTGGTCGACCGTGGTCGCGCTGATCGTGCCGCCGTCGAGCAACATCGTGCACTGGAGCGCGTCGTAGCGCTGCCCGCAGGACACCCGCCCGAAGCGTCGCGACTGCATTCCGGTGCGGCGGTCGTATTCCTCGAGGCTCGCGACCTCGATCCGCTGGGTCAGCACCCGCACCGGGCGTCCGCCGGGGTCGACGAAGAGCGCGCGGTCGACCTGGCCGAAAGGCAGGCCCGCCGAGTCCCCTGCGGGATCGCGGCGCACGTCTCCCACCGCCGCCGGCAGCTTCGCGCGCTCGGCCCGGTGGGGGGCTGGACCGTGGGCCACAGAGATGGCGCGTCCGGTCGCCGTCTCCGCCGGGGTCAGCCAGACGGGGACCAGCAGGGCAAGCGCGGCGAGCACGCTGACAGCGCCCAACAACATGCCGACGCGCTGCGGGACCGGCGCCTGCTCCGGCAGGGGAGCCTCGGCCAAGGGTCGCTCGCGCGCCGTGCTGCGTTGGGGGCCCTCGCCCGCGGGTGGGGCGACGCGGGAATGTTCGGGGAGCCCGGACCGTCCCTCGGGGGCCTGCCGCCCCCACGCCGCCCGGTTCTCCCAGGCGTCGGGCGGCACCGCGCCCGGCCGCGCACCGGTGGTGCGCGGCCGCAGCCGGGTGGCCTCGGGATCGTTCGCGGCCCGCGGATCGCTCACGGGTTCAGCCGAGCTTCTCGACGATCAGCTCGCGCACGCGACCGGCGTCGGCCTGGCCCCGCATCTCCTTCATCACCACGCCGATCAGCGCACCGGCGGCGGCCATCTTGCCGGCCCGGATCTTGTCAGCCACGTCGGGATTGGCCGCGATGGCCTTGTCGACGGCGGCCGAGAGCGCGCCGTCGTCGGACACGACCGCGAGCCCCCGCTTCTCCACGACCTCGGCCGGCTCGCCCTCGCCGGCGATGACGCCGTCGATGACCTGGCGGGCCAGCTTGTCGTTCACGGTGCCGGCGTCGACCAGCGCCTGGACCCCCGCGACCTGGGCCGGCGTGATGGACAGCTCGCCCAACTCGACGCCGGCCTCGTTGGCGCGACGCGACAGGTCGGACAGCCACCACTTGCGGGCGGCCTGGGGGGTGCACCCGGCGGCCACCGTCGCCTCGAGCAGGTCGAGCGCGTCGGCGTTGACGACCGCGGTCATGTCGGACTCCGAGAAGCCCCACTCCCCCACGAGCCGGCGCAGGCGCGCGGCCGGGGGCTCGGGCAGGGTCGCGCGGAGCTGCTCGACCCATTCGGGGGTCGCCTCGACCGGCACGAGGTCGGGCTCGGGGAAATAGCGATAGTCCTCCGCGGTCTCCTTCGAGCGGCCGGGCGTCGTGATGCCGGAGTCCTCGTGCCACATGCGGGTCTCCTGGTGGACGCGGTCACCCGCGTCGAGGATGGCCGCCTGGCGTGTGATCTCATAACGCACCGCGCGCTCGACCGAACGCAACGAGTTGACGTTCTTGGTCTCGGTGCGCGTGCCGAGGGGCGCGTCCGGCGACGGCCGCAGCGACAGGTTCGCGTCGCAGCGCAGGTTGCCCTGCTCCATGCGGGCCTCGGAGACGCCCAGCGCCTTCACGATCTCCCGCAGCGCCTTCACATAGGCCCGCGCGACCTCCGGGGCGCGTACGCCGGCTCCCTCGATGGGGCGCGTGACGACCTCGATCAGCGGCACGCCGCAGCGGTTGAAGTCCATCAGCGAGTGGTCCGCGCCCTGGATGCGGCCGGTCGCACCGCCGACGTGGGTCGACTTGCCGGTGTCCTCCTCCATGTGGGCGCGCTCGATCTCGACGCGGAACGTCGACCCGTCGTCGAGCTCGACGTCGACGTGGCCGTCGTACGCGATGGGCTCGTCGTACTGGCTGATCTGGTAGTTCTTCGGCATGTCCGGATAGAAGTAGTTCTTCCGGGCGAAGCGGCACCACGAGGCGATGTCGCAGTTGAGCGCGAGGCCGATGCGGATGGCCGACTCGATGGCCCGCCCGTTGACGGTGGGCATCGCGCCCGGCAGGCCGAGGCAGACCGGACAGGTCTGGGTGTTCGGCGCGGCCCCGAAGGCGGTGGAACAGCCGCAGAACATCTTGGACGCGGTGTTCAGCTCGACGTGGACCTCCAGCCCCATCACGGGGTCATAGGTCGCCAGCGCCTGGTCGTAGTCGACGACGGGCTCGCTCATCGGGCGACCTCCTGCTTCGCGGCCAGCGAACCGGCCAGGTCGGGGATGCGGTCGAGGACGGTTCCGCCGGAGCGCTCCGCGTACGCGCGCTCCAGCGCCGCACCGACGCGGTAGAGCCGGTCGTCGGCCATCGGGGGCGCCATCACGTGGAAGCCGATCGGCTGGCCGTCGGTCTCCGACAGCCCGACCGGGAACGACGCCGACGCGTTGCCGGCGAGATTCGACGGGATGGTGCACAGGTCGTTCTTGTACATCGCGAGCGGGTCGCCGACGCGCTCGCCCAGCGGGAACGCCGTGGTCGGGGTCGTGGGCGAGACCAGGACGTCGGCGGCCTCGAACGCGGCGTCGAAGTCGCGCATGATCAGCGTGCGCACCTTCTGGGCCGAACCGTAGTAGGCGTCGTAGTAGCCGGACGACAGCGCGTACGTGCCGATGATGATGCGCCGCTTGACCTCGTCACCGAAGCCCTCGCCGCGGGTCATCGCCATGACCTCCTCGGTCGACCGCGCGCCGTCGTCGCCGACGCGCAGGCCGAAGCGCATCGCGTCCATGCGGGCGAGGTTGGACGAGCACTCGGCGGGCAGGATCAGGTAGTAGGCCGCCAGGGCGTACTCGAAGTGGGGGCAGGAGACCTCGACGACCTCGGCGCCGAGCTCGGTCAGGAGATCGACGGTCTCGGCGAAGCGGCGCTCGACATCGGGCGCGTAGCCCTCTCCGCCGAGCTCCTTGACCACGCCGATGCGCAGGCCGCGGACGTCGCCGGAGCGGGCGGCCTCGACGACGGGCGGCACGGGGCGGTCGATCGACGTCGAGTCGAGCGGGTCGTGGCCGGCGATGACCTCGTGGAGCAGGGCCGCGTCGAGAACGTTCCGGGCGCAGGGGCCGGGCTGGTCGAGCGACGAGGCGAGGGCGACGAGGCCGTAGCGCGACGTGCCGCCGTAGGTCGGCTTCACGCCGACGGTGCCGGTGAACGACGCGGGCTGGCGGATGGAGCCGCCGGTGTCGGTGCCGATTGCAAGGGGGGCCTCGAAGGCGGCCAGGGCTGCGGCCGAGCCGCCGCCCGAGCCACCGGGGATGCGGGCGAGGTCCCATGGGTTCTTAGTCGGGCCGTACGCCGAGTTCTCGGTCGAGCTGCCCATGGCGAACTCGTCCATGTTGGTCTTGCCGAGGATGACGAGGTCGGCGTCGAGGAGGCGCTGGGTCACCGTCGCGTCGTAGGGCGGGTGCCACCCCTCGAGCATTCTCGAGCCGGCGGTCGTGGGCGCGCCGCGCATGGTGAGCACGTCTTTGAGCGCGAGGGGGACGCCGGCCAGCGGGCCGAGGGTCTCGCCGGCGGCGCGCTTGGCGTCGACGCGGCGGGCGGCCTCGAGGGCGCGGTCGGCGTCGACGTGGAGGAACGCGTGGACCGCGCCGTCGACGGCGGCGATCTGGTCGAGGTGGGCCCGGGTGACCTGCTCGGCGGTCCAGCGGCCGTTGGCGATGGCCATGGCGATCTCGCTGGCGGGGGCGCGGAGGATGGCGTTCTCGGTGTTCTGGTTGCTCCGGGCGTTCTGGGTCGCGTCGCTCATACGGACTCCCCCAGGATTCGCGGCACGCGGAAGCGGTCGTCCTCGGCGGCGGGCGCCTGGTCGAGCGCGTCCTCGACGGACAACGACTGGTGGACGACGTCGTCGCGGAACACGTTGGTGAGCGGCAGCGCGTGTGAGGTCGGCGGCACGTCGGCGGTGTCGAGGCTGTTCACCCGGGCCACGGACTCGAGGATCACGTCGAGCTGGGGGGCGAGCCGCCCCAGCTCCTCATCGGACAGGTCGATGCGGGCCAGCTTTCCCAGCCGGGCCACGTCGGACACGCTCAGCGCCACAGGTCACTCCTGGTCGGTCTTCGCCCAGGACTCCCCGGGGCTCCCCCATCCTAGGCGCTCTCACCGACACGATTTCGATTGGGAATGGCCCGAGGCGTGCGCAAAGATGGCGGGGTGTTCCTGATCAGAGTGGCCCTGCCCGACCGCCCCGGCACCCTGGGGGCGGTCGCGTCCGCCATGGGCACCGTCGGCGCGGACATCCAGGCCGTCGAGATCGTGGGACGTCATGAGGACGGACGCGTCGTCGACGACTTCATGGTGTCGCTGCCGGAATCGGTGATGCCCGACAACGCCGTCAGCGCCTGCACCCAGCTCGAGGGCGTGTCGGTGCTGTGGTGCGCGCGCTATCCCGCCGGGACCGGTCTCGAGCTCGACGTCGAGGTCCTGGAGCGCATGCTGGCCGAACCCGCCCACGCGGCCGAGGTCCTCTGCCAGTCGGCGCCCGGCATGTTCCACTCCCACTGGTCGGTGCTGGTGAACAAGGTCAACCGATCGGTGATCCACGCGACGCCGATGGCGCCCGACCTGACGTCGGAGGTGTTGGCCGACCTGGGCCCGTTCGACTTCACGCGCACGCTCGAGCTCGACAAGGGCTGGGTGCCGGAATGGGTCGAGACGACGCTTGCGGTGACGCCGGTGCGCGGCAACCGCGCGCTGCTGCTGGGCCGCCACGGCGGCCCGGCGTTCCTGGCGGCCGAGGTCGCACGGCTGCGCTATCTGGCGACGCTGGTGCCGGTGGTCTGAGGCCTGCGGCCGCCACGCAGGTCGTCGTTCCTCCTCCCACGCAACTTGTGCACACGGGTGCGGAAGTTGGGTTCGGGCTCCGGCGTGTCGACGCAACTCGTGCACACGCGACGAGGCGTACGCCGACTCCCGTGCGCCGAAACCCCTCGGCCGCGACGGGGTCAGCCCAGCATCGCCGCGAAATAGCGCCACGCCACGATCACCACGATGGTGATGAGCGCGAGCGCGACGGGCACGACCCAGCGCTGGCGGCGCTTCTCGCGGGTGGTCGGCAGCCCGTTCGGGCCCCAGTCGCCGATCGCCGGCTGGGCGCGCGTGGGGACATCGGCGTTGAGATCAAGGTTCGAGCTGAAACGCGACGGCGTACGCGGCCTCCTGGGCGCGCGCCCCTTCCTCATGGGCTTCGCCTCCGCGGGTGTGGCCGCAGGCTCCACCTCCGCCCGTTGGCCGGAGTCCGGCGCCGCGTACGCCTGGTCGGCCGGCTGGGGGCCGGCGTACGCCTGGGTCGCCGGCTTTGGGGTGTGCGCCTGGGTCGGCTCGTGGGTGTGCCCCTGGCCACCCGCGTACGCCTGACCCTGCGGTTCACCGGCCCTGTACGCCTGGCCCCGCTGGTCGGGGACGTCCGGGGCGGGACCCCGCCCAGCCGCCGCGCGGCGCGGCCGCTGCGTGGTCTCGACCTCGTGTTCCTCTGGCCCGGTGCTCACCGTTCCACCTTAGTGGGGGGACGGCCAGCGGGGGTGTGTGCGCAGGTTGGGGCGACACGCCGGGCGACCGACCCAACCTGCGCATCCGTGTGCACAAGTTGGGTGATGGGGGCGAGCGGGTGATGGGGCGAGTCGCGTGAATGGGGAATGCGACCCTCAGGCCTCCCCCACCCGCGCCAACGGCCGGGCGGCCTCCGGTCCCTGCTCGAGCAACACCGCGAATCCCTCACCATCCAGGATCGGCACCTCGAGCTTGACCGCCTTGTCATATTTCGAGCCCGGCGAGTCGCCCACCACCACGAAGTCGGTCTTCTTCGACACCGAGCTCGCCGATTTCCCGCCGCGCTCCACGATCGCCTCGGCGATGCCGTCGCGCGTGTAGCCCTCGATCGACCCCGTCACCACGATCGACAGCCCGGCGAGGTTCTGGGCGACCTCGGCCCGGACCTCCCCCGGTTCGTCCGCCAGCACACACCCCGCCGCGCGCCACTTCTCCACGATCGCCCGGCGCCAGTCGGTGTCGAACCATTCGCGGATCGCCGTCGCGATCGTCGGCCCGATGCCGTCCACCGCCGACAGCTCCTCGAACGTCGCCGACTCGAGCGCGTCGATGTTCGGGAACGCCGCGGCCACGTCGGGCGCGACCCCCTTGCCGATGTGGCGGATCGACAGCGCCACCAGGAACTTCGAGAACGGCCGCGTCTTCGCCTCGTCGAGGTTCGCCAGCAGCTTCTGCCCGTTCGCGTTCAACACCCGGGGCCCTGCCCCGTCGGCGATCTCGGTCTTCTTCGCCGCCCGCGTGAAGAACTCGGCGCGAATCAGGTCATCGGCCGTCAGGTCGAACAGGTCGCCCTCGTCGGTGAGCAGCCCCGCCGCCAGCATGGCGTCGGCCGCCTGCCAGCCCAGGACCTCGATGTCGAGCGCCTGCCGCGAGGCCAGGTGGAACAACCGCTCGCGCAGCTGGGCCGGGCACGAGCGCTGGTTCGGGCAGCGGATGTCCTTCTCGCCCTCCTTGGTGGGCGCCAGCGCCGTCTCGCACGCCGGGCACCGCGTCGGCATCACGAACGCGGTCTCGCCCCCGTCGCGCAGGTCGACGACCGGCCCCAGCACCTCGGGGATCACGTCGCCCGCCTTGCGCAGCACAACTGTGTCGCCGATCAGCACGCCCTTGCGCTCCACCTCGAAGGCGTTGTGCAGCGTCGCCATCGCGACCGTCGAGCCGGCCACCAGCACGGGCTCCATCACCGCGTACGGCGTCACGCGCCCCGTGCGTCCCACGTTCACCCGGATGTCGAGCAGCTTCGTGGTCACCTCTTCCGGCGGATATTTGTACGCGATCGCCCACCGCGGCGCCCGGCTCGTCGACCCAAGCCGCCGCTGGGCCTCGCGCCGGTCGACCTTCACCACGACGCCGTCGATCTCGTGCTCGAAGTCGTGGCGCCGTCCCGCGACCTCCTCGACGAACGCCCACACCCCGGCCAGGTCGTCGACGACCCGCGCGTGGGCCGTCGTCGGAATTCCGAACTCGCGCAACACCGCGTACGCCTCACTCAATCGGGCGAACTCCACCCCCTTGGCCGCGCCGATGCCATGCGCGATGAACGCCAGCGCGCGGCTCGCCGTGACGCGCGGGTCCTTCTGGCGCAGCGATCCCGCGGCGCTGTTGCGGGGGTTCGCGAACGGCGCCTTCCCCTGCTCCACCAGCGACGCGTTCAGCTGGCGGAACGCCTCGAGGCTCAGGAACACCTCGCCGCGCACCTCGAGCAGGTCGGGCACGTCGTCGCCCGTCAGCTCGTTCGGGATCGCCCGGATCGTGCGGATGTTCGCTGTGACGTCCTCCCCCACGCGACCGTCACCACGCGTGGCCGCCCGCACCAGGCGCCCCTTCTCATAGACCAGGTCGGTGGCGAGTCCGTCGATCTTCAACTCACACAGGAATCCGCCGAGGTCGTCCGGCGCATCCTTGAGCACCCGGTCGCCCCATTTGAGCAGCTCGTCGTGGGAGAACGCGTTGTCGAGCGACTGCATCGGCTCGAGGTGGGTCACCGCGGCGAACGTCGCCGACGGCGGCCCGCCGACCTGCTGGGTCGGCGAGTCCGGCGTACGCAGCCCCGGGAATTCGTCCTCCAGCGCGTTCAGTTCGCGCATGTGGCCGTCGAACTCGCTGTCGGACATCGTCGGCGCGTCCAGCACGTGATAGCGCCACCGCGCCTCGTCCAGCACGCGGCTCAGCTCGGCGTGGCGCTCGCGCGCGGCCTCGGTCGGCGCGGATCCCTCGTCGGCGAGGACCAGGTCATCGGGAAGTTCGGTCACGGGGCAAATCTAGCGAGGGCGACTGACACGCGTCTCCACGCTCGGTCGTGCTACCGCTCCAGACCCTCCGTAACCAACCCCGCCGCCTCCCGTAGCGCGCGCAGCAGCGCCAACGCGCCCCGCGGGCTCCACCCCGCCAGCCCGCACGCCGGCGTCAGCCACAGGTGGTCGGCGGTCGCCGCCACCTCGAGGGGGCGTACGCCCGCCAGCGCGCGCTCGGCCAGCCGGTCGGGCCGCGGCACGGCGTCGGGCTGGTGGGTCGGCGCGCAGCCGAGCCAGACCTCGCGGCCGGCGTCGAGCGCTGCGGCCAGCCGGTCCCACGTCCGCGCGTCGATGTGGCGCTGGTCGAGGCTCACGGCCGCGAACCCCGCCCCGTACGCGAGGTCCACGTCCAGACCGGGCGCGCAGCAGTGCAGGGCCGCGCGTACGCCGGCCTCCGCGACGGCCTGGCCGAGCGCCTCGCTCGCCTCGGGCGCGTGGACGCGGCGATGCCGCGAGAACCCGCTCGCGGTCGCCACCTGGCCCGCCAGTACGCGCGGCAGCAGCGGCTCGTCGACCTGGAGGACCACCTCGACCTCGGGGAGGCGGCGGCCGAGTTCCGCCACCACGCCGGCCACGCCATGCGCCAGTGCACCGGCCAGGTCACGGCGCGCGCCGTGGTCGCTGACCACCTTGTCGCCGCGCGGCTTCTCGACCATCGCGGCCATCGTCCACGGGCCGGTGACAGCCAGTTTGAGGGGGCCGGCGTACCCCTGCGCGAGCTCCTCGAGCACGTCGAGGTCGCGCCGCCAGTCGGTCTGCGCGCGGCGCGCGTCGGCGCCGGCGTTTTCGGTCAGGCGCCAGCCGGCGGGCTGGAGGTCGAGGGCGACCCCATCCAGCAGCGCGCCGGTGCGGCCGACCATCTGGGAGCCGACGCCGCGGTCGGGCAGCTCCACGAGCCAGGGCAGGTCGAGTCCCTCGCCGAGCACCATGCGCTGCGTCGCCGCGAAGTCGGTGCCGGGCATCGATCCCAGTCCGGTGACGCGGACCCCGCTCACGCCCGGGCCTCGGCCGTCGTCGTGGCCGCGATCGTCGCCGAGCCGACGACACGGTCGCCGTCATAGAGGACGACTGCTTGGCCCGGCGCGATGCCGGTGGCGGGCTCGGCGAGCCGCACCTCCACACCGTCCGCGGTGGTCGTCACCGTCGCCGCCATCGGCGCGCCGTGCGCACGGACCTGCGCGTACGCGGCCCACTCCCCGTCTACGGGAGCCCCTGCCCACGTGGGGCGGATGCCGCGGATCTCCTGCACCTGCAGGGATTCCTTCGGACCGACCGTCACGGTGTTGGAGACCGGCTCGAGCCCCAGGACGAAGCGCGGGCGCCCGTCATTCGCGGGAGTCCCGAGGCGCAGGCCGCGGCGCTGGCCGATGGTGAAGCGATGGGTGCCGTCGTGCTCGCCGAGCGGCGTCCCGTCCTCGTCCACGATCGCACCGCTGCGCCGCCCCAGGCGCCGGTCGAGGAACCCGGCGGTGTCACCGTCGGGGATGAAGCAGATGTCGTGGCTGTCGGGCTTCGCGGCGACGGTCAGGCCGCGGCGCTCGGCCTCCGCCCGCACGTCGGTCTTCACCGTGTCACCCAGGGGGAAGGCGCTGTGGCGCAACTGCTCCTGGTCGAGCACGCCGAGCACATACGACTGGTCCTTGGCCGGGTCGACCGCGCGGCGCAGCTCGACGGTGCCGTCGGGAGCCGTGGTCAGCTGCGCATAGTGACCCGTCGCGACCAGGTCGAAGCCCAGCGCCATGCCGCGCTCGAGGACCGCGGCGAACTTGATCTTCTCGTTGCACCGCAGGCAGGGGTTCGGCGTCCGCCCCGCCGCATATTCCGCGACGAAGTCGTCGATCACGTCCTCGACGAAACGATCGCTCAGATCCCAGACATAGAAAGGAATGCCGAGTCGGTCGGCCGCGCGGCGTGCGTCGTGGGCGTCCTCCTTCGAGCAACACCCGCGCGCGCCGGAGCGGAACGACTGGGGGTTCTTCGACAGGGCGAGGTGGACGCCGGTGACGTCATGTCCGGCGTCGACCATGCGGGCAGCGGCGACGGCGGAGTCGACGCCGCCGGACATCGCAGCGAGTATGCGCATGGGTCACCTCCTTCAGAGCACCGCAGGTCGGCAGTCGCCCAGTCTAGGCGCTCGGACCAGCCCGTCAGTACGCCGTCCGTGCCCGCTCCACCGCCCGCGGGAGCGCCGCCACGAGCCGGTCGACGTCGGCGTCCGCCGTCGACCAGCCCAGCGAGAACCGCACCGACTGGCGGGCCTGCTCCTCGGTGCGCCCCATCGCCAGCAGCACCTCGCTGGGCTGGTGGACACCCGCGGTGCACGCCGATCCCGTCGAGCAGTCGATGCCTTGGCCGTCGAGCAGCATCAGCACGTCGTCCGCCCGCGTCCCCGCGAACGACGCGTTGACGATCGCAGGGCTGCAATCCCTACCCCCGTTGACGATCGTGTCGTCGATCGCCTCCACAGCTGACACGATCCGCGCGCGCAGCCCGCCCATCCGGGCAGATTCCTTCTCCAGCGAGCCCACCGTCCGTCGCACGGCCGCCGCGAACCCCGCCGCCAGCGCCGGCGCGGACGTTCCCGAGCGCAGGTCGCGCTCCTGTCCACCGCCGAATCCGTACGCCCGCAGGGGAATCCCGCGGGGCGCGACCAGTGCGCCGATGCCGATCGGGCCCCCGACCTTGTGGGCCGACACCGACATCAGGTCGAGCCCGGAGTCGCGGAACGACAGCGGCACGTGGCCGAGCGCCTGCACCGCGTCCGCATGGCACCACGCCCCGGATTCCCTGGCCAGGCGGGCGATCTCGGCGATCGGCTGCCGCGTACCGGTCTCGTTGTTCACCGCCATCACCGAGACGATCATGGTGCCGACTTCGAGGGCGTCGCGCAGGTCGTCGAGGTCGACGACACCATCGCCGTCGACGCGGACAACCCGCGCATCGGCCCCGCGCATTCCCAACGCCGCCACGGTTTCCGCGACCGCTGGGTGTTCGACCGCAGAGCAGACCAGCCGGTCACGCAGCGCCACGCGCCCCTGCGGGCGGGCCAACCAGGCCCCTTGGATCGCGAGGTTGTCGGCCTCCGTCCCGCCCGAGGTGAACACCACCTCAGCCGGGTCGCAGTCCAGGTCGGCCGCCAGCGACTCGCGCGCGTCCTCCAGCACCGCCCGCGCCCGCCGACCCGACGTGTGCAGCGACGACGCGTTGCCCCCGCGTCCGAGAACCGCGGTCATCGCCTCGATCGCCTCCGGCACCATGGGCGCACTGGCAGCGTGGTCGAGGTACGCGCGGTCGGTCACCCGTTCACGGTAGCCGACCGCCGCCGGGCGAGGATCGTCTGCACCGTCCCCACGACGAGGGCGATCAGGGCGACCCAGCACAGCGCGACGAGGTTCGCCTCGACGTGGTCGGGTTGGGGAGTATGGCCTTGGTCGTAGCCCCGCCCCTCGGTGTACACCACCTGGCTGAGCAACAATTCCGGGGCGAAGGTGTTCCACCACCTCAACTCCATCGTCGCATCGAGGTGGAGGCGGACCACGGCGCTGGCGACCCAGCCGATCCCGATCGCAGGCGCGATCCACGTCCGGCGGGTCAGGACGCCGAGGCACGCGCCCAGCGCCGTGATGCCACCGGTGAGGACGATGGCCCTCAGTGTGACCTGGATGGTGTCGCCCAACTGGATCCATCCGGCCAGCGCCGAGTGCGCCACCATGAGCACGGCGAACGCCGTGACGGCCAGCGCCAGGTGCAGCACCACCAGACTGGCCAACCCACGGCCACGAGCCGCCCCGTTGCCCGCAACCGACCACCCCACCACCGACGAGAGCACGACCAGTATGCCCAACAGGTCCAGGCCGGTCTCCAGCGGATAGCCGACTCCGCTCACCACAAGCATGGCCACAGCCAGCCCGTTCACCAGCACCCCAGACGCCACGGTGACCACCAGACCCACCACCGGAAGGCGGCGGGTCGCTCTCGCGCCCCGCCCGTCGGCCCGTGTCGTCGTCTCACGCGTCACCGTCGTCATGTCCGCTCCGAGCCGCCCGGCGTCGCCGATGTTCCCGCCGCCGGATCAATACAGCGTCTGCGCCTGGCGCTCCGCCAGCCCGGCGTCGTACGCCGACCTCTCGTCCGCGGTGAAGCCACCCTGCTCCTCAGCGAGCATCCCGGGCGTCGGCAGGCTCCCCCGATCCACCCGCGAGTCCGGGTCCCACAGCTTCGACCGGAGGATCGCCCGCGAGCACTGGAAGAACACCTTCTCGACGTCGATGACCAACACCGATGCCGGCGCCTTTCCCTTCACCGCATGGGATTCCAGCAGGTCGTCTTCGACCCGGATCTGCGCGGTCCCGCGTACGCGGACGCACTCCCCCACGTCTGGGACCAGGAAGATCAACCCGATCCGCGGGTCGGCGATGAGGTCGCGCAGCCCGTCGAGGCGGTTGTTGCCGCGCCGATCGGCGAGCTCGAGCGTCCGGGGATCGCGTACGCGGACGAACCCCGGGCCGTCGCCGCGCGGCGAGCAGTTGATGCCGCGGTCGCCGACGGTCGACACGACGCAGAACGGCGACGCGGCGATCAGATCCGCGTACAGCGGGGTGACATGGTCGGTCTCCTTGGCCAGTGACACCGGCGACGGCTCGTTCGGATAGTGCTCGCGCAGCTGGTCGAGGGTGGTGATCCGCATGGCCCCCAACCTAGGCCAGCCAGGGGGCGCCGAACGCGAAAAGTGCACACCTGCGCCGAACACGCGGGCCCTCGAGAGGAACGCCCAGCGTGTCGCGCACAGGTGTGCACTTTTCACACAACTGAGGACACTTCACACAAACTGCAACAGCCCCCTCAGCCCTTCAGCTTCTCCGTCACCGCCGGCAGCACCGTGTGCAGGTCGCCCACGACACCGAGGTCGACCAGCTCGAAGATCGGCGCCTCGTCGTCTTTGTTGACCGCGACGATGGCCTTCGAGGTCTGCATGCCGGCGCGGTGCTGGATCGCGCCCGAAATGCCGGCCGCGATGTAGAGCTGCGGCGAGACCGTCTTGCCGGTCTGGCCCACCTGATAGCTGTGCGGATACCAGCCCGAGTCGACCGCGGCGCGCGAGGCACCGACGGCGGCCCCCAGCGCGTCGGCCAGGGCCTCGACCGGCGCGAAGTCGCCGCCCGTGCCGCGGCCGCCCGACACCACGATCGCGGCTTCGGTCAGCTCGGGGCGACCCGAGGCCTGCTTCTCCTTCGACTCCGCGATGCGCGCGCCCTTGGCGGCGTCGCTGATCTCGACCTCCACCGGCTGCACCTGGCCGCCGGCGGGGGCCTTCTCCGGGGCGCACGAGTTCGGCTTCACCGTGACCACGGGGATGCCGCGGGTCACCTGGGCGCCCACGGTCCAGTTGCCGGCGAACACCGACTGGACGGTCCCGCCCTCGGCCGTGATGTCCACGGCGTCGGTGATCAGGCCCGAGTCGAGCTTGACGGCCACGCGCGCGGCCACCTCCTTCGACTCGAGGTTCGAGCTGAACAGCACCGCCCCGGCCTCGAGGGCCTGCGCGACCTGGGCGACCGCCTCGGCCTTCGGCGCGACGAGGAACTCCTCGAAGGCCGGGTCCTGCAGCTCGATCACCATGGCGGCGCCATATTCGCCGAGTTCGACTCCCGCCTCGCCGGCCGGCCCGAAGACCACAGCCATCGGGTCGCCGATGCGGCGGGCCAGCGTCATGACCTCGAGGGTCGGCTTGGTCACCTGGCCGTCAACGACCTCGGCGACGACAACAACGTTCGACATGTCCGTTTCTCCTTGTCTGCCTGAGATCGCTCAGATGTACTTGCCGGCTGTGAGGAAGTCGACGAGCGCCGAGGAGCCCGAGCCGTCCTCGTCGGTGACGACCTTGCCGGCCTCCTTGGGCGGGCGCGGCGTGGTGTCGACCACCTTCGTGGCGGCGGCCCCGAGGCCCACCTCGCCCGCGTCGACGCCCAGATCGGCCAGCGTCCAGGTCTCGACCGGCTTCTTCTTGGCCGCGACGATGCCCTTCATGGTCGGATAGCGCGCCTCGCCCGACTGGTCGGTGACCGACACGATGGCCGGCAGCGACGCCTCGATCGTCTGCGACGCGACGTCGCCGTCGCGGCGGATCGACACCGAACCGTCCGTCACCTTGAGGTCCACGCCGAACGTGACGCCCGGCCAGCCCAGCCGCTCGGCCAGCATGGCCGGGACGACGCCCATGGCGCCGTCGGTCGAGGCCATGCCGCAGACGACCAGGTCGGGCCCGATCTTCGAGATCGCCGCGGCCAGCACCTTCGAGGTGGCGAGCGAGTCGGACCCGGCGATCGCGTCGTCGTTGAGGTGGACCGCCGACGAGGCGCCCATCTGCAGCGCCTTCTTCAGCGCGCCCGCCGCGTCGTCGGGGCCCATGGTCAGGGCCACCACCTCGACGTCGCTGCCGGCCTCGGCGACCTGCATGGCCTGCTCCACCGCATATTCGTCGAGCTCCGACAAGATGCCGTCGGCGGCCTCGCGGTCGACGGTGCCGTCGTCGCTGAAGCCGCGGTCACCCGTGGCATCGGGGACGTGCTTGACCAGGGCTACGATCTTCATCTCTCTCCACTCTGAAAGGGCGCACGGCGTACGCCGGTCTGCTGCGTGGCCCGCCTGCGCGGGATCACGCCAATATTACTCACGGGTAACTGACCGCGTCCATCGCGGTCAGCCTACGCGCTCAGCGGCCCGTGAACGTCGGCTTCTCCTTCGCCGCGAACGCGCGCATGCCGCGGTCCTTGTCCTCGGAGTCGAACAGCGCCGCGAAGTGGACCCGCTCCAGCGCCAGTCCCGAGGCCAGGTCGCCGTCCAGGCCGGTGTCGACGAGCTCCTTGCACGCGGCGATCGCCCGCGCCGGGCCGCCCACGAACTGCTTCGCCCAGGCCAGCGCCGCGTCCTGCACCTGGTCGGCCGGGACGACCTGGTCGACCATGCCGATGCGGTACGCCTCGTCGGCCTCGACCAGGCGACCGGTGAACAGGATTTCCTTGGCCCGCGACGGGCCCACCAGCCGCGTCAGGCGCTGCGAGCCGCCCAAGCCAGGCACCACGCCGAGCGTGACCTCGGGCTGGCCGACCTTGGCGTCGTCGGCGCAGATGCGCCAGTCCGCGCACATCGCGAGCTCGAAGCCGCCGCCCAGCGCATACCCGTTGATCGCCGCGACCACCGGCTTCGGCAACCGCGCGAGGTCGTCGAACGCCGCGTGGATCTCGCGCCCGAGCTTCATCATGTCGCCGGAGCCGTAGTCGATCATCTCCTTGATGTCCGCCCCGGCGGCGAAGACCTTCTGGCCTCCTGTGACGACCACGGCCGCCACGTCCTCGGCCTGTGCGGCCCAGCGGGCCGCGTGACCGATCGCCAGCTGGATCTCGGTGTTCAGGGGGTTCATCTTGGGCCGGTCGACGCGCAGGACGGCCACGCCGTCGGCGACGTCGAGGCGCACGTGGTCGGAGCCCGTGTCGAAGGTGTTGTCAGCCATGGCGCGACTCTAGCGAGCGCCCCGTCCGCGACCCCGCGTACCCTCCGGATCGGACGATCGACCCACCCGCGTGTCCACGACGCGCCGCCGGAATCGTTGAATGACGCGCGAGTAGGGCAGAATGTGGCGTTGCCCCGACGCCAACGACGGTCCCACCCGAGGGGGCACAACCACGACACCGTGCCGGCACGCCGCCGGCCATGCGAGGAGACCATCCATGTCGCAGACCCTGCCCGCCCCGATCGACTCGACCATCCTGGGTGCGCAGCTCGGCGAGGGAGGCTGCCACTTCGCCCTCTGGGCGCCGCGCGCCACCCGCGTCGAGCTGACCCTGGTCGACGAGGACCGCACCCAGCGCAACGTCGACCTGCACAAGTCGGAGGAAGACGGCGTCTGGAGCGCGTTCGTCGAGGGCGTCGAGGCCGAGCAGCGCTATGGCTTCCGGGTGCACGGCAACTGGGACCCGTCCAACGGCGCCCGCTTCAACCCGGCCCGCCTCCTGCTCGACCCGTACGCACGCGCGATCACCGCCGGCGTCGACTACAATGGCCCAATCCTCGACCACCCGGCCGACGACGACTACGAGCTCGACCCGACCGACTCGTACGCCGCGGTCCCCCTGTCGGTCGTCGTCGCCGACTCCCCCGCGCCCACGTCCATCGAGCGCCGCATCCCGCTGTCGGAGTCGGTCATCTACGAGACCCACGTCAAGGGCTACACCCAGCTTCACCCGGCGGTCCCCGAGCACCTGCGCGGCACGTACGCGGGCCTCGCGTACCCCGCGGTGATCGAGCACCTCAAGAACATCGGCGTCACGGCCATCGAGTTGCTCCCGTGCCACCAGTTCGTGTCCGAGCCGTTCATCGTGGGCCGCGGCCTGTCGAACTTCTGGGGCTACAACACGCTGGGCTTCTTCGCGCCCCACGCCGCGTACTGCTCGGTGGGCACGCTCGGCCAGCAGGTCACCGAGTTCAAGAACATGGTCTCCGCGCTCCACGAGGCCGGCATCGAGGTCATCCTCGACGTCGTCTACAACCACACCGGCGAGGGCGGACACGAGGGCCCGACGCTGTCGTTCCGCGGCATCGACCACGGCGGCTACTACCGCCTGACCGACGACCTCCGCAACGACTACGACGTGACGGGCTGCGGCAACTCGGTCGACACGTCCGAGCCCGGCGTGCTCAACATGATCCTCGACTCGATGCGCTACTGGGTCACCGAGATGGGCGTCGACGGGTTCCGCTTCGACCTGGCCTCGGAGCTGATCCGCGACGAGAACCACCACGTCGACCAGATGCACGAGTTCAAGAAGCGCATCGCGGCCGACCCAGCCTTCGCCGGCATCAAGATGATCGCCGAGCCGTGGGACATGGGCCCGTTCGGCTATCAGGTCGGCGCCTGGGGCCACGGCTGGAGCGAGTGGAACGACCGCTTCCGCAACTTCGTGCGCGACTTCTGGCGCGGCCAGGTCGGCGGCGTGCAGGAGCTCGCGTCCCGCCTGTCCGGGTCGGCCGACATCTTCGACCACGACGGCCGCCCGCTGACGAGTTCGATCAACTTCATCACGGCCCACGACGGCTTCACGCTGCGCGACCTCGTGACCTATGACGGCAAGCACAACGAGGCCAACGGCGAGGGCAACCGCGACGGCGCCGACGACAACCGCTCGTGGAACTGCGGCCACGAGGGCGACACCGACGACCCCGGCATCAACGCGCTGCGCCACCGCCAGGTCAAGAACATGATGGCCACGCTCACGCTCGCGACCGGCGTCCCCATGATCACCGCGGGCGACGAGATGGGGCGTACGCAGGGCGGCAACAACAACGCCTACTGCCAGGACTCGCCGATCTCGTGGGTCCACTGGGACACCCAGGAGTCGTGGGGCGACCTGGTCGGCATGACGACCGAGATCCTGCGCCTGCGCCGGGAGTTCCCGGTGCTGCGCTCGGAGAAGTTCCGCTACCACCACGAGGTCACCGACGCCGCCGGAAACGGCCTGGGCCGCGTCGACCTCAGCTGGTTCGACCACACCGGCGGCCAGATGGGCGAGGACGACTGGCATGACGGCAACCGGCGTACGCTCGGCATGTATTCCTCCGACGCCACCAGCGCGTTCCTGGCCTGGTTCCACGGCGGCGCCGAGGGCGTCGACGCCGAGCTGCCGGGTGACCCCTGGGCGAAGTCGTGGCGCGTCGTCGTCCACTCGGGCTTCGACGGCGAGTTCCCCGGCGCCGACCAGGTGCTCGAGCCCGGCTCGACGCTGCACATCCCCGGCCGCTCGGTCGTTCTCCTGCAGGCCGAGGTCGAGCAGGGCGTGACCGAGGTGCCCGAGGGCCAGGAGTCGCAGGCCACGTCGGCCGTGCTCGACCTCACCGACGCCGAGCGCGCGCAGGGCGGCGTCCGCCCCGCCGACGAGGACGAGCAGGTCGAGGTGGCCAAGGACATGGACGCGCAGCAGCCGCGCGGCTGACCCCTCAGAGCCAGCCCGGCAACACCAGGGCGGCCCACGCCACGATCGGCGCGACGATCATGATCGACATGCCCCACTGCATGAGGCGCTTGAACGTCATGTCGCGCTCGCTCGCCTCGGCGTTGGCCACGACCAGCGCGCCGTTGGTCGAGAACGGGCTGCAGTCGACGATCGACGACGAGATCGCCAGCGCGCAGATGACGCCGACGGCGCCGATCTGGCCGGTCGCCAGGAACGGCACGGCGAGCGGGATCAGCGCGCCCAGGATTCCGGTGGTCGACGCGAACGCCGACACGACGGCGCCGATGAGGCAGATCAGGAGCGCCACGACCAGCGGGGTGCTCAGGTGGGCGACCTCGTCGCCCATCCACTTCACGACGCCCTGCGACTCGAGCACGCCGACATAGGTGACGATGCCGCCGATGAGCAGCACGGTGCCCCAGCTGATCTTGTCGACCGCGCCCTTGGCGGTCGCCGGGAAGATCAGGGTGAGCGCCACCGCGATGGCCAACGCCGTGATGCCGACGTCGAGCTTGAAGATCAGCGCGCCGGCGGCCAGGCCGACCAGGCCCACGAGGGTGAGGATGCGCTGCAGGTTCAGGCCGGTGTCCTCGGCCTCGGCCTTCGTGGAGCCCTGGTTGGCCCAGTGCCCGGGAGACCGCGTACGCTCCACGCCCTCCACCGCTGCCTCGGTCGTGCCCGTGACGGGCGCGCGGTTGTACGCGAGGGCCGGGTCGACCGCGGTGTCGAGTTCGTCGTCGGCGACCCGCTCGCGCTTCGCCAGCTCACGACCGCCGAAGGCCAGGAAGACGATGAAGGCGCACAGCAGGCTGGCCAGGAACGTGGTGACGAAGAGCATCGTGGGGTTCGACTCCAGCTTCGACCGGGCCACGACGCCGTTGGTGATCGAGCCGAAGATGCCGACGGGCGAGAAGCTGCCGGCGGTCGCGCCCTGCACGACCATCATGCCCATGAGCACCGGGTGGATCTTGTAGCGGACCGCGAATCCCAGCGCGATCGGCGCCACGATGGCGACCGCAGCCGGGCTGACGGCACCGAACGCCGTGATCAGCGCGCACACCACGAACATCGCCCACGGGATCAGCACCACGCGTCCACGCACGGCGCGGACGGCCGCGTGGACGATCCAGTCGACGGTGCCGTTGTTCTTGGCGAGCGCGAACAGATAGGTGACACCGACGAGGATGACGAACAGGCTCGCCGGGAACTGACCCAGCACCTTGGCCATCGGCATCTTGAACACCGTGGTGCCGATCACGGCCGCGGCGACGAGGGCCAGGGCGCCCATGTTGACCGATCGCACCGTGGCGATGAGGAAGACCGCCACGAGGACGAGCAGGGAGATCACTTGGGGGGCCATGGGCGCCATTGCTCCTAAACCGGGATTGGATTGGCCCAGCCTCTAGGCCAATGGCGTTCGTGTCAATACTCTGGACCCATGTCGTCCGCCGAGGCCTCGCCCGCCGCCTTCCAGCGGCCGCGCCTGTATGAGCAGTTGGCCGACCACATCACCTCGTTCATCGAGGCCCAGGGTCTGGGTCCGGGCGACCGCCTGCCGCCGGAGCGCGCCCTCGCGGCGGAGCTCGGCGTGAGCCGCACGACGTTGAGCCGCGCCCTGGTCGCCCTGGAGGTACGCGGCCGCGTGGAGGTCCAGCACGGCAACGGCGCGGTCATCCTCGACCCCGCCGCGCGGCAGGCCGGCCCGCTGCCGTGGGTCGGCTCCCCCGCGGATGAACTGCTCGCGCTGGCGGCCACGCTCCTGACCACGGTCGTCGCGGCGGCGGCCGAGGCATCGCCGTCGGCCCGCGAGGCGCTACTCGCCCCCGACGGTCGCCCCGAGTCGTGGGGGTCGGTCTGGCCGCGGTTGCGCCGGCTCGCGGGCGACTCGGCCCTGACGGCGACGCTCGACGCACTCGGGCGCCTCCCCGAGCCCGACCCTGCAGCCCTCGCGGACCTGTGTGGGCGCGTACGCCGGGGCCGCGCGGACGAGGCGGCCACGGCGGCGCGGACGCTCTGGGGCTGAGCGACGCAGGAGTCGAAGCCGCTGGCTGAGCGACGCAGGAGTCGAAGCCCTAGTCCCGGTGGATCGCCATCTCCCCCGCCGACAGCCGCCGCCCCGTCCCGCCGCCCCTCGCTGCGATCACCTCAGCCATGATCGAGACCGCCGTCTCCTCGGGCGTATGGGCATTGATGTCCAGCCCCACCGGCGCCGACAGCCGCGCCAACTCCTCGTCGGTCAGCCCGACCTGGCGCAGCTCCTTCTCCCGTTCGCGCGTGGTGCGCCGCGATCCGAGCGCCCCGACGAACCCCGCCGCCGACCGCAGCGCCACCTCCAGCGCCGGCACGTCGAACTTGGGGTCGTGGGTCAACACCAGGATCACCGTCGACGCCGTCACGCGTCCCGCCTCGACCTCGCCGGCCAACCATCGATGGGGCCAGTCGACGACGAGCTCGTGGGCCTCGGGGAACCGCTCGCGCGTCGCGAAGACCGGCCGCGCATCGCACACGGTCACGTGGTGGCCCAGAAGTACGCCGAGCCGTGAGACCGCCCGCGCGAAGTCGATCGCGCCGAAGACGATCAGCCGCGCCGGTGGCGCCCAGCCGACGACGAGCGCCTCGTCGGGCGCCGCGCCGGGCAACCCAGGCAATTCCACCAGCGTCGTCCGCCCCTCGTGCAGCACCTCGCGTGCGGCCTCGACCGCCACCCGATCGGCCCCATCCATCCCCAGCGACCCGCGTACGCCGTCCTCGGTCACCGCGAGCCAGCGCCCGAGCCCCGCGTCCGTCCCCTCGCGCCGCTCCGGATCGGTACGCACCCGCTCCACCAGCGCCACCGGCCGCTCGTCAGCCAGCGCGTCCATCACCGCCCGGAGCGGTCCCACCGCCGCCTCGTCGCCCGGGTCGACCCGCGCGATCGTCACGTCGATCTCGCCGCCGCACGTCAGCCCGAGCCGCAGCGCGTCCTCGCCCGTCACCCCGTAATGGGCCGCGACCGGCTCACCCGAGGCGATCACCTCGAGCGCCGCGTCATAGACCGCGCCCTCGATGCAGCCGCCCGAGAGGCTGCCGATCGCCCGACCGTCCGCCGTCACGGCCATGAACGTGCCGGCCGGCCGCGGCGAGGACCGCCAGGTCTTCGCGATGACGGCCAGCGCGAACGGCTCCGCGCCGTCCACCAACAACCTCAACTCCGCCGCGATGTCACGCATGCGCCCACTCCCGTTCCACGGTCCCCCGCGGCCCGTCCTCGCGCCGCGACCGCGCGATGACCCGGCCCGCGTCCTCGAGTGCTGCCACCGAGTCGCCCGCCACCAGCGCGTCCACGAACGGCAGCGCGGCCGCCAGTCCGCGCGTCGCCGGGCGCCAGCCCTCGGCGCCGGCGCGCGGGTGGATCCAGACGATGCGGTGCGCAAGCCTGCGTACGCGCGCCACGGCCTCGGCCAGCGCCGCGGGCTCGCCGCGCTCCAGGCCGTCCGACACCACGACCACGACGGCCCCGCGCAGCGGGCCGCGCCTCCCCCAGTCGTCCGCGAGTGCCCTGAGGCCGTCGGCCAGGCGCGTGCCGCCCGTCCAGTCCGGCATCGCCCGCGACGCCTCCGCGATCGCCGCGTCCACCGATGGCCGCGCCAGCGCGCCGGTCACGCGCGTGAGCCGCGTCGCCAGCGTGAACACCTCGGCCCCGTGGGCGCGGTGGAGGGCGTGGGCGAACCGCAGGTACGCGTCCGCCCACGGCTTCATCGACCCCGACACGTCGACCAGCACCACCACCCGACGCGGGCGGCCGCCGGGTCGCCGGCGGCGAAGGCCGACCGGCTCCCCGCCGTGGCGCAGGAGCGTCCGGGTCGTGGCCCGTGCGTCGAGCCGGTGGCCACCCCGCCCGCGCCGCCGCGTACGCCGCCGCGGTCGCTTCAGCCGCAGCGCCGCCAGCAGGCGCCGGGCCTCGTCGCGCTCGGCGTCGGCCAGCCCGACCAGGGGCCTGTTCCGCAGCGCCTCGGCGGCGTTGGCCACCTCCCGGGGGGCGCCCGGCTCGGCCGGACCCTGTCCCGTTCCGGGATCGTCGTGGACGACCTCGACCTCGGTCGGCACCGGCTCGACCGTCCCCGAGCGCCGCCCGAAATAAGCCGCGAACACCGCGTCGTGGATCGTCACGTCGGCCGGCGACGCGCAGCACGTCGCCCGCGTCGCCGCCGCGACCGCGCACCGGTCGAGAAGGTCGACCAGCGCCACCGCCCGCACCATCGTGGCCGCACGGTCGGGCGACACCGCCACCCCGGCCTCGCGCAGCCGCGCCGCGAAGGTGAGCAGCACCTCGTCCAGCCCGCTCATGGCAGTTCCGCCCGCGCCGGCGCGAGGTCGTCGGCGTGCTTGACGACCGCCGACAGCGTGGCGTCGACCGTCGCCCGGTCGAGCCCGTCGACGCCGAGCAGCGCCAGTGAGCGCACCCAGTCGATCGTCTCGGCGACTCCGGGCGGCTTCACCAGGGCCACCGCGCGCAGGCGCGCGACCGCGTCGAGCACCTGCGCGACCATGCCGTCGGCCGCCTCGGGCACGTGGTGGCGCACGATCGCGCGCTCCCGCTCGCGATCGGGCAGGTCGAGGAACTGGTAGAGGCAGCGCCGCTTCAGCGCGTCGTGCACGTCGCGGGTGCGGTTGGAGGTGATGACCACGAACGGCGGCGCCGCCGCCTCGACCCGGCCGAGCTCCGGGATCGTGATCGCCCAGTCGGCCAGCACCTCCAGCAGCAGGGCCTCGAACTCGTCGTCGGCCCGGTCGACCTCGTCGATCAGCAGCACCGCGCGTCGCTCGGGCGTCGACGCACGCAGTGCCGCGAGCACCGGCCGTTCCAGCAGGTACGCCTCCCCCCAGACGTCCTGCTCGACGCGGGCTCCGCCGTCAGCCCCGCCCCCGGCCGCCCGCACGTGCAGCAGCTGCCGCGGGAAGTCCCAGTCATAGAGCGCCTGATGGGCCTCGATGCCCTCATAGCACTGCAGCCGCAGCAGCGGCCCGCCCAGCACGCCGGCCATCGCGCGCGCCAGCGCGGTCTTGCCCACACCGGGCGAGCCCTCGCAGAACAGGGGCCGCTCCATCCGCAGCGCCAGCCATGCGGCGGTCGCCAGGGCGTCGTCGGCCAGATAGCCGCGCCCCCCGAGTGCCGCGCGCAGGGCGCGGGGGTCGGCGTACGCGCCGGTCCCTGCCTCGCTCATGTCCGCCCTCCCTCGTTCTCCCGCCATCGCGCCAAGGCCCCGGCGTCGTCGATGTCGGCACCGTCGGCGACGTCGGCACACTCGACCAGCGCCACCGTCCGCCCGGCCAGCCAGTCGCGGGCCCCGCGGTCGCCGGCCCCCAGTTCCGCGGCCAGGTCGGCCCAGTGGTCCCGCCCGACGAGCACCGGATGGCCGGGCCGACCACCGTACGCGGCCCGCGCGACGATGCGGCGGGCGTCCGGGGTCTGGGCCTCGCCCACGACCCGGCCGAGCGCATCCACAGCGACGCCCGGGAGGTCGACCAGCATGATCAGGACCGCGTCGGCGTCGCCCTCGGCCACCCGGGCCAGCCCGGTCGCCAGCGAGGCACCCATCCCGTCGGCCCAGCGCTCGGCGACCACCGCGTACGCCCCCGCGGCCTCGACCACGGGCCCGACCCGCTCGGCCTCCGCGCCGACGACGACCGTCACCGGGTCGCACCCGGCCGCGCGCAGCCGTGCCACGCCCGTCGCCACCCAGGGCTCGTCGTCGGCGTCCGCGACGAGCGCCTTCGGCGTGCCGAGGCGACGCCCGGCCCCCGCGGCGAGCAGGAGGCCCGCGACCCGCGTACGCATCATCGCGCCAGCCTAGGCGCGCTCCGCCTTCGCGGCGAGCGCCGCGAGCGCGTCGGTGAAGCACTTCTCCGGCGGCGTGACCAGTCCGGCGCCGACCTGACCCGTGCCGGCGACCGCGCCGGCCATGCCGGTGTTGATCTGCGGCAGGATGCCGGTGCGAGCCACGAGCGCCACGTCGATCGCGCTCGGCACGCCGCGGAACTCGAGGATCGGGATCTGCCACATCGGGTGTTCGGCGAGCGCGATCTCATACATCGTGCGGCTGGCGGTGAGCGCGAACGGCACGTCGCCGCCCACGAGCTTCACGATCGCCGGCGACGTCGCCATCGCGAACCCGCCGATGCCGGCGGTCTCGGTGATCGCGGAGTCGCCGATGTCGGGGTTGGCGTCGTCCGGCCCGTAGGACCCCAGGAACAGCCCCTCCGGCTTGTTGGCCGGACCGGTGAACCAGTCGTCGCCCGTGCCGGCGGTGCGGATGCCGAACTCGGTGCCGTTGCGCGCCATCGTCACCACCACCGACGAGCCGGGGATGTCGCGCGCCGCCATCATCGCCAGCTTGCACGTCGGCATCACGAGGTTCAGCGCGAAGTGGTCGTTGGCGCCGATGAACCGCGCGACCTCGGCGAGGTCGGCGGCGGGCAGGTCGATGTTCGCCAGCGACGGCATGATGTCGCGCAGGAACATCAGCGTGCCCGACTTGTTGCGGTTGTGGCCCTCGTCGCCCATCTGCAACATCTGGGCGACGATCGCACGGCAGTCGATCGGGTCGATGCGCTCCATGGCCTTCGCCAGCGCCGGGCCGAGCACGCGCGCCATCCACTGCAGGCGCGTCTGCACCTCGTCGTTGTATGCGCCGTAGCGCAGGACCTTGCCGAGGCCCTCGTTCAGCGAGCAGTACGCGGTGGTCCCGTGGACCGGGTCGCGCAGCTCGAACATCCACATCGACGGCGAGACGACGCCCGCCATGGGGCCGACGGTGTCGTGGTGGTGACAGGGCTCGAACGAGGCGCGGCCGGCCGCGAGCGCCTCCTCGGCCTGCTCGGGGGTGTCGGCGAGGCCCTCGAAGATCATCGCGCCGATGAGGGCGCCCTTCATGGGTCCGGACGCGTTCTCCCACTCCAGCGGCGGGCCCGCGTGGAGGAACTGGCCCTTCTCGAGGCCCAGGACCTCGGAGGCGGGGCGCAGGCCGACGAGCTCCGAGCCGGCGGCGTGGATGCGCTCGACCGCCGTGCGGTTGGCCCGCTCGCGGCGGGGGTCGCCCATGACGGCGGCCAGGGCACGCGGGTCCACGCCGTCCATCGGCGGGCGCCAGTCGACCTCGGTGACCTCGACGTCCTGCTCGCGCAGGGCGTCGGCGAACAGGCCGACGCCGGCGGTCAGCACCGACGGGCCGGAGGTGAGCAGTCCGTTCAGGGTCGTGTCGCTCATGCGTCGTTCCTTCCAGCGTCGGAGGTGTCGGGGGTGTCAGAACTGGAACCGGCCAACAGCCCCACCGCGTGGCGCGTGGCCTGCGCGTTGGAGCAGAAGACCGAGGCGCCGGCGCCCTGCAGTGCCTCTGCGCAGCGGGTCAGGCCCTGCGGGTCCTCGTCGGTGCCGATGAGCGAGACCACCACCGGCAGTTCGCGGCCACTCTCGCGGGCGGCGGCCCGGGCGTCGGTGATCGCCTGAGCCAGCTCGGCGGCCGGGTCGGGGTGGGCCGCGTACCCCAGCACCAGGTCGAGCAGCAGCACGCCGCAGCTCGCGTCGCGGCCCTCCGCGACGATGCGCTCGAGCCGCAGTGAGGGGTCGATCATCGGGTGGGGGCGGCCGCGGGTCATCTCGTCGTCGCCGAAGTCGAGCACCACGTGGCCCTCGGACGGCGCGTCCGCATCGATGGCCAGGTCGGGTGACAGCGGGATGTTCGAGCGGATCGCCCCGAGCCCGGCCCCGGCGACGAACATCGCCTCGTCGGCCAGCGTCCCGCCGCAGAAGAGGCCGCGCAGCGAGCCGTCCACCGGGGACGCGGGGTCCTCGCCCGGCCAGAGGGGCCATTGCGGGACCTCGTGGCCGCCGTCGCGCAGCGCCTGCTCCACCGCAGCGGTGAGGTCGGGCTGGTCGGCGCCGAGCGTGGCCCACGTGACGGGCTTGCCCAAGCCCTCGGCCTCGCGCTCCAGTCGCTCGACGACCTCGGGCGCGGCCGGTTTCGAGACCACGACGACCTGGGCGGTGTCCTCGTCGTCGCCCAGCGCGGCCAGCGCCTGGCTCGCCGAGCGGCCCCCGACCTCGGCCTTGAGGTCGCGGCCCCCGAGCCCCAGGCAGTGGCTGATGCCGACGCCCGCGACGTCGAGCAGGCACATGACCTGCTGGGCGCCGGTGCCCGAGGCGGCGATCATGCCGACCGGGCCGCGGCGTACGCGGTTGGCGAAGCCCAGCGCCACGCCGTTGACGACGGCGGTGCCGCAGTCGGGGCCCATCACGAGCACGCCGCGGCGTGCGGCGGCGTCCTTGAGCGCGACCTCGTCGGCGACCGACACGTTGTCGGAGAACAGGACGACCGAGCGGCCGTGATCCACGGCGTCCATGGCCTCGCTGAAGGCGTGCTCACCGGGGACCGACACGACGACAAGGGCCGCGTCGGGCGCGGCCCCGGCGGCCGAGCCGAGCGTACGCGGGGGCACGTCGTCGGCGCCCGTCGATGCGCCGCGCGAGGCGGCGCGCAACTGCGCCAGAGCCTCGTCGAGGGCCGCGAGGCCGCGCTCGATGGCCGCGTCGTCGTCGCCGCGCAGCGCCACCACGACGTCGTTGGGGGTGGCGTCATCGGGGACGGCGAACCCGTACTGCTCCAGCAGCGCGACGTTGAGCTCGGTCGCCATGCCGATCTGCGCGTCGGAGAGGCCGTCGGCGGCCTTCACCTGGCGCGAGACCTGCATGAGGCTCACCGAGTCGTAGTACGCCCCGCGGCGTACCTCGACGTGGTCGGTCATCAGCGTTCCCTTCGGTTGGGGATGGTGGTCGGGGTGGTCAGACGTGGACGGGTTGGGACGAGAGGTGGTCGACCGCGCCGGCGATCCCGGCGCAGAGGTCGCGCCCGGAGCTGTGGCCGATGGCGTGCACGGCTCGTACGCGGGCGGCCAGGCGCACGGGGGGATCGATGGGGGGGCCGGGATCTGTGTGTACGCAGGGATCCAGCAGTTCGTCGACCAGGGCGACCACCTGCGGCACCGCATACCCCTGGGCGGCGCAGGCCAGCAGGCGCGCCGACAGGCTGGTCGTGCGCGTGGCCCGTGAGGCGAGCTCGCGCGCCAACCAGTCCGGGTCGACGGCGTCGGTGGCGACCAGCGCCAGCGCGACGCCGCACACCGCGTCGTCGCCGCTCGGCGTGAGGCCGGTGCCGCGGCCGATGAGCGCGTCAAGGCCGTCGGTGCGCCCCTCGGTCAGCGCGGCGGCGAGGTCGCGCGCCTCGGCGCGCAGGGCGGGTTCGGGGCGCAGGCTCCTCGTCTCGCTGGCGCTCGCTCGGAGAACGTGGCTGGGACTGCCGCTCGCTCGGAGAACGTTGGTGGAGTTGCCGCTCGCGGCGAGAACGTGGCGGCGTACGCGCGCCGATTTCCAGGTTCCGGTGACCGCGACCTCGAGTCCCCCCACACGCACGCGGTCGCGGTCGACCGTGCCGACGTCCCCCGGCGCGAGCAGCGTGCGCAGGTCGGGGGCCGTCGCCTCCAGGCGTACGCCGCCGGGGATCTGCAGCGCGTCGGGCCGCAGCAGCGCGAGCACGTCGTCGTGGGCGTCGCCGACCTTGAGGTACGCGGCCGTCGGGAACGCGGCGACCACGACGCAGTCCTCCCCACGCTGGCTGAGCGAGCGCCCGTCCTCCCCACGCTGGCTGAGCGAGCGCCCGTCCTCCCCACGCTGGCTGAGCGAGCGCCCGTCCTCCCCACGCTGGCTGAGCGAGCGCCCGTCCTCCCCACGCTGGCTGAGCGAGCGCCAGCGAGTCGAAGCCACCCCGCACCCGTCCCCCGCCGCGCCGCGAACGCGTCGCAGGCCTCGCGCACGTCGAGTGGGGGTTGAGATCACACCAGCGACGCTAAGGCGTCCGACTACCCTGCGTTCATGGCAAAAGGGGACAACATCGACGCCGATGTCCGTCAGGTCCTGACAAACGACCCCGCATCCCACGCGGGTCTGCCGGTGCGCGCCCTGCTCCAGGTCCCGGCCCTCTCGCGGGCCGAGGTGATCGCGGGGGCCGGGGGTCTCGACCGCGTCGTGCGCCGCGTGAACGTGATGGAGGTGCCCGACGTGCTGCCGTGGGTGCACGCCGACCAACTCCTGCTGACCACGGGCTACCCCCTGCGCCGCCACGCCGACCTGGCCGACTTCGTCCGCCAACTGCACGAGATCGGGCTGGCCGGCCTGGTGATCAAGCTGAACCGCTATCTCGACGGGCTCCCGGCCGACATGATCGCGGTCGCCGACGAGCTCGACTTCCCGCTGGTGTCGCTGCCCGACGGGGTGGGCTTCGACGAGGTGTTGAACCAGGCCCTGTCGCGCGTGCTCGATCGCCGCGCCGAGGACCTGGCCCGCAGCGAGCAGGTCCTGGCCGACCTCGTCGAGATCGTGATCTCGGGTGGGGACCTGGGACAGGTCTGCCACGGGCTGGTGGGCGCGATGGCCGACGCGGCGCTCGTGACGACGATGGACGGCCGCATCCTCGCCGCCAGCACGCGGGCCGACGAGCGCGTCGACGACCTGTTGGGTCTCGACTGCTTCGACCGCACGGGCCGTTTCCGGGTGGAGGCCGAGCAGACCGGGCAGGTCACCGCCGCCGAGGGCCGTCACCGGCTCACGGTCCCCGTCCGGGCGCGCGGGCGCCACGAGGGCCGGCTGGTGGTGTTCCGCTCCGCGGTCATCGAGCAGACCGACGTCCACATGGTCGAGCAGGCCGCGGCGGCCGCGGCGCTGGTGATGACCAAGGAGCAGGCCGTCGCGGTGGTGGAGAACAAGTACCGCGCCGACTTCCTGCGCGACGCACTGGCGGGTCGGGCGGGCCCGCCCGAGCGCGTCGTGAGCCACGCCGCGTCGCTCGGGTGGGACCTCGACCGTCCGGTCGCGGTCGTCGTGGCCCTCATCGATGACTCCCCCGCCGACGCGCCGGGCGACGCGGGTGAGGAGCGGTCGCTGCAGGAGCGGTTCGCCCGGGCCTGGTCGCAGGCGGTCCACGCCTCTGACTCGCGTGCGCCCGTCGCGGGCTATTCGCAGGAGGTCGTCGCCATCGTCGGCGTCAAGCCGGGCGCGTCGCTGGAGGACGTCACGCGGGCCGTCACGACTCATGCGAAGGCCGTACGCGGGGATGGCGGCGGCGGGCGGCGGCCGTTCACCACCGGGGTGTCGCGGACGCTCACCTCGATCGCCGAGCTGCCCCAGGCGTACGCGGAGGCCGGCAAGGCCGTGGCCGTCGGCCGCCGCATGCACGGCAGCGGGTCCATCACCCACTTCGACGCGCTGGGCGTGTTCCGCCTGCTGTCGCTGGTCGATCCGGCCGAGCTGCGCTCGTTCGCCGCCGAGACGCTGGGACCGCTGGCGTCCGACGACGCCCCCGACTCCGAGGACCTGCGCCGGACGCTCAGCGTGCTGCTCGACCACAACCTCAACGTGGCCGAGACGTCGCGGGCGCTGCACTTCCACTACAACACGCTGCGCTATCGCATCACGAAGCTCGAACAGATGCTCGGACCGTTCACGACCGACCCCCACCGTCGGTTCTCGATCGCCCTGGCGCTCCATGTGGTGCAGATGCGCGGCATCTGAGGGCGATCGTCACCGACCCGCAACTTTCGCGAAACATTCCAGTGGCCTGCATCACACCTAGTCACAGCGAAGTTGAGCCGGGTCGGACGGCAACTGTTGCCATCCCGACCGGCGGGTTGTCGGTGAGTTTCGCCAATCCCGCCCCCGTGCCCACCGCCTAGCGTTCACGCAACGACGCCAACGCGGGGTGCCACTGTCGGCACGCCGGACTGCCTGGCGCCACGGCCCTAAGGAGAAGCAATGGCCATGTGGAAACTGCACGGGGACGGCAAGACCCTCGGCCCCGACGACGTGGTGGCCCCCGACGAACGCCTCAGCTGGGGCCGCACCGTCGGCCTCGGCGCCCAGCACGTGGTGGCCATGTTCGGCGCCACGTTCGTGTTCCCCCTGATCATGGGCCTCAACGCGCAGCTGGCGATCATGATGAGCGGCATCGCGACGATCCTGTTCCTGCTGATCGTGCGTGGCCGCATCCCGTCCTACCTCGGCACCTCGGCCGCCTTCGTCGGCGGCGTCGTCAACATCCACGCCGCCGGTGGTACGCCCCAGCAGGTCACCGGCGCCATCTTCATCTCGGCGCTGGCTCTGATCGCTGTGGGCGCGTTCATCCACTTCGCGGGCGCCGCGATGTTGACCAAGGTCCTCCCTCCCGCCGTCACCGGCGCGGTCGTGATGTTGATCGGCTTCAACCTCGCCCCGGTCGTCGCGACGATCTATTGGCCCCAGGACCAGTGGGTCGCGTTCATCGTCATGGTCGCCGTGATCCTCATGAGCGTGGGGCTCCGAGGCTTCGCGGGTCGCATCTCCGTCTTCCTCGGCCTGCTGTTCGGCTATGTCCTGTCGTTCGTCCTCGACAGGACCATGGGCCAGATCACCGCGTACAACGCCGTGACCGAGAAGGTCGACACCCACTGGCGCGTCGACTGGACCAACGTGCAGAAGGCCGACTGGTTCGGCTTTCCGCCCGCGACCGACAACGCGGCGGGCATCGTGGGTTGGCACCTGCCCGACATCCGCCTCGGCTTCGTGCTGCTCGTCCTCCCGGCCGTGATCGCGCTGATCGCCGAGAACGTCGGCCACGTGAAGGCCGTGGCCGAGATGACCAAGCAGGACCTCGACCCGAAGATGGGCTCGGCGATCATGGCCGACGGCGTCGGCACCGGAGTCGCCACCCTGTTCGGCGGCTCCCCCACCACCACGTACGCCGAGAACATCGGCGTCATGGCCTCGACCCGCATCTATTCGACGGCGGCCTACTACGTGGCAGCCATCGTCGCCATCCTGTTCGGGTTCTCGCCGAAGTTCGGCGCGATCATCTCCGCGACCCCGGGCGGCGTGCTCGGCGGCATCACCGTGGTCCTCTACGGCATGATCGGCCTGCTCGGCGCCAAGATCTGGAAGGAGAACCGGGTCGACTTCGCCAACCCCCTGAACCTCGTCCCGATCGCCGCCGGCATCATCATCGCCATCGGTGACACCAAGCTCCAGTTCACCGAGGGCTTCGCCCTGTCCGGCATCTCGCTCGGAACCATCGTGACCGTGCTGATGTATCACCTGGCCCGGCTCGTCGCGCCGAAGGACATGGTGGACCGCGCCGACGGCGCCTCGATCGTGGCCTCGAGGACCGGCGACCAGGACCTCGACTACCTTGGGCTGGAGCACGACCACGGCCGGCTCGGGCGCTCCCGCGACCGGGAGGTCCCGCCGAGCAGCGTGGCCGACGACCACGGCCCGGGCGATCCGCGGCCCGGGCCGCGCGAACGCCACTGAGCCGCCCCCGACGCACGGCGTGGGATCCCGCGATCCCCACGCAGGAAGGACCATCGTGAAACCACCCCCGTTCACCCACCACGCGCCGACCACCGTCGCCGAGGCCGTGGCCCTGCTCGCCGAGCTGGGGCCCGAGGCGAAGGTGCTGGCCGGAGGCCAGAGCCTCGTGCCGGTGATGAACATGAGGTTGGCGACGCCCGCCCACCTCGTCGACATCAACCGGATCGAGGAGCTGGCCCGCGTGGAGGTGGGCGGGGGTCGGGTTCGGGTCGGCGCCGTGGTGCGCCACGCCGACCTGGAACACCACGAGGGTGCGTACGCCGCGCTTCCCCTGCTGAGGCAGGCATTGCAGCGGGTCGCCCACCCGGCGATCCGCAACCGTGGGACGACCGTCGGGTCGATCGTGCACGCCGACCCGTCGGGCGAGATGCCTGCGGTGCTGGCGATCACGGGCGGCAGCGTACGCGCGGTGTCGACCCGCGGCGAGCGCACGATCGCGGCCGAGGACTTCTTCCTCGGCCCCATGGAGCCCGCCCTCGAGGCCGACGAATTGGTGGTGGGCGTGGACTTCCCGACCTTCCCGCTCGGCACGACCACCGCGTACGACGAGCTGGCGCGGCGCAGCGGTGACTATGCGATGGCGGGCGTGGCCGTGGCCGTCACCGCGCAGGGCGGCACGATCGATGCGGCGCGCGCGTCGTTCGTGTCGGTGACCGACACCCCCGACGTGTTGGACCTCACGAGGATCCTTGCCGGCAAGGACGTCGCGGCGATCGATGGCGACGACCTCGCCGCCGTTGAACACGCAGCCCGCGACCACGTCGAGCCGGGCGACGACATCCACGCCAGCGCCGACTACCGTCGCCACCTCAGCGGCGTGCTGTGCCGCAGGGTGCTGGCGACGGCGCTGAGTGATGCGGCCTCCTCGCGGGCCGCGACGACGAAGGAGGACGACCGATGACCGAGGCTGTTCCCGGACCGGAGGCCGAAGCCACCCAGCCCGTCGCCCTGCGCGTGAACGGCGTGCAGCACACGATCGAGGTCCCGGCGCGCCGGCTGCTGTCGGACGCGCTGCGCCACGATGTCGGGCTCACCGGCACCCACGTCGGCTGTGAGCACGGCGTGTGCGGCGCCTGCACCGTGCTGGTCGACGGCCGACCGATGCGGTCGTGCCTGATGTTCGCGGTGTCGGCCGAGGGGCTCGAGATCACCACCGTGGAGGGCTGCGGCAACGGGCCGGACGACCTGGGCCCGGTGCAGCAGGCGTTCGTGGAGTGCCACGGTCTGCAGTGCGGGTTCTGTACGCCGGGCTTCGTCACGACGATCACGGCCTTCCTGGAGGAGAACGAAGACCCGTCGCCCGAACAGGCGCGCGAGGCCGTGTCGGGGAACCTGTGTCGCTGCACGGGCTATCAGAACATCGTGGCGAGCGTGTGCCGGGCGGCGGAGCTGCGCCGCGAACGGGCGGGCTCTGCACGGGCCGTGACGGCCGGGGAGGAGCGCGCATGACCGGCAAGCTGATGGGTGCGAAGGTCAACCGGCGCGAGGATCCCCGGCTGGTCAGCGGCCACGGCCGCTATCTCGACGACCTGGGCGAGACCGCGCTGGAGGCCGCGTTCGTGCGCTCGCCGCATGCGCACGCCCGCATCACCGACATCGACGTGGAGGGCGCGCTCGACGTCCACGGCGTCATCTGCGTGTGGACCCACGAGGACCTCGAGGGCCCGGCCGCGGATCCCCTGCCGATGTTGCTGCCCCACCCGAGCATCGAGCACCCGTTCACCGCCCACGCGCTGGCCAAGGACGAGGTCAACCATGTCGGCGAGGCCATCGCGATGGTGGTCGCGACCGACCGCTACATCGCCGAGGACGCCTGCCAGCGCATCCGCGTGACCTACGAGCAGTTGCCCCCGGTCGTCGGCATCGCGAAGGCGCGCGACGGGGCCGACCTCGTCCACGAGGGCGCGCCCGGCAACGTGGGCGCCCACCTGGTGCAGGAGGTGGGCGACGCGGTCAGCGCCATCGAATCTGCGCCGAACGTGCTCGAGCTCGACCTCGACTTCCAGCGCAGCGCCTGCATGCCGATGGAGGGCAAGGGTGTCCTGGCCTCGTGGGACTCGACCGAGGAGCACCTCAAGGTGCACTCCTCGACCCAGACCTCGACCGGCCTCCGCGCCGCACTGGCGGCCAAACTCCAGCTGCCGCTGGCCAAGATCGACGTGGTCACGCCCGACGTCGGCGGCGGCTTCGGCGTCAAGATCAACCACCCCTGGCCCGAGGAGGTCTGCGTCGCGGCCGCCGCGCGCCGGCTGAAGGGCCAGGTGAAGTGGGTCGAGGACCGCCGCGAGCACTTCGTGTCGTCGGCCCACGAGCGCGGCCAGCTCCAGAAGGCGCGCGTGGGCTTCGACGACGAGGGGCGCGTCCTCGGCCTCGACGTGACGTTCTGGCACGACCACGGGGCCTATCTGCCCTACGGCGTCATCGTGCCGTTGAACACGTCGGTGCAGTTGGTGGGGCCTTATCGCCTGCCGAACTACCGCGTCGAATATTTCTCCCTCTACACCAACACCGTCATCGTGACGCCCTATCGCGGGGCCGGGCGGCCGCAGGGCGTCTTCGTCATGGAGCGCACGATGGACGCGATCGCCGACCACCTCGGCCTCGATCGCACCGAGGTGCGCTCGCGCAACTTCATCCAGCCCGACGAGATGCCGTGGGACGTCGGCCTGATGTTCCAGGACGGTCGGCCGACGATCTATGACTCGGGCGACTTCCCCGCCTCGCTGGCGAAGCTCAAGGCACTCGTGGGGTGGGACGACTTCCTGGCCTACAAGGAGAAGGCGACGGCCGAAGGTCGCCGCGTCGGGCTCGGCATCGGCTGCTACGTCGAGGGCACCGGCATCGGACCCTACGAGGGCGGCCACATCCAGGTCGAGACCAACGGCCGCGTCAACGTCGCCACCGGCGTGACCACCCAGGGCCAGGGCCACCAGACCTCGTTCGCCCAGATCGTGGCCGACGAGCTGGGCGTCCCCATCGAGGACGTCCACGTCACCACCGGCGACACGCGTCGCTTCGGCTATTCGGTGGGCACGTTCGCGTCCCGGGCGGCCGTGACCAGCGGCTCCGCCGTTCACCTGGCCGCCAAGAAAGTCAAGGAGAAGGCGCTGCGGCTGGCCGGCGACGCGTTGGAGGCCGACCCCGCCGACCTCGAGATCGTCGACGGATTCATCCGCATCAAGGGCGACCCTGAAGACAAGATGTCGCTGGCCATGGTCTCGGTGCTGTCCAACCCCCTGCGGTATGCGTTCGACGAGACCGCGCGGGCGGCGACCCAGTTCGCGCCCACGACCGACCTGTCGAAGCCGCCGGTCGCCGACGGCGAGGAACCAGGCCTGGAGGGGAAGGACTATTACTCCCCCAAGGGCGCGACGTTCGCCAACGGCATGCACGCGGCGATCGTCGAGACCGATCCCGAGACCGCCGACATCCGCATCCTGCGCTACTGCGTCGTCCACGACTGCGGGAACATGATCAACCCCACGATCGTCGAGGGGCAGGTGCACGGCGGGGTCGCCCAGGGCGTGGGCGGCGCGCTCTACGAGAAGATGGAGTACGACGAGTCGGGCCAGCTCCTCAACGCGTCGTTCATGGACTTCCTGATGCCGTTCGCGTCCGAGGTCCCCCACATCGAGACCGACCACCTCGAGACCCCCAGCCCGCTCAACCCGCTCGGCATCAAGGGGGCGGGCGAGGCTGGCACGATCCCTGCCTCCGCAGTGATCGCGAGCGCCATCGAGGACGCCGAGGGATTCCCGATCACCACGATGCCGATCTCACCCCACGACCTGTGGCGGCTGCGGGCGCGCCACGCGTCGGGCGAGCTTCCGTCGCTGACGCGCGGGGCGGAGCACAGCCCCAGTGCTCCGCAGTCCGCCGGGCAGCCCATCGCCGATCGCACCGGGGAACCGGTGCCCGAGAAGGCCGAGACGCCCGACCACTACGACGCCGTGGAGATCCCGACCACGACCGCCGAGGAACGCCGATCCGACGAGCAGCAGAAGGACGACTGATGCAGATCACCGGAACCGCCCACATGAACGCCCCCGTGAACATCGCGTGGGACGCCTTCCACGACCCCGGCGTGCTGTCGCGGACGATCCCGGGTCTGCAGAGCCTGGAGCAGACCGGTGAGGACGCCTACAAGGCCTCGGTCTCAGCCGGCGTCGCGTCGATCAAGGGCACCTACACGGGCAACGTCGCGCTCACCGAGCAGAAGCTCCACGAGACCTTCCTGCTCAAGGCATCGGGCGAGGGCGGTCCCGGCACGATCAGCGCGGACGTCCGCGTACGCCTGACCGGCGCCGACGACGGCGGCACCGACATCGTCTGGGGCGCCGATGCCTCGGTCGGCGGCGCCATCGGCGGCGTCGGCCAGCGCATGCTGCAGGGCGTGGCCCGCAAGATGGCGACGCAGTTCTTCGCCGCGATCGACGCCGACATCGCGTCGGGCGGTGAGGCCGGCCAGCCGGGCGAGGTCGCGAAATCCGAACCCACGCAGGAATCCGGCACGTCGCCGTCGGGCGAGGCGGCCACCACGGGTCAGGCGGGCCAGACCGGCCAGGTGTGGACGGGCAGGGCGCCAGCCGCGGCCGCGGCGCACTCGTCGAAAGACCTCGCGCTGGGCGCGGCCCTCGGCGCCGGCATCGCCCTTCTGGGCGTCGTCATCGGCATCGCGGCGGGGAGGCGATGATGCGCGCCTTCACCGCCGCCGCAATCCAGGTCAACCCGGTCCAGGGCCCCCTGCGCGCCGAATCGATCACGGGCAACGCCGAGAACGCCGTGGCCTGGGTGCGCGACTGCGTGGCCGCCACGGGCGCCGAGCTGGTCGTGCTGCCGGAATCGGTCACCACCGGTTTCACGCCCGGCATCACGCCCGCCGAGCTGTGGGACCTCGTCACCGACGTGCCCGGCGCCATCCTCGACCCCTACACCGCCGTGGCCGCCGAGCTCGGCATCCACCTGTGCGTGGGCACCTACCGGCGCGGTGCCGAACGGGGCACGATCTTCAACTCCAGCGTGCTGATCGGGCCGGACGGGGAGGTCCTCGGCGTCTACGACAAGACCCACCCCTTCTATTCCGAGGCGACGCTCGGCGGAGGCTGGGTCACCCCCGGCACCGATGTCTGCGTCGTCGACACCGAGCTGGGCCGCATCGGCATGATCATCTGCTTCGACGGGGACTATCCGGAGCTGTCCCGCATCCAGGCGGTGCAGGGCGCCGAGGTCATCCTGCGCCCGTCGGCCCTCCTGCGCAGCGTTGACATCTGGGAGCTGACGTCGCGGGCCCGGGCGTACGACAACCACGTGTTCCTGATCGGCGCCAATGCGACCGGCATCGACCCGGCGGGCGTGCTCTATTTCGGCAACTCCCACATCGTCACGCCCAACGCCCACGTGCTTGCGCGTGCGGCGTCCCACGAGGGCTGGGTCAGCGCGCGGCTCGACCCCGAGCAGGCGCTGGCGTCGCTGACTCCGGGCAGCAACATCGGCCAGGGCTTCGACCACCTGCGCGACCGCAACCTCGACCTGATCCGCAAGCACCGCAGCGATCTGGAGGGAGAGGCGAGGACGTCGTTCCCGCACGGAGCGGGGACGGGCCGGGCGAGCTGCTGACTCCTCGTCTCGCTGGCGCTCGCTCGGAGAACGTTCTCCGAGTCGAGGAGACTCGCCACCACGCTCTCCGAGCGAGGCCGCCCGCGGCCGAGACGAGGAGCCCTTCGGACGTTTCCACCACGCCCGGAACCCCTTTGTTTCACAGGGGTTTCGGGCGTGTTCCAGTTGGTCGGGCGTACGCGCCGGTTCCCCACCGCCCGCCCGGTTGTTCGTCAGAATCTGCCATGTGCAGCCATCCGACCCCTGTGAGGGAATGAATCCACGCGATCCCCGCAGGGGTCGTGTCATCCGTGGAAGGACCGCCATGCGACGCCACACGTTCGCCCACCGCCTGAGGCTGCTGCTCGCGGCCGTCGTCATCATCGCCGTGCAGGCGTGCTCCGGTTCCGCCCCCTCGGGCAACCCTGACTCCCCCATCCGCATCGCCGGCGTCTTCTCGGGAGCGGTCACCGACGCCGACTACAACGCGCTCGGCTGGGTCGCGCTCGACGAGGCGGGCAAGAAGTTCAACGCCCACACGTCGTTCTCCGAGAACGTCCCCGTGCCCGACGTCGAGCGGGTGATGCGCGAATACGTCGCCGACCGCTACACCGTGGTCTGGTCACACGGCAGCCAGTTCTACCAACAGACCCTGAAGCTGGCCAAGGAATTCCCGAACGTCACGTTCATCGGCGAGTTCGACGCCCAGCCCAAGGAGCTCCCGCCGAACCTGTGGGTGATCGACCGCAACTTCCACAACGCGTTCTATCCCGTCGGCGTGCTGGCGGGGAAGCTCACCCGGCACGGCCAGATCGGCTACGTCGGCGGACTCTCGCTCCCCTTCTCCTATTCCGAGGTGCACGCGTTGCGCCAGGGCCTGAAGGACTCGGGGTCGACCGCGACCGTCGCCGCGGTCTGGACCGGCGACTTCAACGACCCGACCAAAGCCACCCAGATCACCCGCCAGCTGTCCGACCAGGGCAAGGACGTCATCGTCGGCTCGCTGAACATGGGCATGGTGGGGGTCTTCCAGGCGGCGAAGTCCGACGACCGGCCCCAGTGGGTCGTGGGCAAATACACCGACAAGTCCCGCTTCTCCCCCACCGACGCCGGCGCCTCGGTGACCTACGACTTCGTGGGCCCCCTGACGAGCATCGTCGAGAAGTCGTTGGCAGGAACGCGTTCCGGTTATCTCGCGCTCGGCTACGACACCGGCGTACGCATCGTCATGCCGGACCGTGTGCCGGCCGAGGCCCGCGCGGCGGTCGACAGGGCCATCGCCGACGTGACCGCCGGCCGCGTCACCGTCGCCAAGAACACGACCCCCACGAAGTGACCACCCCATGAGCGACGCGAACGAGGCTCCCATGACATCGACCCCCCTGACACCGCCCAGCGCCGAAACCACTCCCCGGCTCGAGCTGACCGACATCACCAAGCGGTTCGGCCCCGTGCTCGCCCTCGACGGCATCGACCTCACGCTCCACCGCAGTGAGGTCCACGGCCTGCTGGGCGGCAACGGCGCCGGGAAGACGACGCTGATGAACATCGTCTACGGCCTCTATCGCCCCGACGAGGGCACCGTGCGCGTCGACGGCCGCGAGGTCACCCTGTCCGGGCCCCGCGACGCGATCGGCCACGGCATCGGCATGGTCCACCAGAACTTCCTGCAGGTCGAGACCTACACGGTCGTGGAGAACATCGTGCTCGGCACCGACCAGCCGTCGTGGCCACGGCTCGACCTGCGCGCCGCCGAGCAGCGGGTCGCCGAGCTGTCGGAGCACTTCGGCCTCGCGGTCGATTCCCGCGCCGTGGTCGGCGGCCTGCCCGTCGGGATCCGCCAGCGGGTGGAGATCCTCAAGGCGCTCTATCGCGGCGCCCAGGTGCTGGCCCTCGACGAGCCCACGACCAACCTGACCCCGCAGGAGGTCGACGACCTGTTCGCGTCGCTGCGGGCCATCGTCGACGAGGGCATGTCGGTGGTCTTCATCACCCACAAGATCAAGGAGACGATGGCCGTCTGCGATCGCCTCACCGTCATGCGGGAGGGCAGGCGCATCGGCACGGTGGCCCGCCGCGACACCGATGCGCGCGAGCTCGCCACGATGATGGTCGGCGACCGCGATTCCGATCGCGTCGCCGCAGTCGTCTCCGAGGGGATGGTGTCGCGCGACCTCACCCGGGCCGACGCCGACGGACGCGAGTTCGACGAACGCGTCGCGGTGACCGGCGTACGCGCCCACAACGACGTCGGGGTCGACGCCCTGCATGACATCGCGCTGACCATCGGCAGCGGCGAGGTGCTCGGGATCGCTGGTGTGGCAGGGAACGGGCAGGTCGAGCTGGCGGAGGCGATGGCCGGCGTACGCCCCCTCACCGCCGGGACCGTGACCGTCGACGGTGACGGGCTGGCGGGGCGCCCGACGCGCCAATGGCTGCTGGGCGGGGTCGCGTACGTGCCAGAAGACCGCCACCGCGACGGCATCCTGCCGGGCAACTCGCTCACCGAGAACGTACTGCTGGGCGCCCACCACGGCCCGCGCTTCCGTCGCGCCGGCCTGGTGAACTGGAAGCGCGCCGCCGAGGAGACCGAGCGGGTGATCGAGAAATACCAGGTGAAGGCGAGCGGTCCCCAGGCCCTGGCCGCCACGTTGTCCGGCGGCAACATCCAGCGCGTCATCCTGGCCCGCGCGTTCGGCCACGAGCCGCGCCTGCTGATCCTGCACAACCCCACCCGTGGCCTCGACATCGCCTCGACCCAGTTCGTCTATGACCAGGTCCGCGAGGCCACGGCCCGCGGGACGGCCGTGCTGCTGCTGTCGGAGGACCTGGACGAGCTGGCGGTGCTGTCCGACCGCATCGGCGTGCTGTTCGCCGGGCGCCTGGTCGGCGAACGAGCCCGGGGAACCTATGACCACTACGAGCTCGGCCGCCTGATGGCCGGACTGGAGGTTTCCGCATGAGCACCGCCACGCTGACCGCACCGACGGCGGGCGCGAGCCTCGGCCGCCGCGTACTGCCTTATCTGATGGCGATCGCGGGAGCCTTCGTGGTCGCCGGCATCGCCATCGCCGCGATGGGCCAGAATCCGTTCCTCGCCTTCCAGGCGATCCTGACGACGTCGTTCAAGTCGCCGTGGGGGTTCATCGAGACCCTGCACAAGTGGGTTCCGCTGCTGCTGATCGCGCTGGGGTTCGTGATCCCGCTGGCCGCCGGCCGCAACAACATGGGCGGTGAGGGACAGCTGCTCGTCGGGGCGACCGCATCCGCCATCACCGGCATCACGCTCAAGTCACTCCCCTTCCCGTTGCTGCTCCTGCTGGTGATCGTCGCCGGCGTGGTCGCGGGCGCCGCCTACGCCTTCATCGCCGCGTGGCTCATGGACCGCTTCGGGGTCAACGAGATCCTGTCCACGGTGCTGTTGAACTTCGTGAGCTTCGGCATCGTCGACTACGTCGCGGGCGAGGTCTTCAGCGATCCGGCCGCGGGACACCCGACGACGTGGCCGATCGGGGCGGGCGGGCGGTTGCCCGTGATCGGCGGCATCCACCTCGGCGTCCTGCTCGCGCTCATCGCCTGCTTCTTCTGCATCCACGGCGTGCTGCGATCCCTGCCCGGCTTCGAGTTGCGGGCGGTCGGGGCCAACCCGCGGGCCGCGCAGGTGCACGGCGTACGCATCTCCCGCATCGCCGTCGGTGCCCTCGTCGTCGGCGGCGCCCTCGGTGGGCTTGCCGGCGCGATCGAGGTCGCGGGCGTGCACGGCAAACTGATCGAGGGCATGCAGTCGAACTACCTGCTGCTCGGCATCATCATCGGCCTCATCTCGCGCGGCAAGGTCGTCGTCGTGCCGTTCGTGGCCTTCGGCATCGCGGTGCTGGAGGTCGGCGCCAGCGCGATGCAGCGCGTGGCCGGCGTACCCGCCGAGATGGTCCTCATCGTCGAGGCGCTCATCCTGCTGTTCCTGCTCTTTTCCGACATCGTGTCGGCGCGCCTGGGAGGTCGCACCCATGACTGAGGTCGTCTCGTTCCTGCAGCTCGTGCTCACGGCCATGGTGCCGTTCGTCCTCGCCGCCCAGGGCACCGCGCTCGCGGGCCGCGCCGGCATTTTCGTGGTTTCACAGGAGGGCTTCATGACCCTCGGCGCCTCGGTCGGGTTCGTCATCGGCTGGTCGTCGCGCTCGAACTTCCTCGGACTGCTCGTGGCGGCCGTCGTCGGTGTCGCGTTCGGCCTGCTGCTCGGCTGGGTGTCCACGCGGTTCAAGCTGGACCAGTTCGTCATCGGCCTCGCGCTGCTGTTCGCGTCGATCGGGCTCGCGACGCTGCTCTACAAGGTCGCGGTCGGGGTGACGCTGGAGCCGCCGTTGGTCGACACGCTGCCGCGGATCCACCTCCCTGTGGTGTCGTCGATCCCCGTGCTCGGACCGATCCTCACCCAGGACGTGATGGTGTGGTTCGCGCTCGCGATCTCGTTCGTCATCCACTGGGTGCTCTATCGCACCAACCTCGGGCTGAAGGTCCGCTCGGTGGGCGAGAACCCGAAGGCGTCCGACTCGCTCGGCGTCGACGTGACCCGCGTACGCCTGGTCTGTTCGGCGCTCGGGTGCGCGCTGGTCTGCATGGCGGGGGCGTACCTCCCGATGGCGTTCACCGGCACCTACACCGAAGGCATCGTCGGTGGCCGCGGCTGGCTCGCGATCGCGCTGGCGTTCTTCGGCGGCTGGCGACCGCCGCTCATCGTCGCGGGCGCGGTGTTCTTCGCCGGGCTCGAGGTGCTGGCGCTGCGGGCGCAGGTGGGCGGGCTCGGCGTACCCCACCAGTTCATCTCGATGCTGCCGTTCATCGCGACGCTGTTCGTCATGGTGTTCGCGCTGCGGTGGGTGCGGGTGCCGGCGTTCCTGGGGCGCAACTACGACCGAGAGAGCCGCCACTGAGGCGTCGTGCCCGCCCGGCGCCGCCCGGCGCCATTGGCAACTTCCACGAAATCCTCCTCGGCGGTTGGCGAATGCTGCCCGTGCGGGGGCCGCGGGTCACCCCTAGTCTCGGGGTGAGTCGCACCATCAGTTGAGCGTCACCCCTGAAGAAAGGTCGCACCCATGCCAGATCCCATCGAGGTACGCAAGGTCCCGCTCCACTCCGTCTCCGACGCCTCCGAGCTGGGCAAGCTCATCGACGACGGCGTCATGGAGGCCGATCGCGTCATCGCCATCATCGGCAAGACCGAGGGCAACGGCGGCGTGAACGACTACACGCGAATCATCGCCGACCGGGCGTTCCGCGAGATCCTGGTGGAGAAGGGCGCCGACGCCGCCAAGGTGAAGCAGATCCCGATCGTGTGGTCGGGCGGCACCGACGGCGTGATCAGCCCCCACGCCACCGTCTTCGCCTCGATCGACCCGGCCAAGGCCGAGCAGACCGACGAGCCGCGCCTCACGGTCGGCTTCGCGATGAGCGAGCCGATCCTGCCCGAGGAGATCGGCTATGTCGGCATGGTCGACAAGGTCGCCGACGCCGTCAAGGTCGCCATGGAGAAGGCGGGCATCACCGACGTCGCGGACGTCCACTATGTCCAGACCAAGACACCGCTGCTGACGATCCACACCATCCGCGACGCCAAGTCGCGCGGCAAGAAGGTCTGGACCGAGCACACCCACGAGTCGATGGACCTGTCGAACGGCTGCACCGCGCTCGGCATCGCCAAGGCGCTCGGTGAGGCCGACGACATCACCGACGCCGACGTCATGCACAACCGCGAGAAGTTCTCGGCGGTCGCGTCGTGCTCGTCGGGTGTCGAGCTCGACCAGGCGCAGGTCGTCGTGGTGGGCAACGCGCGCGGCGTCGGCGGCCGCTATCGCATCGGCCACTCGGTCATGAACGACGCGCTCGACAGCGACGGCATCTGGAACGCGATCAAGGACGCCGGGCTGGACCTGCCGGAGCGCCCGCACACGAGCGACATCAAGGGCCGGCTGGTCAACGTGTTCCTCAAGTGCGAGGTGTCGAACGACGGTGAGGTCCGCGGTCGCCGCAACGCGATGCTCGACGACTCCGACGTCCACTGGCACCGCCAGATCAAGTCGTGCGTCGGCGGCGTGACCGCGGCCGTGACGGGCGACCCGGCGGTGTTCGTGTCGGTCTCGGCGGCCCACCAGGGCCCCGAGGGCGGCGGCCCGGTGGCGGCGATCGTCGACCTGGGCGACGAGCCGACGGGCTACCAGCACGGCTGAGCCGGGCGTACCGGTGGCCGAGCCCGTGAAAAGTGCGCACCTGTGCACCTTTCACGGGCTCGTGCCGTCTCTGGTGTCGCCCGGTCGTGAAAATCGCACACTTGCGCGCAACACGCCGCCGTACGCGGGCCCCAGGCTGCGAAATGGGCACACTTGCGCGCAACACGCCGGCGTACGCGGGCCCCAGGCCCCGAAATGGGCACACCTGCGCGCAACACGCCGACGTACGCGGACCCCAGCCCGCGAAATGGGCACACCTGCGCGCAACACGCCGACGTACGCGGACCCCAGCCCGCGAAATGGGCACACCTGCGCGCAACACGCCGACGTACCCGGACCCCAGGCCTCGAAATGGGCACACCTGCGCACTTTTCACGGGCACCCCACCCACCGATCTTTGGCGGATCACGCCGACGAATCCTCCTCCCGGGCAGCCTTCCACGAACATCCGGGGCCGGGGTTTGGCACAAGTTGACGGCGAACTGGCGCCCCCCGACCAGTTGAATCGACCCAGCACACCCTGAGCGCCAGGCACCACCAGCGAAGGACGGACATGACCCAGACCCCCGCACGGACCCCGCGCCGGATCCGCATCGGCATCGACACTGGCGGCACCTTCACCGACGTCGTCGCCTTCGACGAGGACGCCGGCACCCTCACCACGACCAAGACCCCCTCCACGCCCTCGAACCCCGCCGACGGGTTCATCAACGGCGTCGAGAAGGTCCTCGACATGCTCGGCGCCGACGGCGGCGACATCACCGCGGTCTGCCACGGCACGACGGTCGCCACGAACCAGCTGCTCGAGGGCAAGGTCGACCGACTCGGCTTCATCACCACCGAGGGCTACGAGTTCGTGCTGGAGATCGCGCGCCAGGCCGTGCCGGACGGCTACGGCAACTCCTATTTCTGGGTCAAGCCCGACCGCATCGTGCCGGCCGACCTCGTCCGCACCGTCGAGGGCCGCTTCGACTTCGAGGGCAACGAGGTCCGCCCGTTCGACGAGGAGGGCGCCCGCGCGGCCGCAGGCTGGTTCCGCGACCGCGGCATCACGACGCTCGGCGTCAACTTCCTCCACGCGTACGCGAACCCGGCGCACGAACTCAGGATGCGCGAGATCCTCCGCGAGGAGCACCCCGACGCGATCGTGTCGCTGAGCTCGGAGGTCCTGCGCGAATACCGCGAATACGAGCGCTCCATGACCACGCTCGTCGACGCCGCGGTGAAGCCGAAGGTGTCGCGCTATGTCACCAACATCCACGAGCGCCTCGACCAGTTCACCGGCGCCACCTCGACCGAAAACGAGAACGCGCGCGAGCGCATTCCCTTCTACATCATGAAATCCAACGGTGGCGTGCTGTCGGCCGACGAGGTCGTCAACCAGCCCATCACCACCGTCCTGTCCGGTCCCGCGGCCGGCGCCCTGGGCGCGGGCCTCATCGCCCAGAAGGCCGGGTTCGACAAGGTCCTCACCTGCGACGGCGGCGGCACGTCCACCGACGTGACGGTCGTGACCAACGGCGAGCCCGCCCTGACGACCGAGGGGTCGGTGGGTGCGTACCCCTCGAAGATCCCCATGATCGACGTCGTCACCGTGGGCGCCGGCGGAGGCTCCATCGCCTGGACCACGCCCGAGGGACAGCTCAAGGTCGGCCCCCATTCGGCCGGCGCCGACCCCGGCCCGATCTGCTACGGCAAGGGGGGCACCGACCCGACCATCACCGACGCCCACGTCATGTTGGGGCGCATCCCTCCCCACCTGCTGGGCGGCGAGATCCCGCTCGACGCCGAGGCCGCGCGTACGGGCGTGACCGAGCTGGCCGGCCGGCTCGGACTGTCGCCGGAGAAGTGCGCCACCGGCATCCTCGAGATCTCGGCCTGGAACCAGGCCAACGCGTTGCGCCAGATCTCGGTCAAGCGCGGTCTGGACGTACGCGACTTCATGCTCGCGACGTTCGGCGGCTCGGGCTCGCTGCTCGCGTGCCGCCTGGTCGACATCCTCGACCTCGCGGGCGTCGTCGTGCCCCAGAACCCCGGCAACGTCTCGGCGTTCGGCCTGCTCACCGTCGACGTCAAGAATGACTACGTGCAGACCCACGTCACCAAGCACATCGGACTCGACCTGACGACGGTTGCCGACATCTTCGGCGACCTGCAGGGCCGGGCCGCCAAGGCCCTGGCCGCCGAGGGCTTCGCCGAGGCCGACCACCGGTTCCAACGCACCGCCGACCTGCGCTACTTCGGCCAGGCCTTCGAGGTACGCGTGCCCGCGCCGGAGGGTGAGGTCACCCGCGAGTGGGCCGAGCAGGTCGCCGACGCGTTCCACACCGAGCACCGCGCGCTCTACGGCTACGACTTCCGCGGTGACGACTCGCAGCAGGTCGAGTGGGTCAACCTCCGCGTGTCCGGCATCGGCCCCATCACCCGGCCCGAGCTCGCCACCATCGAGACCACCGAGGGCGCCGCCCCGCTCGAGGAGCGCGCCCGCCGCTCCACGCGCGACGTCTGCTTCGACGCCGACGAGGGTGCCGTGTCCACCGGCGTCTATTGGCGCCCCGACCTCCGCGCCGGCGACACGCTGGCCGGGCCGGTCATCATCGAGGAGTTCGGCTCCACCGTCCCCGTCCACCCCGGCTTCGGCGTCCGCGTCGACGAGCACGGGAACCTCATCATCACGAAGGAGGCCGCGAAGTGACCGCCACCGACATCCACACCCCCGGCAACGCCACCGATTCCGGCTCGATGCTGTCCCTGACCCCGCTGACCGGCGAGGCCCTCGAGGCCTACATCGCCGCGGAGCCGATCAATCCGGCCGGCCTGCCCACCGCGTACGACCACGGCAACCGCCTGACGCCGGAGGGTACGCAGGTCGACCCGATCGTCGTCGAGATCGTCGAGGGCACCCTGGCGAGCGTCGAGATGGAGGTCGAGACCTCGATCGCCCGCACGTCGCGCTCCCCCATGATCCGCGACGCCCACGACTTCCGCGCCGGCATCCACGACCGCCAGCTCCGCAAGCTCACGGGCCGTTCCTATTCGGCCCTGGTGCACCCGATCGTGCGCGACTTCCCGCTCGACACGATGCGCGAGGGCGACGTCTTCTTCCACAACGACGTCTACGAGTCCGAGGGCGGCATCGGCCACCTGCCCGACCTCTGCGTGACGGTCCCGGTGTTCCACGACGGCGAGGTCGTCTGCTTCGTCCAGGCCTTCGGCCACCACGACGACATCGGCGGCGCGTGCCCCGGCTCGATGCCGTCGGGCGCCACCAGCGTCCACGAGGAGGGGCTGTCGGTCCCGCCGATCAAGCTGTGGGACGCCGGCGTACCGAACAGGGCGGCGCTGCGCATCATGACGCGCAACTCCCGCATGCCCGACTCGCTGGCCGCCGACCTCGACGCCGAGTGCTCGGCCTGCCTGATGGGCGCGCGCCGTCTCACCGAGCTGTTCGCGCGCTACGGCCGCGACACCGTCGAGGCCGCGTTCGACACGATCCTCGACAACACCACGGAGATCTATCGCCGCGAGATCCTCGCCAAGATCCCGGACGGGCAATACGTCTGGGAGGACTACGCCGAGCACGACGGCGTCTCCGACCCGATGCTGCACACCCAGCGGATCACCCTGACCAAGGTGTCGACCGGCGGACCCGGCAACGGGCCCAAGCTCATCATCGACTTCACCGGCACCGCGGCGCAGGCCGCAGGACCGATCAACCACTGCGGCGACTATGTCGGGGGCAACTTCCTGAAGAAGTGGCTCGCCCCGATCCTGCGCAACCTCGCGGACACCCCGCAGCGCATGGGCGAGCTCGACGTCAACGAGGGCATCGTGCCGCTGATCGAGATGCGCTTCCCCGAGAAGGGCACGCTGCTGACGCCCATCTATCCCGGCCCGACCAACGCGCGCACGTTCGTCATCCTCCGCCTGCTGGGCGTGCTGGCCGGCGTGGTGGCCAAGGCCGTCGACGGACAGATGCCGGCCGACCAGGAGACGATCCGCTACACCGGCGTCTACGGCAAGGACCGCGACGGCAACGACTACCTCATGCGCGAGGTGCTCGGCGGCGGCGCGGGCGGTCGCTACTACGCCGACGGCGAGGACACGATCCACGTCGTGCCCGACTCCCGCAACCTGCCGACCGAGTTCACCGAGTCGCGCTTCCCCTTCCTGGTGGAGCGTTTGGGCCTCGCCGTCGACTCGGGCGGCGCGGGGCGCTATCGCGGCGGGCTCGGCTATGAGAAGCACATCCGCATGTTGAAGGAAGCCAACTTCATGTCGATCGCCGACCGGTCGATCCTCGCGTGCTGGGGCGTGAAGGGTGGGAAGGCGGGCAAGCCCTTCCAGGTCACGATCGACCCCGGCGGTGAGAACGAGCGCGAGCTCGAGGCCCTCTCGGACGCGGAGCCGATCCGCGCCGGTGAGGTCGTCCGCATCCGCACCACCGGGGGCGGCGGCTGGGGCGATCCGCTGGAGCGTCCGGTCGACGAGGTCCGCCGCGACCTGAGCTGGGGCAAGGTCTCGTTCGAGGGCGCGAGGAACGACTACGGCGTCGTCGCGACCGGCGACAAGGACGACCCGCAGGTCGACGAGCAGGCGACCGAGCAGCTGCGTCGCGAGCTGCGCGACGCCCGCACCGGCGAGGAGGCCTTCTTCGACCGCGGTCCCGGCTTCGCCCAGCTCGACCCCGAGGGCCGCACGGCCCCCGAGGTCGACTGGCTCTGACCGCCTGGCTCTGATCGACGGACAGGAACAACGATGGGCGAGCAGGTCGTGCTGGTCACAGGCGTCACCGGGAAGACCGGTGGCGCCGTGGCCCGCGCCCTGCTGGCGCGCGGGGTCCGCGTACGCGGGGTCACGCGCGCGGTGTCGGGCGCGGGCCGGGTGCCGGCCAGGGTCGAGCTCGTCGAGGCCGACCTCGCAACCGGGCACGGCCTCTTTCCTGCACTGGCAGGGATCGCGGCCATCCACCACGCCGCGCCGAACCTCTCGATCGACGAGGTCGTCATGGCCCGCAACATCGTCGACCGGTCGCGCGAGTCGGGCGTACGCCGGCTCGTGTTCCACTCGGTCATGCACCCGTACGCGCCCACCATGCCCCACCACCTGCGCAAGGCCGAGGCCGAACACGTGGTCCGCACCAGCGGGCTCGACTGGACCGTCCTGCAGCCGGCTGCGTACCACCAGAACCTCATCGCCGCCGCGCGGGCCGGGCGGCTCGCGGTGCCGTACGCGCTGGACCGCCCGTTCTCGAACGTCGACCTGGCGGACGTCGCCGAGGCGACGGCCACCGTGCTGCTCGACGGCGCGCACGTCCACGGGACCTATGAGCTGGCGGGGCCCGAGGCTCTGGACGTCTCGACGATGGCCGAGCTCGCCTCCGACGTGCTGGGGCGGCCCGTGGTCGCCGAGGCGGTCGCACCGCCCGAGCCCGACGGCACCCGCCAGGTGAGCGAGCTCCGGGCGATGTTCGCCCACTACGACGCCCATGGGTTCGTCGGGTCACCGCTGGTCCTGACCACCCTGCTGGGCCGCGCGCCGACGGGATGGGCAGAATCGGTCTCCCGGGAGCCGACGGATGACCCCCATTTCCCGCATGCCCACGACACCAGGGAGAACCCATGACTGACACCCAGACCGCAGGCCCTCTCGACGGCGTGGTCGTGATCGACCTGACCCGCGCGCTCGCCGGCCCGCACGCCGGCATGATGCTCGGCGACATGGGCGCCCGCGTGATCAAGGTCGAGTCGCCCGGCACCGGCGACGACACCCGCTCGTGGGGGCCGCCCTTCGTCGGCCCCGACGACGAGATCTCCACCTATTTCCTGTCCTGCAACAGGAACAAGGAGTCCATCGAGCTCGACCTCAAGTCCGACGACGGCAAGGACGTGCTCACCCGTCTGGTCGCGAAGGCCGACGTGCTGCTCGAGAACTTCCGCACCGGGGTCCTCGACCGCCTCGGGTTCTCGATGGAGCGCCTGCAGGAGATCAACCCACGCCTGGTCGTCCTGTCGATCACGGGCTTCGGCCACGACGGCCCGGAGGGAGGCCGCCCCGGTTACGACCAGATCGGCCAGGGCGAGTCGGGCCTGATGTCGATCACCGGTCCGGACCCCGACTCCCCCACCAAGGTCGGCGTACCGATCGGCGACCTGCTCGCCGGCATGTACGGCGCGTACGGCGTCGTCTCGGCCCTCTATGAGCGCGAGCGCACCGGTCGCGGCCGCATCGTCCGCACCTCGCTGCTCGCGTCGCTCGTCGGCGTGCATGCCTTCCAGGGCACGAACTGGACGGTCGGCGGCAAGGTCGGCCGCGGCAAGGGCAACCACCACCCGTCGATCACGCCCTATGGGTTGTTCGAGTGCTCCGACGGACCCGTCCAGATCGCGTGCGGGTCGGAGCGCCAGTGGGCCCAGCTCTGCGAGCTGCTCGACCTCGACCCCGCCCGCGAGGGCATGGCGACCAACCCCGAGCGCGTCCGCAACCGCGACGCCGTCATCGACCTGATCAACGAGATCGCGTCGGGCTGGAAGGCCGGAGACCTGCTGCAGGCCCTTGCCGACAAGGGAATCCCGGCGGGCAAGGTGCGGACGATCGACGAGGTGTACGCCTGGGACCAGACCCGATCGCAGCACCTCGTGCTCGACGTCGATCACCCGGTGCTCGGCTCGATCGAGGTGCCCGGCCCGCCGCTGCGCCTCGACGACAACCCGTATGCCGGCGGCCGCGCCACCCACCTCGCGCCGCCCCTGCTGGGCCAGCACAACGAATCGGTCCGCGCGTGGCTCGACGAGGAGAACTGACGTGCGTGTGATGCTCGCCCTCGGCGGGAACGCCATGACCTCCCCGGACGGCTCGGCGCGCCCCGAGGAGCAGCGCCGCGCCGTCGAGGTGGCCATGGAGTCGGTCGCCGACCTCATCGCCGCCGGCCACGAGGTCGTCATCACCCACGGGAACGGCCCGCAGGTCGGCAACCTGCTGGTCAAGAACGAGCTCGCCGCCCACGTCGTGCCGCCCGTGCCGCTCGACTGGTGTGGGGCGCAGACCCAGGGCACGGTCGGCTACACCGTGATGAACGCGCTCGAGCAGGCGCTCTCCGCCCGGGGCGTCGAGCGGCGCGTCGCCACGCTGGTGACCCGCACGCTCGTCGACGTCGACGACCCGGCGTTCGCCGAGCCATCGAAGCCGATCGGGCGCTTCCTGCCGGAGGACGAGGCGCGGAAGTTCATCGAGATGGGCCAGCACTGGCAGGACCGCGGCGAGAAGGGGTGGCGCCGCGTCGTGCCGTCGCCCGACCCGCTCGAGGTGCTCGACTCCCCCGCCATGCTGACGCTGCTGGCGGCGGGGCTGGTGGTCGTGGCGGCCGGCGGCGGCGGCATTCCCGTGGTCACGGCGACGGGAGGCGGCGTGCGCGGCATCGAGGCCGTCATCGACAAGGACCTGACCGCGGCGATCCTCGCGCGCCAGGTGGAGGCCGACGTGCTGGTGATCGCGACCGACGTCGCGCACGCCGTCGTCGGCTGGGGCACGCCCGAGGCGCGGGACATCGGACGCGTGACGCTCGCGGAGATGGAGGCCCTCGCCGACGAGGGCCACTTCGCGAGCGGATCGATGGGACCGAAGATCGAGGCGGCGCTGCGCTTCGTCCGCGGCGGCGGGCCGCGGTCGGTCATCACGGCGCTGGACCACATCGTCGACGCGGTCGAGGGCGGGGTCGGGACGGTCATCGAGCGGGACTGAACTGGGGACGCCGCGACCAGCTCCTCGACTCGCTGGCGCTCGCTCGGAGAACGTGGGCAGGCGCTCGCTTGGAGAACGCTCTCCGAGCGAGGCCGCCTGCGGCCGAGACGAGGAGCGGCCGGCGTCCGAATCCATGTCACGAAACGTCCAGTCGATCACCCAGAACGGCGATCTCGCCCGATCTCAGCGATCGAGTGGACGAATCGTGACTCTTACTCCTCGACTCGCTGGCGCTCGCTCGGAGAACGTGAGGCCGGGCGCTCGCTCGGAGAACCTGAGGCCGGGCGCCCGCTCGGAGAACCTGAGGCCGGGCGCCCGCTCGGAGAACCTGAGGCCGGGCGCCCGCTCGGAGAACCTGAGGCCGGGCGCCCGCTCGGAGAACCTGAGGCCGGGCGCCCGCTCGGGAGAACCTGAGAGGGCGTTCACCCACACAAAGACCAGGGGCCGGCACGCATCCGCGTGCCGGCCCCTGATCCGTTGTCCTGCGTCAGCGCGTGGGCACCGCCGGGAGCGCGGCGATGCCGAGCTCGGCCGGGGTGACCATCAGGTCGTGGCGCGGCACGACGCGCATGGTGAAGCCGATCGAGCCGGTGTAGCGCGCCGGGACCGTCACCTCATAGCGGCGGAATCCGTCATGGGCCTCGTGGTTCTCGGTGACCGCATAGCGCCGGATGTTGTGCAGCTCGTCGTCGGCGTCGACGTCGCCGGCGATCAGCTGCACCTCGACATCCTCGGGCCGCAGCTCGCCCAGGCGCACCAGCGCCGAGAACTCGATCTGCTGGTTGACCTCGACCGCGCCCGAGTTGGTGGCCTCCACGTGCTCGACGCGCACCTGCGGCCAGGCCGCGCGGACGCGCTTCTTCCATGCGGCCAGCTCGCTCGCGACGCCCTGCGGCGCGACCTTGGCCGCCGAGACGGACGCGGGCGCGTAGAGGTGGGTGACGTAGTCGCGGACCATGCGCGAGGCGAGCACCTTCGGGCCCAGGATGGCGATGGTGTCGCGCATCAGGGTGATCCACTCCTGCGGGAGGCCGCTGGAGTCCTTCTTGTAGTAGCGCGGCGCGATCTCGTTCTCGATGATGTCGTAGAGGAACTTGGCCTCGGCCTCGTCGCGAGCCTCGGGGTCGGTGATGCCCTCGGCGGACGGGATCTCCCAGCCGACGCGGGGCTCATACCACTCGTCCCACCAGCCGTCGCGGATCGACAGGTTGGCCGCACCGTTGAGCGAGGCCTTCATGCCGGACGTGCCGCAGGCCTCGTAGGGGCGCAGCGGGTTGTTGATCCAGACGTCGCAGCCGGGATAGAGCGGTCGTGCCATGGCGATGTCGTAGTCGGGCAGGAAGACGATGCGCTCGCGCACGTCCTCCTGGTCGGCGAACTGCACCATCTGCTGGATGAGCGCCTTGCCGGTGTCGTCGGCCGGGTGGGCCTTGCCGGCGATGACGATCTGGATGGGTCGCTCGGGGTGGTTCAGCAGCGACTTGAGGCGCTCGGGGTCGCGCAACATCAGCGTGAGGCGCTTGTAGGACGCGCCGCGACGCGCGAAGCCGAACGTCAGGTGGTGGGGGTCGAGCGCGTTGTCGACCCAGTCGGCGTTGATGCCGCGGGCACGGCAGGACTGCTGCAGGCGCTCGCGGGCCATCGTGATCAGGTCGCCGCGCATCTTGCGCTTCAGCGACCAGATCGTGTTGGCGTCGACGCGGCTCAGGCCGTTCCAGTCATAGCCGTCGATGACCGACTCGTTGTCGGAGATCGGCGACTCGAGGAGCTCGAGCAGCTCGGGGTGGACCCACGTGCGGTGGTGGACGCCGTTGGTGATCGAGCCGATCGGCACCTCCGACTCGTCGAACGCCGGCCACAGGCCGTGGAACATGTCGCGCGAGACCTCGCCGTGGAGCTCGGACACGCCGTTGGCGCGCTGGCCGAGGCGGAAGCCCATGACGGCCATGTTGAAGCGGGTGGGGTCGCCGCCCTCGTAGTCCTCGGTGCCGAACGCGAGGATGCGGTCGAGCGGCAGCCCGTCGAAGTGCTGGAACTGGTCGACGATCATCTCGCGCGGGAAGCGGTCGATGCCGGCCGGGACCGGGGTGTGGGTGGTGAACACCGTGCCGGCGCGGGTCAGCTCGACGGCGGCGTCGAAGTCGTGGCCTTCGGCCAGGTATTCGCGGATGCGTTCGAGACCGAGGAAGCCGGCGTGGCCCTCGTTGCAGTGGTAGACCTCGGGCGTGGGGCGATCGGTGAGGCGCGTGAACTCGCGTACGGCGCGGACGCCGCCGATGCCGAGCAGCACCTCCTGGGCGAGGCGGTGGTCGGTGCCGCCGCCGTACAGGCGGTCGGTGACGGCGCGCTGGCCCTCGTCGTTGCCCTCGATGTCGGTGTCCATGAGCACCAGCGGCACGCGGCCGACCTGGGCGACCCACAGGGCCGCGCGTACGGGTCGGTTGCGGATGTCGACGGTGATGTGGACCTCCTCCTCGCCGTCGAGCAGCGGCTTGATGGCCAGCTCCGACGAGTCGAGCGTGGGATAGCGCTCCTGCTGCCAGCCCTGGGCGTTGAGGGACTGGCGGAAATAGCCGTGGCGATACATCAGGCCGACGCCGATGATCGGCACGCCGATGTCGGAGGCCGCCTTCAGGTGGTCGCCGGCGAGGATGCCGAGGCCGCCGGAGTAGATGGGCAGGACCTCGGTGATGCCGAACTCGGCCGAGAAGTACGCGATGGCGCTCGGCGCGTTGTTCGCGGCAGCGTACTCCTGGAACCAGAGGTCGGCCGAGAGGTAATCGTCGAGGTCGGCCGACAGGAGGTTCAGGTTGCGGACGAACCGGCTGTCGCGGCTGAGGATCTCGAGGCGATCGGGAGACACCTGCGACAGGAGCTTGATCGGGTCGTGACCGGTCGAGTCCCACAGGGCGGGATCGATGGCCTTGAACAGCTCCTGGGTGCCCTGGTGCCAGGCCCACCGGAGGTTGGTGGCCAGCTCCCCGAGCGGCTTGAGCTCTGCCGGGAGGACCGGCTGGACGATGAATCGACGAATGGCACGCACGGGGCCAACCTACCGGTCAAAGTTGTCGGCCACCTAACGTTCAGGTGTCGTCGGAATAACGTTCTCGGCGCGACCGCGGGTCAGGAAATCCGGCTCGTGGCGGGGGTCACGAATCGTGCCGCGGCCGCCCCGCTAGCGTTGCCTCTGTGACTGCGAACACTGCCTCGAAGTCCCTGTCCACGCCGTCCGCCGGCACGTCCACGGTGGTCGAGACCCCACACGGGGTCGTGATCGGCCGCATCCCCGTGACGAAGGTCTCGCCCGTCATCGAGTGCGGGGCGTACGCCGCCAAGGCCGCCGAGGGCGAGCGCCTCCCGATCCGCGCCACCGTCTTCCGCGAGGGGCACGACTCGGTCGCCGCGACCGTCGTGCTGACCTCCCCGACCGGCGCCGAGCGCCGGGTGGAGATGGTGCCGTGCGAGCCGAAGGGCTGGAACCGCTACGAGGCGTACGTTCGGCTCGACGAGGTCGGACCGTGGACGTTCCGCGTCGAGGCGTGGGACGACCCGTGGGAGACCTGGGTCCGCCACGCCGAGGTCAAACTGCCCGCGCGTATGGACGTGGAACTGGTCTGCATGGAGGCCGCCGACCTGTTCCGCGAGGCCGCGGCGAACGCCCGCGAGGCCGGCGACGCGTACGCGGCCAAGCGCCTGGCCGAGCTCGAGCCGCTCACCGACGGCACCCGTGAGGTGCCCGACCGGGCCGAGCAGCTGCTCCACCGCGACGTGCGCCGCATCATGGCCCAGCACGGGCCGCGCCGGCTCGTCTCCCCCACGCCGGACTACCCGATCTTCTGCGACCGCCGCCGGGCGCTGTTCGGGTCCTGGTACGAGTTCTTCCCGCGCTCGCAGGGGGCCGCGTACGACCCGGAGACGAAGACGTGGACGTCCGGCACGTTCGACTCGTCCCACGAGCGCCTCGAGGCGGCCGCCGAGATGGGCTTCGACGTCATCTATCTGCCGCCGATCCACCCGATCGGCACGTCGTTCCGCAAGGGACCCAACAACACGCTGACGCCGGGACCGAACGATCCCGGCTCGCCGTGGGCCATCGGCAACGTCGAGGGCGGCCATGACGCTCTGCACCCCGAGCTGGGTGACTGGGACGCGTTCGACCGGTTCGTGGCCAAGACGCGCGAGCTCGGCATGGAGGTGGCCCTCGACTTCGCCCTGCAGGCGTCGCCGGACCACCCGTGGGTCACCGAGCACCCGGAGTGGTTCTCCGAGCGCCCCGACGGCACCATCGCGTACGCGGAGAACCCGCCGAAGAAATACCAGGACATCTATCCGATCAACTTCGACCGCGATCGCGCGGGCATCTACGCCGAATGCCTGCGCCTGTTGGAGTTCTGGATCGCCAAGGGCGTGAAGATCTTCCGCGTCGACAACCCCCACACCAAGCCCGTCGAGTTCTGGGCCTGGCTGCTGGGCGAGGTGCGGAAGAACCACCCCGACGTGCTGTTCCTCGCCGAGGCGTTCACCAAGCCCGAGATGATGCACATGCTCGGCAAGGTGGGCTATCAGCAGTCCTACACCTATTTCACGTGGCGCAACGAGAAGTGGGAGATCGAGGAATACCTCGGCGAGCTGACGCACGAGATGGATTCCTTCTATCGCCCGAACTTCTTCGTTAACACGCCCGACATCAACCCGGCCTACCTGCAGACCTCGGGTCCGGCGGGCTTCGCGATCCGCGCGGTGCTGGCGGCGACCCTGTCGCCGACGTGGGGCGTCTATTCGGGCTATGAGCTGTTCGAGGCCGAGCCGCTGCGCGTGGGCGGCGAGGAATACCTCAACTCCGAGAAGTTCGAGTTCCGCCCCCGCGACTGGTCGGGCGGCGAGCGCGGCACCCTCAACGAGTTCATCACGATCCTCAACCGCGTACGCCGGGACGTGCCCGCGCTGCAGCAGTTGCGCGACCTGCACTTCCACCACGTGCCCAACAGCCAGATCGTGGCGTTCTCCAAGCAGGACAGCGATCCCGAGACCGGCAAGACGTCCACGGCCATCGTCGTGTGCAGCCTGGATCCCCACCACACCCAGGAGTCGGAGGTCTATCTCGACCTCGGCGCGCTCGGCCTCGACCAGAGCTCGGTCATCGACGTCCACGACCACATCACGGGAGCCGACTTCCGGTGGGGGGCCAGGAACTTCATCCGCCTCTCCCCCGCCCACCCGGCCCACGTGCTGACCGTCGTCACCGACTGAGGGAGGTGCCGTTCGTGAACGATTCCACCCAGACCGAACCACTCATCGAGGCCACCGCCGGCATGGACCCCCATGACGACGAGTGGTTCAAGAAGGCCGTCTTCTATGAGGTGATGGTCCGCAGCTTCCGCGACTCCAACGGCGACGGGGTCGGCGACTTCGCCGGCCTGAAGGAAAAGCTCGACTACCTCCAGTGGCTGGGCGTCGACTGCATCTGGCTGCCGCCGTTCTTCCCGTCGCCGCTCGGCGACGGCGGCTACGACGTGGCCGACTACACCGGCGTCCTGCCGGTGCTCGGCACGCTCGAGGAGTTCGAAGAGTTCATCGAGGGCGCCCACGAGCGCGGCATCCGCATCATCATCGACTTCGTCATGAACCACACGAGCGACCAGCACCCGTGGTTCCAGGAGTCGCGCGCCGACCCGCAGGGGCCGTACGGCGACTACTACGTGTGGGCCGACGCCGACCCGAACGACCCCGAGGGGACGCCGCCACGCACGTATGGCGACGCGCGCGTCATCTTCGTCGACCACCAGCCGTCGAACTGGGCGTACGACGGGGTGCGCGGGCAGTGGTTCTGGCACCGCTTCTATCACCACCAGCCCGACCTGAACTTCGAGAACCCCAACGTCGTGCGCGACGTCATGGACGCGATCCGCTTCTGGCTGGAGAAGGGCATCGACGGGTTCCGCCTCGACGCCGTCCCCTACCTCATCGAGGAGGACGGCACGAACTGCGAGAACCTCGGCGGGACCCACGCGATCCTCAAGCAGGTCAGGAGAATGGTTGACGAGGAGTTCCCCGGCCGCATCCTGCTGTGCGAGGCCAACCAGTGGCCCCACGACGTCGTGGAATATTTCGGCGACGACGACGAGTGCCAGATGGCGTTCCACTTCCCCGTCATGCCGCGGCTCTACATGGGCCTGCGGCAGGAGTCGCGCGCGTGCATCTCGGAGATCCTCGCCGACACCCCGGAGATCCCGCCGGGCTGCCAGTGGGGCACGTTCCTGCGCAACCACGACGAGCTGACGCTCGAGATGGTGAGCGACGCCGACCGCGAATACATGTGGAACGAGTACGCGCCGGACCCCCGCATGAAGTGCAACATCGGCATCCGGCGCCGGCTGGCTCCGCTCGTCGACGGTGACATCAAGCGCATCCACCTGCTGCACGCCCTGCTGCTGGCCCTGCCCGGTTCGCCCGTCCTGTACTACGGCGACGAGATCGGCATGGGCGACAACATCTGGCTGCACGACCGCGACGGCGTACGCACTCCCATGCAGTGGTCCGACGTCGACGGCGCGGGGTTCTCCGAGGGCGATGAGGACTCGTTCTATCTCCCGTTGGTGCAGGACCCGGCGTACGGGAAGTCGGCGGTGAACGTCGAGGCGCAGATGATGGACCCGGGCTCGCTGCTGCTGTGGCTGCGCGCGATCCTCGTGATCCGGCGCAACCACCCGGTGTTCGGGCTCGGCACGTTCGAGGACCTCGGTGGGGACAACGATGCGGTGTTCTCCTTCCTGCGTTCACATCGCGGCGGTCCCGACGAGCCGCGCGTGGCCGTGCTGTGTGTGAACAACCTGTCGTCGCAGGCCCAGACCGTGACGCTCGACCTGTCGCCATTCCGCGGTCTGGTGCCGTTCGACCTGCTGCGCGACCAGGACCACCACCCGATCGACGAGGACACGGCCCACGCGTACGAGGTCGAGGTGGCCGCCCACGGATTCCTGTGGCTGCGCATCATGGCGCACGATCCCGACCTGCCGGTGCTCGAGGACGAGCGCACCGGCGCGATCCCGATCGTGGGTGGCTGACATGTTCGAGAAGCTGTTCGGGAAGGGTGACGACGACCGGCGATCGCTGCTGTGGCAGCACATGCAGGGCGCGCGCTGGTTCGGCGGCAAGGGCCGCGACGGCTCGCTGGTGTCGCTGACGGCGCTGCCGGCGCTGACGGTGGCCGACGAGCTTCCCCTGGTGCGGTTCGAGATCGCGGAGGTCGCGTACGACGACGGTGACCGCGAAACCCACTTCTATCTGCTCCCGTTGGCCTATCGCGACGCGGACTCGGTGGGGTCGTCCGACTCGCTGATCGGGTCGGCGCCGCTGGACGACCTCGGCTCCGTCGAGGTGCACGACGCGACGCGCGACCCGGTCGCGCTCGACCTCCTGCTGGCGATGATGCTCGGCGAGGCCGAGCACGCCGACGAGCGCGGTTCGGTGACGAGCCACCTGCCGGACGCGACCGGACTGACGGCCGGACTGGCGCCGCGGGTGTTCGGCGGCCAGCAGTCGAACACGTCGATCATGTATGCCGACGTGGCGATGCTGAAGCTGTTCCGCCGGCTCGAGCTCGGACGCAACCTCGACATCGAGGTGCACGACGCGTTCGGCGGCGACGTGGCGAACGCCGCGCGGCTGTTCGGGTGGATCGAGGTCACGTGGCAGCACGACGGCGAGACCCTCGCGGCCGACGCCGGCATGCTCGTCGAGCAGCTGCGCGAGGCCGAGGACGGGTGGGACCTGGCCGTGGCCGCGTGCCGCGAAGGGCGCCCGTTCACCGAGGACGCGGCGGCTCTGGGGTCGGCGCTGGCGGAGGTCCACGGGGCCCTGGCGGAGCGGTTCGGCACGTCGACGCGTTCGGGTGCCTCGGTGACACCGGCCATGCTGCGCCGGCTCGAGGCGACGGTGCCGCTGGCGCCGGAGCTGGCTGGGCTGGCCGATGGACTGAGAGGGACGCTGGAGTCGGTGGCCCACGTGGACTTCGAGGTCCAGCGCGTCCACGGCGACTTCCACCTCGGCCAGACGTTGATGGCGGCCGACGCCGACGGCGTACGGCGGTGGAAGATCATCGACTTCGAGGGCGAGCCGCTGAAGACGCTCGACGAGCGTCGCGAGGCCGACACCCCGTGGCGCGATGTCGCGGGAATGCTGCGCTCGTTCGACTATGCGGGGGCTGCGGCCACGCTCGACGGCGCCGACGCGGGGGCTGCCAGCGCCTGGGTCGAGGCCTGCTCGCGGGCGTTCGAGGAGGCGTACCGGTCGGGGCGCGCCGCCACGGCCGACGAGGCGCTCGTGCTGCGGGCGTACATGGCGGACAAGGCGATCTATGAAGTGATGTATGAGGCGCGGAACCGGCCGGACTGGCTGCCGTTCCCGCTGTCGGCCCTCGCGGCGCTGGCGACGCAGGCCGACCACCACACCACACACGAACCCACGAGCACGGAGGACAACCGATGACCATGGACACGTTCGGCGGCCTGCAGGGCTGGGACTTCGAAGGACTGCACTCCGGCGGTGACACCGAGCTGTGGAAGCGGCTGGGCGCGCACGTCGTCTCCATCGAGGACGAGGGCGGCGGGCAGGTGACCGGCACGCGCTTCACCGTGTGGGCACCCAACGCCCGCGAGGTCGCGCTCGTCGGCGACTTCAACGGGTGGGACGGCGGTTCCCATCCGATGCAGTTGATCCCGGGGTCGGGCGTGTGGGGCATCTTCGTGCCCGGCGTCGGCGAGGGCACGGTCTACAAGTTCAAGGTGCACGGGGCCGACGGGCGTTGGATCGACCGCGCCGACCCCATGGCGCGATTCGCGCAGGGACCGCCGGCGACGGGCTCGATCGTGACGAAGTCGCACTACGAGTGGAACGACGCCGCGTGGCTGGAGCGCCGCGCGGCGAGCCGCCCGCACGCGGAGCCGATGTCGATCTACGAGGTCCACATGGGCGGTTGGCGCCCGGGCAAGACCTATCTCGAACTGGCCGACGAGCTCGTGGAATACGTGTCTTGGCAGGGATACACGCACGTCGAGTTCCTGCCGCTGGCGCAGCACCCGTACGCGCCGTCCTGGGGCTATCAGGTGACGGGCTATTTCGCGCCGATGTCGCCGTTCGGCACGCCGGACGAACTGCGCTATCTGATCGACCGCCTCCACCAGGCCGGCATCGGCGTGATCATGGACTGGGTGCCCGGTCACTTCCCGAAGGACGAGTGGGCGCTCGGCCGCTTCGACGGCACCGCCCTCTATGAGCACGCCGACCCGCGCCAGGGCGAGCAGCCCGACTGGGGAACGTACGTGTTCAACTTCGGGCGCAACGAGGTGAAGTCGTTCCTGGTCTCGAACGCCCTGTATTGGATCGAGGAGTTCCACATCGACGGCCTGCGCGTCGACGCGGTGGCCTCGATGCTCTATCTCGACTATTCGCGCGGCGACAACTGGGTGCCGAACAAGTATGGCGGCCGCGAGAACCTCGAGGCCGTGGACTTCCTGCGCTATGTGAACAAGCACCTCTATGAGCGCGTGCCCGGTGTCATGACGATCGCCGAGGAGTCGACGTCGTGGCCCGGCGTCACGCGTCCGGTGCACCACGACGGGCTCGGCTTCGGGTTCAAGTGGAACATGGGTTGGATGAACGACTCGCTGTCCTATCTGCAGCGCGACCCGATGCACCGGCAGTACCACCACCACGACATGACGTTCTCGCTCGTCTATGCGTTCTCGGAGAACTTCGTCCTGCCGATCAGCCACGACGAGGTCGTGCACGGCAAGGGATCGATGGTCACCAAGGTGCCGCAGGACGACTGGCGCAAGTTCGCGACCCTGCGGGCGTTCTATGCGTTCATGTGGTCCCATCCCGGCAAGATGCTGACCTTCATGGGCAACGAGTTCGGTCAGCGCTCGGAGTTCAGCGAGACCAAGGGTCTCGAGTGGTGGGTGTCGGACCTGTGGGGTCACCGCGGGCTCCAGTTGCTGTTCCGCCGGCTCAACGAGCTCTATCGGGCGACGCCCGCCCTGTGGGCGAAGGACTCCGACCCCTCGGGATTCGCGTGGATCAACGCCAACGACGCCGGCGGGAACGTCTTCTCTTTCCTGCGGTTCGACGGCGAGGGCGACATGGTCGCGGCGGTCGTGAACTTCTCCCCGGAGGTGCGCGAGGGCTATCGCATCGGCCTGCCCGTGGCCGGCGCGTGGCGCGAGGTGCTGAACACCGACGACCCCGAGTTCGACGGCAACGGCCAGTGGCTCAACGGCCAGGTCATCGCGACCGACATGCCGTGGAACGACCAGGCCGCGAGCGCGTCCTTGGTGGTGCCTCCACTGGGTGCTGTGTGGTTGCGGTTCGATCCGGCGGGGATCGGCGACAACGAGTCTGTCGCGCTCGACGCCGCGCGCGTGTCGCCCGAGGTCGAGGCCGCCCACCGCGCGGAGGCCGAGGCCGTGGGCCGTCGCGAGTCGGAGGAGGCGGGGCGCGACGCCGGTGAGTCCGGTGTTGCCGCCTCCGGACCGGGGGCTGCGGGGCGCGACGAGCGTGACTGAGTTCTCGATCAGCGTCCACGTCACCCAGGAGGGGGTCGGCGAGCTGCAGTGGTCGGCCCCGACCGACGCGGAGACGCTGGCGTCGGCGGTGAGCCTGGCCGCCGATGATTCCCTGCTCGACAAGGGGTTGCACCGCGTCGAGGTCGCCCTGCCTGCGGCGGACGCGATGGCGCGGCGTGCGGTGCACAGGGCCGGGTTCCGGCTGGAAGGCGTACGCCGGCAGGCCTTCCGGCTTCCCGATGGCTCGTGGACCGACGTCCACATGTACGCGAGGCTCGCCGACGACATCGTCTATGGGCCGGCTGGATTCTCAGGGGTCATGAACACGGTGCTGGCCACCAAGCGGGTGATCGGGCACGTGGTGCTGCGGGACTCCGCCGGCCGCATTCTCCTGTGTGACACGCATTTCAAGGACGACTTCGAGTTGCCCGGTGGCGTGGTCGAGCAGCACGAGTCGCCGCGGTTGGGTGCGTCGCGGGAACTGCAGGAGGAACCCGGAATCACGGTCGAGGACCTGCGCCTGCTGGTGGTGGACTGGATGCCGCCCTACCTCGGCTGGGACGACGCCCTGGAGTTCATCTTCGACGGCGGCGTGCTGGACGAGGCGACGATCGCGCGGATCGTCAAGCAGGAGAGCGAGATCGCCGAGTTGCACTGGGTCGAGCCGGAGCGGCTGGGCGAGCACGTGTCGGAGCTGTCGGCGCGGCGGTTGAGGCACGCGCTGGGGCTGGCGCAGGGACAGGTGGACTACATCGAGGACGGGCGGGCGGGACCGCGTCCGTGAAGGTCTGGCGGGGCCGGGTCACTCGTCGGCGACGTTCATCCACTCACCCCTGACCTCGGTCTCCACGACGGAGCCCGTGCGCACCACGTCGCGGATCAACTTCCGGAAGCTCCGAGGCGTCAGGCGGGGCAGCCAGTCGATCAGTGTCGTGGCCACTTCGTCCTCGTGGCCAGCGGCATCCACGAGGTACGCCAAGGACTCATCGGCGCGATACCACGAGCCCCGGCGTTCGAGGAACAGGAAGAACTTCCCCTGGTGGGCGTTGGTGAACTCGATGCTCATCCTGCCGTTCGACGCCGACGCCCGGGAGCAGTCCAGCCCCTGCTTCCGCACGCCCCAGCCCGCCTCCGAGAAGCGGGAGAAGTCACCGTTCTGAAGATCCCCCATGGAATGACCCTATGCATCAGGGCATGCTTCGCACCCGCCGGGGAGGTCTCCGAGCGGGACGGTCGCATGTGGGCACAACGGTCAAGCTGCGGCCGTCTCCTCCGCCAAGGGGATGAGGGCTGGGCTCATCCGAGCGAACACCTTTGCCGCGGCGGCTCGTGCTTCGTCGCGAATCCGTTGTTTGGCGCGGTTCTCGGCGAGTTCGGCGGCTCGTCGGGTCGCCTGGCGGATGCGTCGTCGGGTTCCGGTCGGGTCGATGATCAGGTCGGTGTCGGGGTTGCGGGTGTAGGTGCCGTGGGGTGTGGTCCAGAACTCCTGCCCGGTGGGTGTTCTCCAGTGCTTCACGCCGGGGCGGACGGGGGTGGTGGTGAACCCGCCGAAGGTCTTGGCGCGATGGACCCGCTTCGACAGCGGCGTCAGATTCGTCGTGCACGTCGCACCGAGCGGGAACTCCACGATGTGATCCAGATCGATGAACTTCCCGGCCGAGCGCCGTGTGGAGAACGGGAACGCCTCGTATTCCTCCCGCAGCAACACTTCCCGGCGCTGCGCCTCGGTGGGTTCGTAGCCGACGGTCACGTGGGGCATATCTGGGTCGAGGACGGGCCGCACGGTCACCTTCGCGGCGTTCGCGAGCAGTGCGCCCAGTTGGGAACGGGCGACAGAGCCGAGGCCGGTGACCTCTCCGCCGGCACCGCGGTCGACCTGGTCGGGGCGGACGTGGACCACGAGTTCGAGGTGGTCCTTGCGTGCGGGCAGGGTGCCGGCATGCCCTTCGGCGTCATCGAAGTCGAGGGTTCCGGAGCCGAGGACGCGTCCGGCGCGGGCTGGGTCGGCGAGGAGCTCGAGCGCCTGGGCGCGGAGCACGGCGAACTCCTGGTCCAAGGGATCGACACGAGCACCATCGACACGAGCACTATCGGCACCTGCACCATCGACGACGGTGCCGTCTTCGTCGGACGAGTCTCGGCGTCCGGCGTCGCGGAGGATGCCGGCGAGTTGGGTGATGGTCTTGTCGAGGCGGAGCCCGGCGGGGCCGTCGACCTGCCCGGTGACGAGCGCGGTCCCGGCCTCCCCTGGCCGAACGGTGACGAAGCGTCGCTCCAGTGCGGCTTTCCGTCGTGCTTCGGCACCGTCGGGGTCGACCACATCGCACAGCAGTTCGGCCTGGTTCAGCAGCCGGGTGACGGTGTATTGCGGGGCGAACGGCGCGAGTTTCCGGTCGACTTCCCCGGCCATCTTGTGTGTGAGTTCGCGGGTGCGGGTGAGTTGGGCGACTTTGCGGGCGGCGAACACGCGAATGTAGCCGCCGATCACGAGTGCCCACAGCTTGGGGTGGCGGTGGCGCAGGTCGAGGACGTCGGCGATGAGCTGGGCCGCCGCGTCCGGGGAAATCCCGAGCGCTGGGCCGACTTCGAGGGTGCAGAACTCGGCGACCTGCGGGGTGCCGTCCCCGCCGAGGACGATCAGGCGTTCGCCGTGGAGGACCGATGGTGCGGAATCGTTGTCGGGTAGGGGTTCGTCGATCCAGGCGTACGCCTTCGCTGCGGCGGCGACCAGCGCGACCTGGTCGATCTCTGCTTGGCGTTGGCGGTCGGCGGCGTCTTTGAGGCCGAGGATGACCGCGGTGCGGTCGGGTTTTCCCTTGGCCAGTAGGTGTTCGGTGAGGTCGTCCATGATGTGCCTCCCTGGGGTGTGGTGATGGTTCCAGCCTAGGAAGGGGGTCTGACAAATTCGGGTCCAGAACGGGGTTCTGCGAAAAGAATCTCGAACTATTTTTTTCTTGTGGGGAAGGGGATCGCGGGCAGGTGGCTTCGACTCCTGCGTCGCTCAGCCAACGTGACCCGCGGGCGGTGGCTTCGACTCGTTCCTCGCTCAGCCAGCGCGGGGTCCTCGACCCGCGGAGCCTGTGCTGGGCGAGGCCGCCCGGCGGAGCGGTGAAGCGCTCGCTCGGAGAACGCTGGACGATGTGCAGAGATCGGCCGCCTCGCCCCCTCTTCGCCTGTCAGAGGCGCGATCTCCGCACATCGTCCACGGATGGCTTCGACTCGTGCCTCGCTCAGCCAGCGTGAACCAAAGTGGCTTCGACTCGTTCCTCGCTCAGCCAGCGTGAACCAAAGTGGCTTCGACTCGTTCCTCGCTCAGCCAGCGTGAACCAAAGTGGCTTCGACTTGTTCCTCGCTCAGCCAGCGTGGGCTCGGGGAACGTCGACGCGGTTGGGGCGGGGGCAGGGCGGCCGCGAGTTCGGCGAAGCGGCGTAAAGACGCCGCGAACCCAACGCGACCAACGAGCCTGCGGCCCGGCGTCCCAGCCGCAAGACGAAGCTCGCGGAGCCCGGCCCGCGCCCCAACCGCGGCCCCTACTACGAGAAGATGGCCGTCCCACCACGAAGAAGGGAGTCAGCCATGAGGCACGTGATTGCCGCCGGACGACGCCACTCCCTCGCCCTGCGCCACGACGGCACCGTCCTGGCCACGGGGAATGGTTCCGCCAGCGAGTGCCGAGTCGCGGAATGGAAGGATGTCGTCGCCCTCGCCGCCGGGAATGTCCATACCGCAAGGAACACCGGCCGATCACACTCGGTCGCCCTGCTCGCCGACGGCACCCTCCGAGCCACCGGTTGGAACGGTGACGGCCAGTGCGACATCGAGTCGTGGCGCGAAGTCACCGCCATCGCGGCCGGGTGGCGGCGTACGCTCGGGCTCCTCGCCGACGGCAATGTCGTCGCCAGCGGCCGCCCCAACGAGGGGGCCTGCGCGGTGGAAGCCTGGCGCGAGGTCACCGCGATCTCCTGTGGTGACTGGCATTCCGTGGGCGTCATGGCCGATGGCTCGGCGGTGGCCGCGGGCAACAGCCAGCGAGGGCAGTGTGCGGTCGACGGATGGAGGGACCTCATCGCCGTCGCCGCGGGACATCTCCACACGGTGGGGCTGCGACGCGACGGGCGGGTGGTCGCGACCGGGGACAGGTCAGCGGGTGCCTGTGTCGTCGATGACTGGAATGACGTCGTGGCCGTGGACGCAGGAAGCCAGCACACCGTTGCTATCACGGCTGATGGGCGGGTGTTTGCGACGGGCGACGACTCCCAGGGTCAGTGTGACGTGAGCGGCTGGCGCGACATCGTCACGGTCGCCGCCGGATCCACGCACACGCTGGGTCTGCGCGGCGATGGAACGATGGTGGGGACGGGGACCAACGCGGACGGGCAGTGCGACGTCGGTGAGTGGGACCAGGTCAGGCTGCCGGGATGACTCCTCGTTCTCGCGGAGCCTGTGCTGGGCGAGTCGCGGCGCAGCCAAGGCGAAGCGCTGGCTCGGAGAGCGTGGCTTCGACTCGTTCCTCGCTCAGCCAACGTGAACCCGCAGGGGCTTCGACTCGTTCCTCGCTCAGCCAACGTGAACCCGCAGGGGCTTCGACTCGTTCCTCGCTCAGCCAACGTGAACCCGCAGGGGCTTCGACTCGTTCCTCGCTCAGCCAACGTGGACCCGCAGGGGCTTCGACTCGTTCCTCGCTCAGCCAACGTGACCACCAGGGGCTTCGACTCGTTACTCGCTCAGCCAACGTCGACTCGTTCCGCGCTCAGCCAGCGTGGACTCGTTCCGCGCTCCGCCAGCGTGACCGGTCAGAACAGCGCGGTCATCAGGTCGCGACGCGCCTTCAGCACCGCCGGATCGGCGTTGCCGATCGTCTCGAACAGCTCGAGCAGGTGCTTGCGTACCTTGTCGCGCTCGTCCCCCGACGTACGCCGGACCAGGCCGATCAGGCGCTCGAACGCCGCCGCCGACTCGCCCTGCACCAGGTGGGCGTCGGCCGCCGCGAGCTGCGCGTCGACGTCGCTCGGATCGGCGTCGGCCTTCGCGATCTCGTCGCCCGACAGCCCCATCGACCGCGCCAGCAGCCCAGCCTGGGCGCGCCCGGCCTGGGCCTCGGTGTCGCCCGGCGTCGCGGCCAGCACCTTGTCGAACTCCTCCACGGCTTTGGCGAAGTCGCCGACTTCCATGGCGTCGTACGCGGCCGCGTACCGCGGGTCGGGGGCCGACTCCTCGGCCTCACCCTCCGGCGCGGGTGCGCCGCCGACCGGCTCGGCCTTGCCCATGACGCCGTTGGCGGCGGCGGCCTGCATGACCTGCTCGAGCACGGCCTCGACCTGCGGGCGCGGCTGGACGCCCTGGAACAGCGGGGCGAGCTGGCCGCCGATCACGGCGACGACGGTGGGCACGCCGGACACGCCGAGCGCCTGTGCGATCTCGGGGTTCTGGTCGCAGTCGACGCGCGCGAGCAGCCACTTGCCACCCGCGGCGTTCGCGAGGTCGGCGAGGTCCTTCGACAGCTGGTCGCCGCCCTGGGCGCGGACGGAGAAGAACTCGACCACGACGACGTGCTGCATCGACTTGGTGAGCAGCGACTCGAACGCGGCGACGTCACCGACCTGCATCACATAGCCGCTCCCCTGCGCCGAACCGGCATTACCTCCCGGCGCACCACCGGCGGGCGCCGACTGGGCCTTGTTCTTGAGGGCGGACAGGTCCATGGCACGGCCGAAGTTCGCAGACGTCATGCGGGCATTCTTCCAGCCTTCGGCAACCGGCGTCGACGCGGCGTCTCCCCCACGCGGACCAGCACGACCCCGGCCAGGATGAGGGCACCGCCCAACAACTGCACCGGCCGCGGGAGCTGGGCCAGCAGCAGCCACGCGAACAGCACCGCCGCGAGCACCTCCGACAGCGCCACGAACGACGCCAGTCGCGACCCGAGTCGGCGGGCACCCGCGATGCCGGTGGTGTAAGCGATCGCCGCCGTCACCACCCCCAGCCCGAGGACGGGCAGCCACCACGGGACGGTGACGCCGGCGTACGCGGCCGGCAGCGTGGTCGCCGCCATCGGGACGATCCCGACCAGCCCGGCCAGCCCCAGGACAACGGTCCCGACCACCAGCCCGCCGCCCGCCAGCGTGAGGGGCGGCAGCTCGGATTCGTTGCCGGACAAGATGAAATAGACCGCCGCGCCGACCATCGCGCCGAGCGACCAGAGCACGCCGGCGACGTCGAGCGCGACGCCGCCAGTGATGCCGACGACGAGTGCGAGCCCCCCGCCCGCCACGATCCCGCCGGCGACCGTCACCCAGGTCGGGCGCTGCCCGCGGATGAGCCACAGCCACAGCAGCACCGCGACCGGCGCGGTGTATTCGATCAGCAGCGCCACCGCCACCGGAACCCGTTCCACGCCGAGGAAATAGCAGAGCTGGCAGCCCGCGATCGCGATCAGGCCGTACGCGAGGATCGTCCCCGCGTGGGTGCGCAGGAGGTGCCAGCGGCCGCGGAGGGCGCGGACGGCGGGGACCACCAGGACGATCGCCGCGACCGTGATGCGCGCGAGGACGGCGGCCCCCGGCGACCAGCCCGACCGGAGCAGTCCGGTCGCCAACGAGCCCGACAGCCCGAACGTGAGCGCCGAGACCAGTGCGAACGCGAGCCCCGAAGCCATGCGCGAGGGCGCGGTCTCGACGGTGCGGGTGTCATCGGCAAGAGTGGTCATGACTCATGACCGTACGCACCGTCGTGTAATGTGTCAACGTGATCTTTGGCCATGACACCGAGATGGCGCTCGCGTCCGCCGTCGCGCTCGTGAACTCGGGCGAGACGCCGGACACCCTGACGACCGTCGCCGACCTCGACGCGTTCCTCCACGCGTGGGGCTACACCGGGCGCCACGACCGCGACCGGGCCGAGCTCGACGCCCTCCGCGACCTGCGCGCTCCCCTGCGTACGCTCCTGCTCGCCGACCGCGAGGTCGCCGCCGCACTGGTCAACGCGTTCCTCGCCGAGGCCGGCGCGGTCCCCCGCCTGGTGCGCCACGACGACCAGGACTGGCACATCCACGCGGTGCCCGACGACGCGCCGCTCGCCACGAGCGTGAAGGTCGAGACGGCCATGGCCATGGTCGACGTCATCCGCCACGACGAGCACTCTCGGCTGTCGGTCTGCGCCGACGACGGCTGTGAGGCTCTGGTGCTGGACCTGTCCCGCAACCGCTCGCGCCGCTACTGCAGCACCACGTGCGGCAACCGCAACGCCGTGGCGGCGTACCGGGCGCGGCGCTCCTGACGCCCCGCCCCGGACCGCCGAGCGCCGCATCCTAGGATCGGGTCATGGCACACGAGCGCGCAGGACAGCCGGCCCGTCCCGAGGACCTCATCGACGTCGACGCCGTCATCGGCGCCTACTACGACCTCACGCCCGACCCGGACGACATCGACCAGCAGGTCGCCTTCGGCACCTCGGGCCACCGCGGTTCGAGCCTCGACACCAAGTTCAACGAGCTCCACATCGCCGCGACGACGCAGGCGATCTGCGACTACCGCGCCGAGCAGGGGACGACCGGTCCCCTGTTCCTCGGCAAGGACACCCACGCCCTGTCGCTGCCGGCCTGGAAGACCGCCATCGAGGTCCTCCACGCCAACGGGGTGCACGTGCGCGCCGAGCGCGAGGACGAATACACGCCGACGCCCGCGGTCAGCCGCGCGATCATCGTCCACAACGCCACGAAGGCGCAGGCCGACGCCGACGGCATCGTCGTCACGCCGTCCCACAACCCGCCGCGCGACGGTGGGTTCAAGTACAACCCGCCGAACGGCGGTCCCGCCGACACCGACGCCACCAAGTGGATCGCCGCGCGCGCGAACGCGCTGATGCGTACGCCGGGTGAGATCAACCGCAGCCCGTACGCGGCCGCCTCCGCCGACGTGCAGCGCTACGACTACATGACCGCGTACGTCGACGACCTGCCCCATGCGCTGAACATCGATGCGATCCGCGAGGCCGGCGTACGCATCGGGGCCGACCCGATGGGCGGGGCGGCGGTCGACTACTGGGGCTGCATCGCCGACCGGCTCGGGCTCGACCTCACCGTCGTGAACCCCGACGTCGACCCGACGTGGCGCTTCATGACCCTCGACACCGACGGCAAGATCCGGATGGACTGCAGCTCCCCCGACGCGATGGCCTCGCTCATCGCGAACCGCGAGAAATATCAGATCGCGACCGGCAATGACGCCGACTCCGACCGTCACGGCATCGTGACGCCCGACGCGGGGCTGATGAACCCGAACGCCTATCTCGCGGTCGCCATCGAATATCTCTTCGCCCATCGCGACGGCTGGTCGGCCGACGCGGGGATCGGCAAAACGCTGGTGTCCTCGAGCCTGATCGACAAGGTCGCGGCCGACGTGGGCCGACGCCTGGTCGAGGTGCCGGTGGGGTTCAAGTGGTTCGTGCCGGGGCTGATCTCGGGCGACCTGGGCTTCGGCGGCGAGGAGTCGGCGGGGGCGTCGTTCCTGGCGCTGGACGGCTCGACGTGGACCACCGACAAGGACGGCATCCTGCTGGCCCTGCTCGCCTCCGAGATCCAGGCCGTCACGGGCGAGTCGCCGTCACAGCGGTACGCAGGTATCGAGCAGCGCCACGGGACCTCGTTCTATGCGCGCGTCGACGCCGAGGCCGACCGCGAGCAGAAGGCGAAGCTCGCGGCCCTGTCGGCCGACGACGTGAACGCGACCGAGCTGGCGGGCGAGAAGATCACCGCCGTGCTGACCGAGGCGCCGGGCAACGGGGCGCCGATCGGCGGGCTCAAGGTGCAGACCGAGAACGCCTGGTTCGCGGCGCGTCCGTCGGGCACCGAGGACAAATACAAGATCTATGCGGAATCGCTGGTGGGCGAGGAGCACCTGCAGAAGGTTCAGGCCGAGGCGAAGGACCTGGTGAACGGCGTCCTGGGCCCTTGACCTGATACCTGCCGGCCAAATGTCGATAGTCTGGCGGGCATGGCTACAGATGGCACCGCCGCGAAGAAGGCTGACGCACCCGCTCCCGACGATCCCCGCAAGCCCGACGGCCCGGAGGACCTCCACGCGACCAGCTGGCGGTTCACCGGCAAGAAGGCCTTCTCCGAGTTCACCCGCGACCAGTGCACCGACTTGGCCGCGGGCCTGACCTACTACTCAGTCCTCGCGCTCTTCCCCGGCCTCGTGGCCGTCGTCTCGCTGCTTGGCGTCGTCGGACAGGCCGAGCAGACGACCGCCGCCATGCTCGACCTCATCCGCGGCATCGCCCCCGGCGAGGCCGCCGACCAGCTCCGCGCCCCCATCGAGCAGATGACGCAGTCCAAGGGCTCCGGCCTGGGCCTGGTCATCGGCATCCTCGGCGCCCTGTGGTCGGCGTCGGGCTACGTCGGTGCCTTCGGGCGCGCCATGAACCGCATCTATGAGGTCGATGAAGGCCGGCCCATCTGGAAGCTGCGCCCCATCCAGCTCCTGATCACCCTGGTCTGCGTCGTGATGGTCGCACTGCTGCTCGTGGGTCTGGTCGTCAGCGGCCCGATCGCAGAGACGATCGGCCGCATGCTCGGCCTCGGGTCTTTCGGCCTCACGGTCTTCAATGTCATCAAATGGCCGGTGATGCTCGCGATCGTCGTGGCACTGGTCGCCCTGCTCTATTACTCGACGCCCAACGTCCAGCAGCCCAAGTTCCGCTGGGTGAGCGTCGGCTCGATCATCGCGATCCTGATCTGGATCCTGCTGTCGGTCGTGTTCGGGTTCTATGTCGCGAACTTCGGCAACTACAACAAGACGTACGGCGCCCTCGGCGGCGTGATCATCTTCCTGCTGTGGATCTGGATCACGAACAACGCCCTGCTCCTCGGCGCCGAGGTCGACTCCGAGATGGAGCGCAGCCGCCAGCTCCAGGCCGGCATCGAGGCCGAGCGCTCGCTGCAGCTGCCGCCCCGCGACACCCGCGCGAGCGACAAGGCCGAGGAGAAGCGCGAGGAGCTGATCGGCCAGGGGCGTGAGATCCGCGAACACGCCGAGGCGCGCGGCGACGACGCGGTCGATCGGCCGGCGCGGGCGACGGAGGAGCCGGGCAGCTGAGTCGCTCCTCGTCTCGCTGCGCTCGCTCAGAGAACGTGGAACCGGGCTCCTCGTCTCGCTGGCGCTCGCTCGGAGAACGTAGAACCGCGCTCCTCGACTCGCTGCGCTCGCTCGGAGAACGTGAACCCACTCCTCGACTCGCTGCGCTCGCTCGGAGAACGTAGAACCGCACTCCTCGACTCGCTGCGCTCGCTCGGAGAACGTAGAACCGCACTCCTCGACTCGCTGCGCTCGCTCGCTCGGAGAACGTAGAACCGCACTCCTCGTCTCGCTGCCGCGGTAGGGTCAACCAACCCAGCGGAAGGATCATGATGTCCGAGAACGCCCTGCAGGCTCACAGCAACGAAGCCTCCGCCGCGTTGCACATCGATGAGTCGCAGACCCGACGCGTGGTGTTCGGCGCCCTGGTCGGCACCGCCCTCGAGTGGTACGACTATTTCCTGTTCGCCACGGCGTCCGCCCTGGTGTTCAACGTGCAGTACTTCGCCTCCAAGGACCCCGCGGTCGCCACGCTGTCCTCGTTCGCCACCTTCGCGGTCGGCTTCCTCGCCCGGCCGCTGGGCGGCGCGATCTTCGGCTGGCTCGGCGACAAGCGCGGTCGCAAGACCGTCCTCATGATCACCATCGTCGGCATCGGCCTGGTCACCGGCCTCATCGGCTTCCTTCCGAACTACGCCTCGATCGGCATCGCCGCGCCGATCATGCTCGTCGTTCTCCGTCTGCTGCAGGGATTCTGCGTCGGTGGCGAGTGGTCGGGCGCCATGACCATCGCCATCGAGAACGCCCCCCTCGAGAAGCGCTCCTGGTATGCGTCGATCCCCCAGATCGGCTCCCCCATCGGCACGTTGCTCAGCTCGGGCGGCTTCTTCGCCGTCGGCGCCGCGCTGTCGAACGAGGCGTTCGCCAGCTGGGGCTGGCGTACCCTCTTCTGGGCCGCCATCCCGCTGCTGCTGGTCTCGCTGTGGATCCGCAACCGGCTCGAGGAGTCGCCGGTCTTCCGCGAGTTGGAGGCGGAGGAGGCGAGCCGCGAGCGCGCGCCGCTGGTCGAGGTCTTCACCAAGCACTTCCCGCAGTTCCTCGTCGGCCTGCTGGCCGCGCTCCTCGGCATCGCCGGGTTCTTCCTGGTCACCACGTTCGTCGTGAACTACGGCGTGCAGAAGCTGAAGCTGTCGAAGAACCTCATGCTGGCCGGCAACCTCGTCGCCGCGACCGCCGAGATCGGCATCCTGCTGCTGGCCGGCAAGATCGGCATGCGTGCCGGCGCGAGCAAGGTCGCCCTCATCGGCGCGCTCCTGTCAGCCGTCATCGCGTTCCCGTGCTTCCTGCTGATCACGACCCGCGTGCCCGCGCTCGTGATCCTCGGCATGACGCTGGCCGTGCTGGTCCTGTCGATTCCGTACGCGGCCATGGGCTCGATCCTCACCGGGCTCTTCCCGGCGCGCAGCCGCTTCACCGGTGTGGCGATGTCGTCGAACGGCGCCGCGATCGTGGGTGGGTTCGTGCCGATGATCGCCGCAGGGGTCACCGCGTGGGCCGGAGGCCACTGGTGGCCGGCGGCGGTCCTGCTGACCGTGATCTCGCTGCTGACGGCGCTGGGCGCGTTCCTGGCGCCGCGATTGAGCGTGGACCTGGGGAGCAGCTTCCGGCACTAGGTGGACGCTGGGCTCCTCGTCTCGCTGGCGCTCGCTCGGAGAACGTGAGGGGCTTCGACTCGCTCGGAGAACGTGAGGGGCTTCGACTCGCTTCGCTCGCTCAGCCAACGTGGGCGGCGCGCTCGCTCAGCCAACGTCAGCGCGCGCTCGCTCCGAGAACGTGGACTGTAGGCCACAATGGTCTCCCCCGAGCAAGGAGGCCGCCATGGCGCGCATCGGTTCCGCCGCAGATCGGGTCGGCGCGCCCGCGCCCGACGACCCGGCCAAGCCCACCCGCGTACGCGACCTCGACCGGCGCCACCTGAAGTACGCCCTGAAGCGCGGCTCGCTCGACTTCCTCACCCACGAGTGCACCGACCTCGCGGCCGGGCTGACCTACTACGGCGTGCTGGCGATCTTCCCCGGTCTCCTGGCGATCGTCTCGCTGCTGGGGCTCGTGGGCGAGGCCGAGTCGACGAGCACCGTGCTCGTCGAGGTCCTGTCGGGCGTGGTGCCCGGGTCGACCATCGCCGTCCTGCGCGACCTGCTGGTGCAGCTCCAGACCAGTTCCGGGTCGGGCCTGACCCTGGCGGCCGGCGTCTTCGGCGCGGTGTGGTCCAGCTCCGCGTACATCGGGGCGATGGGCCGCGCGCTCAACCGCGTCTATGAGATCGACGAGGGCAGGCGCTGGTGGATCCTGCGCCCGCAGCAGCTCCTGATCGCCCTCGCGGTGCTGGTGCTCGTGACGCTCGCGGTGCTCGGCGTGGGCCTCAGCGGGCCGCTCGCCCGCTCGGTCGTCTTCTATCTCGGCATGGGCCGCCAGACCGCGCTCGTGCTCGAGGTCGTCCGCTGGCCGCTCATCATCATCGTGGCCGTGCTGCTGGTCGCCGCCCTGTACTACGGCACGCCGAACATCCGCCAGCCCCATCTGCGCTGGGTCTCCCCCGGCGCGATCCTCGCCATCGTCGTCTGGTTCGTGATGTCGCTCGGGTTCATGGTCTATGTCGCCAACTTCGGCAGCTACAACCAGACCTACGGCACCCTCGGCGGCGTCATCGTCTTCCTGCTGTGGCTCTGGCTCGCCAACGTCGCCCTGCTCGCGGGCGCCGAACTCGACGCGGCGCTGGAGCGCGTACGCCAGCTCGAGGGCGGCATCGCCGCCGAGGACGAACTGCAACTCCCCCCGCGGGAGGCGGACGCCAGCGCCGACGCGCGCGAGCAGGAGGAGCGGCTGGTCGCCGAGGGGCGTGAGCTGCGGCTCGACGCCGAGCGGCCCGCCGACGGGCCTGCCCCTCAGGCGGGACCGCCGCTCGAGGAGTGACGCTTGATCGTCTTGAGCAGCTCGGCCAGGCCCGACCTCGTCGCCACCACGGCCACGCGGTCGCCTGCCCGCACCGGGCGGTCGTCGGGCGACCAGGTCCAGTCGCCGTCGGCGTGCTTCACGGCGAGTACGCGGACCTCGCCCGCCCGCGCGAGCGCCCGGTGGTCGACGCCGTCGGCGGCGAGCGAGCCCTCCTTGATCGACAGCTCGGTGAAGATCAGCACGCGGCGGCCGACCGAGAAGACGACCTCCTTGCGGCGACCCATCGCGGCGGCCGCGAAGGCCGGGGCCGCCACCATCGACACCGAGCGCGTCGGGCCGAGCGCGAGGCGCCGCTCGACCCGGCCGGCGAGGTCGTGGTCGAACAGGCGCGTGACCACGCGTACCTCGGGTCGGGTGTTCTTCGCCACCAGCGCGATCTCGAGGTTCGCGGCGTCGTTGTCAGTCAGCGCGACGACCGCATCGGCCTCGGCGATGCCTGCCTGCTCCAGCGCGGTCGCATCGGTGGCCTCGGCGATGATCACCGGCACCTTGAGCCGCCGCGCGCGCAGCACGCCGGGGGTGTCCTCACGGCGCTCGATCGCGACGACGGGGACGCCGCGCGAGACGAGATAGGTCATCACCGACGTGCCGATGCGCCCCAATCCGCAGACGACGGTGTGGTGGCGAGGGCGGCCGCGTACGCCGCCGGTGAGGTCGCCGAGGCGCGCCTTGATCAGGGCGTCGACGATGACGGCGGTGATGCCGGACGACAGCACGACGCCGAACAGCTGGATCACCACGGCGCCGAACCGCGCGCCGATCGGCAGCTCGGTGTCGCCGATGCCCGTCAGGGTGGACGCGGTCAGCGCGAGGTACATCGACATCAGCCAGGTCTGGCCGCCGACGAAACGGAAATAGAGCACCGAGACCAGCATCAGCACCGCCAGCCCGAACAGCACCCAGCGCAGCCGACGGTCGAAGACCGAGGTGATCGCGCCCCAGACGCCGGACGTGCGGACGTGGCGGCGGGCGGACGCAAGCGCCTGCGTGCCAAGCACGATGTCGCCGCGTGCGGGCAGCACGCCCTCGATGCCGGGCACGGTCGAGTCGCCGAGGACGGCGAGGCGGTCGCCGCCGACGCCCGACTCGGGGCCGGCGGTGACCACGCGCCCGGCAAGCTCGAAGGTCTGGAGGTCGCCGCCCTCCATGGTGGCCGCCATGAAGCTGGGCGCCGCGAGCTCGGCCGAGGACAGCACGACGCACTCACCCAGCAGCGCACCCAGCCGGTCGGAGAAGTTGGGGTTGGCGAGCTCGAGGACCAGCCGCAGCTCGGGGTTGAGCTCCTCGAGCGCCAGCGCGACCTGGGTCGTCACCACGTCGTCGAAGCCCAACACGACGGCGGCGCGGGCCCTGCGTACGCCCGCGCGCTCGAGCTCGGGGTTGCGGACCTTGGTGACCACGTCGACCTCGGCACCGAACTCCTGCATGTCCTCGACGATGCCGGGGTCGGCCGCGACGGCGATCACGTAAACCTGCTCGCCGGCGCGCTCGAGCTCCTCGACCAGGCGTACGGCCGTGGTGGACGAGCCGATCACGACGATGTGGTCGGTGGGCTCGGTCATGGAGGGAGGGTAGCGGGAGGTGTCTCAGAAGCGCGCCGGCTCGGTGTATTCGCCCCACTCGGCGCGCAGCGCGTTGCAGATCTCGCCCAGCGTGGCCTCGGCGCGGACCGCGTCGAGCATCGGCTCGATCATGTTCGCGTCGGTGCGGGACACCTCGACCATGCGCTGCAGGGCCGCGTCGACGCGGGCCTGGTCACGGCCCGACTTCCGGCCAGCGAGGGCGCGTACCTGCTCGGTCTCGACCTCGTGGCTGACCCGCAGGATCTCGAGCTCACCCGTCACCGTGTCGGTCAGGCAGTTCACGCCGACGATGCGTTTGTCGCCCTTCTCCAGCATGGTCTGGTGAATGAACGCGCTGTCGGCGATCTCGGCGCAGAACCAGCCCTCCTCGATGCCGCGCAGCAGGCCGGACGTCATCGGGCCGATCTCGTGGTCGCCGTTCGGGCGGGCCTGCTCCCCCATCTCGCGGATCTGGGCGAAGATCTTCTCCGCCTCGGCCTCGAGGCGATCGGTGAGGGCCTCGACATACCAGGAGCCGCCGAGCGGGTCGGCGACGTTGGTGATGCCGGTCTCCTCCATGAGCACCTGCTGCGTACGCAGGGCGATCTCGGCGCTCTCCTCGGTCGGCAGCGCCAGGGTCTCGTCGAGCGCGTTGGTGTGCAGCGAGTTGGTTCCGCCGAGGACAGCGCTGAGGGCCTCGACGGCCGTGCGTACGACGTTGTTGTAGGGCTGCTGGGCCGTCAGTGAGACCCCGGCGGTCTGCGTGTGGAACCGCAGCCACTGGGCCTTGGCGCTCTTCGCGCCGTAGGTGTCGCGCATCCAGCGCGCCCAGATGCGACGGGCGGCGCGGAACTTCGCGATCTCCTCGAAGAAATCGATGTGGGCGTCGAAGAAGAAGCTGAGCCCGGGAGCGAACACGTCGACGTCGAGGCCGCGCGACAGGCCGAGCTCGACATAGCCGAAGCCGTCGGCGAGCGTGAACGCGAGCTCCTGCGCGGCCGTCGCCCCGGCCTCGCGGATGTGGTAGCCCGACACCGACAGCGGCTTGTAGTTCGGGATGGTCGACGACGTGTATTCCATCAGGTCGCCGATGAGCCGCAGGTGGGGCTCGGGCGCGAACAGCCACTCCTTCTGGGCGATGTATTCCTTGAAGATGTCGGTCTGCAGCGTGCCGTTGAGTTTCGTGATGTCGGCACCCTGGCGCTCGGCGGCGACCAGGTACATGCAGAAGACGGGCACCGCGGGGCCGGAGATCGTCATCGACGTGGTGGTCTTCTCGAGGTCGATGCCGCCGAACAGCGTCTCCATGTCGGCGGCCGAGTCGATCGCGACGCCGCAGTGGCCGACCTCACCGAGCGCGCGCTCGTCGTCGGAGTCGCGGCCCATCAGCGTCGGCATGTCGAAGGCGACCGAGAGGCCGCCGCCGCCCGAGCGCAGGATCATCTTGTAGCGCGCGTTGGTCTGCTCGGCGTTGCCGAAGCCCGCGAACTGGCGGATCGTCCACTGGCGGCCGCGGTAGCCCGTCGGATAGAGGCCACGGGTGAAGGGATATTCACCCGGCCAGCCGATGCGCTCCATGCGGGGGTCGGCCGACTCGTCGGCGGGGCCGTAGACCGGGTCGACCTCGACGCCCGAGAGCGTCGTGAAGTCGGCGTCGCGCACCTGGCCCTTCGTCACGGCCGACTGCCATGCGGCCTGCCACCGGTCGAAGCCGGCTGACTTCGTCGCCGGATCGGTGGACGTGGTCGGGTTCTCGGTCATCCTCGGCTCCTTCGACGGGTGGAACCCACGGTACGCGGTCCCCACGCCCCGAAATACTAGGGCACCCTAGTAGTTGGGCGAAAGGGGCGAGCCGGGGCGCCGCGGGTCGTCGCGCAGGGCCGGGGGGTCAGGTGACATCGGCCGGGGCGAGCCTGTCCCCCGCGTACGCCGGTCGGTGAGACAATCGCCGCACCCGACCGAGGAGGACTCGACCCCGTGACCGACCAGCCCCACACCGTGGCCATCATCCCCGCCCGCGGCGGGTCGCAGGGCGTGCCCGGCAAGAACCTCCGGCTGATCGGCGGCATCCCGCTCGTGGCGCGCGCGGTGCGCGCGTGCCGGGCCACCCGCGGCATCGACGACATCTTCGTGTCGACCGACGACGAGGCGATCGCCGAGGCGGCGCGCAACGCCGGGGCGGACGTGATCTGGCGGCCCGCCGACCTCTCGGGCCACACCGCATCGTCGGAATCCGCACTCCTGCACGGATTGGACGAGATCGCCGACCGCGGCATCGACGCGCGCGTGCTGGTGTTCGTGCAGTGCACGAGCCCGTTCATCCGGGGCGAGGACATCGACGAGGCCATCGGGAAGATCCAGGACGGCGAGGCCGACTCGGTGTTCTCCGGCGTAGAGACCTATGAGTTCCTGTGGCGCGACGCCGACGAGTCGACCGACCCCGGAACCGGGAGCGTCGTGGGGCAGAACCACGACGCCGGCTTCCGGCCGCGTCGCCAGGACCGTCGACCGGACTTCCGTGAGACCGGCGCGTTCTATGTGATGCGGGTCGACGGCTTCCGCCAGGCCCAGCACCGGTTCTTCGGCCGCACCGCCGTGGTGCGCGTCTCGGAACTCGCCTCGCTCGAGATCGACACCGCCGAGGAGCTCGCGCTGGCCGACGCGTTCGCCGGCGTGCTCGACCGCGGCCCCGCCGACGACCCCGCGCGCCCCCAGCCGATCGACGTGGACGCGGTCATCACCGACTTCGACGGGGTCCACACGGCCGACACGGCCTATGTGGACGAGAACGGTCGCGAGATGGTGCGGGTGTCGCGCTCGGACGGCATGGGCGTCTCGTTCCTGCGCAAGGCCGACATCCCGTTCCTCATCCTGTCGCGCGAGCGCAACCCCGTGGTGTCGGCGCGCGCGGCCAAGATGGGTGTCGAGGTGCTGCAGGCGGTCGACGACAAGCGCACCGCGATCCTTGCCTGGCTGGAATCGCGCGGCATCGACCCCGCCCGGGCGGCCTATGTCGGCAACGACGTGAACGACCTCGGCCCAATGAGTGTCGTGGGGTGGCCGATCGCGGTGCCCGACTCCCATCCGGCGGTGCTCGGGGTCGCGCGCGCAGTGTTGACCCACCCCGGCGGACGCGGCGCGGTCCGCGAGGTGTGCGAGCGGGTGCTCGCGGCGCGCCCCGAGAGCGCGCACGCGGTCAGCGACCTGGCCGGAGCCGACGGGCTGCGCTGGTCGCGGTCGACTGCCAGCCTCGCGGGACCAGACGGGCCAGGCGACGAGCCCGGGCGATCGGGCCACCCGACGGCCTGAACGCGATCGTCGGCAGCGTGGATCGCTGCGCCACCAGCGATTCCAGCCGCTCGCGCCAGTCATCGGCGGCGGGGTCGTGGAAATAGTTGGCGTCGAGCCAGGCGGGGTCCGGAGTGCGGAAGCGCGCCCCGGCCAGGTCATCGAGATCGCCGATCAGCCCCGACCCCTCGAAGACCAGGTTGATCGTCGCCGCGTCCACGCCGAAGTCACCGAGCACGAGGCTCGGCACACCGGCCGCGATCGCCTCGATCGCCGCGGTGGACGACACCGTCACGAATCCGTGCGCCCGCGCGAGCGCGTCGCGCATGGCGCCCGCGCGGAACTCGATCTCGCGGCTATGGGGCCGGGCGGCCCAGAGGCCGGCGTATGGGTGGTCCTCGTTGTGGGCCTGGCGCTCCCCCGCCAGCGCGCGCACCTTCACCACCGGGTTGAACTCCGATGGGAGGGATTCCAACGCCGCAAGGACACGCCGGCGATCGACGAGATCGACGGGCACCAGCGCCTGAGCGGCGAACACCACGTCGCGCCCGCCCGCGGACGGCGCGATCCGTTGCAGGTAAGGGAGGGTGGCCAGCCCGATCGCGGGTCCCGCTCCCCCGCGGGCGGCGACGACCGCGGCGTACGCGGCCACCTCGCGGCGCGAGTGGAGCACGAAGAGGTCGCAGTCGCGGCGGTGATGGACCGCCAGATCGTTCGCGGGGAAGGAGATCCCGGGCAGCCCTGTCGCAAGGACGGGGCGATGGGCCAGCGCGCCGGTCTCGTGGAGCACCTCCATGACCGCCTCGATCGCGGGACCGGTCGCCGACAGCAGGACGACGTCCGGCCTCTCGCGGCGGAGGAACCGCGCGAGCCCGAGGGCGGTGCGCCGCTCGATCGGCCAGCCCCCGCGTACGGCCTCGACCTGGGCGTCCGACGGCTCGAGCACGTTGGTGACCACGGTGTGGCGTACGCGCCAGGACGCGGGGACGTCCTCCAGCAGCGACGCGGCCCACTTCAGGTAGGAGTCGGAGTCACAGACGCTGACGATCCTCACGCGAAATCGCCCGCCTCTCGACGCACGCCGGTCAGCGTCTGCGTCAGCCGCTCGCACTCGTCGAGCGTCAGCGCGCCGAGCCCGAACTCGGCGTCGGTCAGCGCCGTCGTGGCGTCGGCGAGCACCCGCTTTCCCTTGTCCGTCAAGGATGCGAGCACCGCACGACCGTCCTCGGGGTGGGGTCGGCGCTCGATCAGCCCGGCCGCCGCCAGACGATTCACCAGCGGCGTGACCGATGTCGCGTGCACCTGCAGCCGCTCGCCGATGCGCCCCAGCGGCAGCGACCCGCGGCGCGAGAACGACAGCAGCACCAGCACCTCGTAGCGCGCGAACGTCAGCCCGAACGGCTTCAGCAGCTCGTCGAGCTGGGCCTGCAGTAACTGCTGCACGCGCATGACCGAGGTGATCGCGCGCATGCGCTCGACCTCGCCGAAGCGCTCCGCCCACTGGGCGCTCGCCTGCTCGATGGGGTCGAACGGGAGCGGCGCACGCCCGCTCACCTGTCCCCCGCCATCACATCTCACCCGCGAAGCTCTTGCGGGCGCCGGAGCGCTGGATGACCCGCTGGATCGTGAGGTCGCGCTCCTCGGGGCGGGGCACGTAGCGGATGTCGCGCAACCCCTGGTCCTGGGCCGCAGACTCGAAGACGAAGTGGCCATAGCCCAGCAGCCGCCCGATGAAGGGCTTGTCGACCGCGATGTCGAGGATCCGCGTCAGCGGCATGGTGGCCATGTGTTGGGAGAACACCCCATGGACGCGGAACACCCGCATGTTCGTGACCACGAAGCGATCCATGTGTTCGCTGTGGATGCGCCACAGGCACCAGGTGAACAGGACGAGCCCCAGCACGCAGGGCACGAACCACAGGCCCCCCGCGTACGCCATCGCCACGAACAGGGCCATGGCGCCGAACAGGCCGAGCACGGGCAGCGTGAGGGCGATCCAGTGGCGGCGCACCTCGTCGATGATGATCTCGCCCTCGTCGCTGATCAGCAGCCGCGTGACCTGGGGGTCGAGGAACTTGGCGAACGGGTTGCCCATGGCGGGCCGATCAGCGGGCCAGGGTCTCGAAGAAGCGGACGAGGCCTCCGAGCGCGTCGAAGAAGCCCTTCACGGCGTTGGCGGCGTCCTCGGGGCGGGTCACCAGATAGAACAGGGCGAAACCCACCACGAGGAACCAGAAGATCTTCTTGATCCAGTCCTTCATCGAACGAACCCTTCGTCAGGCCTGCGGGTGCGGGAAGTGCGCAGTGCTTGCGAGCCTTGTCTACCGTACGCGGGCCCGCCCACACCCACGGCGCGCCGAACCGCGCCCGATCGGGCGCGACGACCGGGCGGATCAGATCTCGGCCAGCAGCCGGTCGGCCGCGGTGAACGGGTCCAGCTCGCCGTCGCGGACGGCCGCCGCCAGGGAATCCAGACCCTGGCGCCCCTCGGCGAGGAACCGACGCCGCACCTGCGCCAGCGCGAGGGCCTCGACCTCGGCCGAGGCGCGCGCGAGACGGCGGTCGGCCCACGCCGTGCCCGCCTGCCCGTGTTCGCGGTGGCGATCGATCTCGGAGACCAACTCGTCGATGCCCTCCTCCTTCGAGGCGACGGTGCGCACGATCGGTGGCTTCCACGCGTCGGGCCCGCGGCTGTCGAGGGCCACCATGTTCCGCAGGTCGCGGATCAGGCTCTGGGCACCGTCGCGGTCGGCCTTGTTGACGACGAAGATGTCGCCGATCTCGAGGATGCCGGCCTTCGCGGCCTGGATCCCGTCGCCCATGCCAGGCGCCAGCAACACCAGCGTGGTGTCGGCGGTCGAGGCGATCTCGACCTCCGACTGGCCCACACCGACCGTCTCGACGAGGACGACGTCGAACCCGGCGGCGTCGAACACGCGCAATGCCTGCGGGGCCGCGGTCGACAGACCACCGAGGTGTCCACGCGAGGCCATCGACCTGATGTAGACCCCGTCATCGGTCGAGTGCTTCTGCATGCGTACGCGGTCGCCGAGCACGGCTCCGCCCGAGAACGGCGAGCTGGGGTCGACCGCGAGCACGCCGACCTTCAGCTCCCTGGCCCGCAGGGCCGAGACCAGCGCGGTGGTCGAGGTCGACTTGCCGACCCCCGGCGACCCGGTCAGGCCGACGACGTGGGCGTGCCCGGTGAACGGTGCGAGCCGCGCCATGAGGTCGCGCAGGTCGGAGGACTGGTTCTCGACCTTGCTGATCAGCTTCGCGATCGCCCGGGGCCTGCCGGCGCGGGCCGACTCGAGCAGGTCGTCGAGGGAGGGGGTCGCCACCGTCAGCCGGCCACCTTCAGGATCAGGGCGTCACCCTGTCCGCCACCGCCGCACAGGGCGGCGACGCCGGTGCCGCCGCCGCGGCGCTTGAGCTCGAGGGCGAGATGGAGCGCCAGTCGCGCGCCCGACGCGCCGATCGGGTGGCCGAGCGCGATCGCTCCCCCGTTGACGTTCACCTTGGCGTCGGCATCCTCCTCGGACAGGCCGAGCGAGCGCGCCGAGGCCACACCCACGGCGGCGAAGGCCTCGTTGATCTCGATCAGGTCGAGGTCGGCGACGTCGATGCCCTCGATCTCACACGCCTTGCGGATCGCGTTGGCGGGCTGGAGCTGGAGCGACGAGTCGGGTCCGGCCACCATGCCGCTCGCGCCGATCTCCGCCAGCACGTCGCAGCCGAGCTCCTCGGCGGTCTCGCGGCTCATGACGACCACCGCGGCGGCGCCGTCGGAGATCTGGGAGGCCGAGCCCGCCGTGATCGTGCCGTCCTTCGAGAACGCGGGGCGCAGCTTCGCGAGGCCCTCGACGGTCGTGTCGGGGCGTACGCCCTCGTCGGCGCTGACGACCAGGTCGTCGCCCTTGCGCTGGGGGATGCGTACGGCGACGATCTCCTCGGCGAACACGTCGGCGGCCGCGGCGGCGCGCTGGTGGGACCGCGCCGAGAAGGCGTCCTGGTCCTCACGGCTGACGGCCTCGGCGTCGACGTTGTGGGCCTCGGTGAGCGGGCCCATGCCCTGGTCGGTGATGGAGTCGTAGAGCCCGTCGACGTCCATGTGGTCCTTCAGGGCCACGTCGCCGAACTTGAACCCCGAGCGCGACTTCGGAAGCAGGTGGGGCGCGTTCGTCATGGACTCCTGGCCGCCGGCCACCACGACCTTGCAGACCCCGGCGCGGATCAGCTGGTCGGCCAGCGCGATCGCGTTGAGGCCCGACAGGCAGACCTTGTTGATCGTGAGGGCGGGCACGTCCTTGCTGATGCCACCGGCGATGGCGGCCTGGCGCGCGGGGATCTGGCCGGCGCCCGCCTGCAACACCTGGCCCATGATCACGTAGTCGACGCGATCGGCCGGCACACCGGAGCGCTCGAGCGCGCCTGCGATGGCGATGCCGCCCAGCTCGGCGCCGCTCAGGTCCTTGAGGCCGCCGAGCAGGCGACCGATGGGCGTACGCGCGCCCCCCACGATGACAGAACCCATTGCCGTGACCTTCCTCCGCGTCGAATCCGGGCCGCTGGCGGGCCCATGGTCACCCTAGTCCGCGCGCGACGGGCGCGCGGCCAGACCCCTTAAACCCGCGTACACCGCGCAGTGACAGAGTTGGGGCCATGGACAACACCGAAAGTCTCTTCGTCTGCATCGACCACGTGGGCCTCGCGGTCCCCGACCTCGAAGCCGCCATCAAGCACCACACCGAGGTGAACGGGTGGCGCGTGCTGCACCGCGAGACCAACGAGGAACAGGGCGTCGAGGAAGCCATGCTCGGCACCGGCGACCAGCTTCCCGAGAGCGCTCAGATCCAGCTGCTCGCGCCCCTCAACGAGACCTCGACGATCGCGAAGTTCATCGGCAAGAACGGCCCCGGCATCCAGCAGATGGCCTACCGGGTGCGCGACATGGACGCCGTGTGCGCCACGCTGCGCGAGCGCGGCATGCGCCTGCTCTATGACGAGCCCAGGATCGGCACCGGCGGATCCCGGATCAACTTCGTCCATCCCAAGGACGCCGGCGGCTTCCTGCTCGAACTCGTCGAGCCGGCCGCCACCGCTCACTGAATCACCGCGCACCGGCGGGGCGTCACCGCCCCGTCGGCAGGTGCCGGCGGGTACGCTTCACCCCGTGGCGCGCGTCTCGGGCGAGCGCACCCGCAACAAGATCCAGGAGGAGCGGTGTCCCACGAGTCAGGGCTGAGCCTGTTCGACGAGACCGCCAGCGCGGCCGGCAACTTCCCCGGTGCCCTGCGTGGCTACGACCGCAACGCGGTCGACGACTACGTGCTGGGCCTGGAGTCCCGTCTGGCCCAGGCCCGCGACGAATGCCGCCGGCTCGAGGCACAGGTCGCCGAACTCGCCAACCGCCCCGAGCCCCGCCCCGAGGACCACGACTTCGACCATCTCGGGGGCCACGCCACCGAGATCCTGCGCATAGCGCAGGTCCAGGCACGCGAACTGACCGAGCGCGCCAAGGCCGAGGCCGCCCGCATCCATGAGGAGGCCCGTCGCCAGGGCGAGGCGGCCCGGGAGCAGGCCGAGAGCGAGGCCGAGGACGTACGCATGGCGTCGGTCGGCGAGCTCCGCGAACTCCGCGGCAACCTCGAACGGCGCGGAGCCGAGCAGCTCCAGCACGCCCGGAGCGAGGGCGAGCGCCTGGTGGCCGCCGCCCAGCGCCACGCCGAGCAGGTTCAGCACGAGGCGCAGCGCAAGGCGTCGGCCATGCTCGAGGCCGCGCGCCTCGAGGCCGCCTCGGTGCGACAGGCCGCCGAGCGTGAGGCGGCCCAGCTCCGCGCCACCTCGGCGACCGAGCGCGAGCAGCTGCTCGCGAAGCTGGCGACCGAGCACGACGAGGCCGCAGGCCGGAGCGCCCAGCTCCTCGCCGAGGCCACCCGCAACCACGAGGAGACCCAGCGGCTCGTCGCGGGTGAGGTCGAGTCGGTGACCCGCCTGCGCAGCGAGACCGCCGCCGAGGTCGAACGCACCAAGATCCAGGCCGCCCGCGAGGCGGAGATGGTGCTGGCCAACGCCACCAAGCGTGCCGGCGAGGTCGTGCGGAAGGCCGATGAACGCGCCGCGTGGCGCGCCGAGGAACTGAAGCGCGAAAACGAGATGCTGATGCAGCGCAAGCAGGCCATCATGGCCCAGCTCGCATCGCTCTCGGCCATGGCGACCCAGACAGCGGCCGACTTCCCCGACCTCCGGCCCCTGCCCGAGCCCTCGGTGCAGCCGCCCACTCCCGACAACGCCCCGCAGGACCACGCGCCCGCGGACCGTACGCCGGCGCCAGCCGGCCCGTCGTCCCCCAGCGAGGGTGAGACGACCCAGCTCCGTCCGCCGCAGGGCCCGCGTCCGTCGCCGCAGCCCCGTCCCAAGCCCCAGCCCCAGCCCCAGGCGCGGCCGCAACAGCAGCCCGCCCCACACCAGCCTCCAGCCCAGCGCCCCCCGATCCAGCCGCCCGGGACGACCGAGCGTCGATGACCCAGGACGAGCCCACGGAACCGATCGGGACCGTCAGTCCGACCCCGCCCGCAGAGACCCGGCGCGGCCGCGGGCGCCGCGTACTGTCGTCGCTGAAACGCCGGGCGCTCAAGGCGGTCGCACCCCCGCCGGCCCCCGAACCAGTGGCCACGACGCCACCGCCGCCGCCCGTGGAGCCGGCGGACAAGGCTGGCGTGCTGACACGCATGAACCCGTTCGCGATCGGCTTCTTCGGCACCCTCGGGGCCATGGTGGCCTGGGGCCTGACGCTCATGCTGGGTCAGCTCCAGTCGATCCTCATCATCATCCTGGTCTCGCTGTTCCTGGCGCTCGGCCTCAACCCGCTGGTCGAGGCCGTGGTGCGGCGCGGCCTGCGCCGCGGACTCGCCGTCCTGCTGGTCGCGCTGTCGATCCTGGGGCTGCTGGTCCTCGCGGGCTGGGCCGTGGTGCCGGTCTTCACCGAGCAGATCACCACGCTGATCGGCAACGCCCCGAACTACCTCGAGGGGCTGCGCCGCAACGAGCAGATCGCCGAGCTCGACCGCCGCTTCCAGATCATCGAGAAGGCGACGGCCTACCTCAACGGCGGGACCATGCTCGACCAGATCTTCGGCGGTCTCGTGGGCGCGGGCAAGCTGGTCGCCAACGTCCTGTTCTCCACGGTCGTCGGCCTGGTGCTGACCATCTATTTCCTCGCGTCGCTGCCGTCGATCAAGGACACCATCTATCGCCTGGCGCCCGCGTCGCGCCGGCCGCGCGTGCGCTACCTCGCCGACGAGATGTTCCGCCGCATCGGCGGCTATCTCAGCGGGATGTTCTTCGTCGTCACCCTCGCCGGCACGTGTTCGTTCGTGTTCCTGATGCTGGCCGGCATGGCCAAGTACGCCCTGGCCCTCGCCGTGCTCGTGGCGATGTGCGCGTTCATCCCGCTGGTCGGCCAGAACATCGCCATGCTCCTCGTCGCGATCGTTGCGTTCTCCACGCTGGGGCCCTGGTACGGCCTGGCCATGATCATCTATTTCCAGATCTACCAGCAGTTCGACGCCTACTATGTCCAGCCCCGCGTCATGCGGCGCTCGGTCGACGTGCCGGGCCCCGTCGTCATCGTCTCGGCGCTGGCGGGCGGCCTGCTGCTCGGCATCGTGGGCGCCATCATCGCGATTCCCACCGCGGCGATCGTGCTGCTGCTCTATCGCGAGGTGTTGATCCCCAAGCTCGACCGGAGCTGACCCCGCGTACGCCGATCAGACCCGCGCGTACGCCGATCAGAACAGGCGGTCCTCCGCGTCGTCCATGCCGCGCAGCGCGTCGTAGTCGACCGTGAGGCAGTCGATGCCGCGGTCGGTCGCCAGCACCCGCGCCTGCGGCTTGATCTGCTGGGCGGCGAAGACCCCGCGTACGTCACCCAGCAGGGGGTCGCGGCGCATCAGGTCGAGATAGCGCGTCAGCTGTTCCACGCCGTCGATCTCGCCGCGGCGCTTGACCTCGACCGCGACGTACGCGCCCCCGGCGTCGCGGCACAGGAGGTCGACGGGCCCGATGGCCGTCATGTGTTCGCGGCGCACGACGGTCCAGCCGGGGCCGAAGGTCTCGGGATTGTCGGCGAGCAGTTCCTGGAGGTGGGCCTCGACCCCGTCCTTCTGCAGCCCGGGATCGACGCCGAGCTCGTGGTGGGAGTCGTGGAGCAGCTCGAAGATCGAGATCTGGAGGGTGTCACCGTCCTTGCCGCGAACCTCCCAGACCTCGGTGACCTCGGCGTCGAGGGCGGACGGCACGGCGGCCTCGTCCTGGGCGCCGCCGACGACCTGGGGCTCCCGCACCGTGAGGGTGCACGGCGGGCTCATCCAGTTCAGGGGCTTGTAGGCGCGGTCGTCGGCATGGATCGACACCGAGCCGTCGGCCTTCACCAGAATGAGCCGGGTGGCCGGGGGCAGGTGGGCCGTCAGGCGTCCGGCGTAGTCGACCTGACAGCGAGCAATGACCAGACGCACCCGAGGAGACTAGCCGATGGCCTCAGCTGCTGCTCACCGCGACCGCGACGACCACGAGGACGACATAGACCAGCAGCAGGAGGGTCCAGCCGATCGTGGCGAGGATGCCGAGGATCCAGCCGATGGTGACCTCGGAGCCGTCGGCCCACCGTCCGGGCTGGGCCCTCATCTGGCTGCGCGCCTGGTGACCCATGACCCAGGCCACCGGGGCCACGATCGGGAAGGCCACGAAGCCGACGATGCCCAGCACGAGCACCATGACCGCGTTGGGGTGCTTCGGCATCATCGGCACGCCGAACTGGCCCGCGTACGGCGGGTGGTGCTGGGGGTAGGGCTGCGGACCGGGCCCCGGAGTGGCGGGCCCGCGGGCGATGTTCCCCTGCGCGTCGACGTAGCCGACCGGCTCGTCGTTGGCCGCCTGCTGGGGGCCGGGGCCGTAGGAGGGCTGCGGGGACGCGTACGGATCGTGGTGGTCGGGGCGCGACCAGGGGGATGTGCTCACCCGGCCAGCCTACGTCCATCGCGGTGCCGGCCCGGCCCCGTCTGGCTAGACTTGGGCGCGTGACCACGCCCAGCACCCCCACCAGCACCCCGATCAACGTCGCCGTCATCGGCCTCGGCACGATGGGGGCCGGCATCGCCGAGGTCTTCGCGAAGGCCGGCCACACCGTACGCGGCATCGAATACAACGACTCGGCGCTCGAGCGCGGCCGCGGCATCATCGAGAAGTCCACCCAGCGCGCCCTGTCCAAGGGCAAGCTCAGTGAGGCCGACCGCGACGCCCTGCTCGGCCGGCTGCAGCTGTCGACGAGCCGCGAGGACGTCGCCGACTGCCAGCTGATCATCGAGGCGGTCAACGAGAACCTCGACCTGAAGACGTCGATCTTCACCGACCTCGACCGGATCGCCGCGCCGGGGGCGATCCTCGCGACCAACACGTCGTCGCTGTCGATCACCGCCATCGCCGCCGTCGTCGCCGACCCGGGCCGCGTCGTCGGCGTCCACTTCTTCAATCCGGCGCCGGTGCAGACGCTGGTCGAGGTCATCCGCACCATCCACACCCGCGAGCAGGTCGTCTCGGAGCTCACCGGACTACTGGCCGGCCTCGGCAAGTCGCCGGTGGTCTGCGGCGACCGCGCCGGGTTCATCGTCAACGCGCTGCTGGTGCCCTACCTGGGCTCGGCCATCAAGCTGTACGCCGACGGGTTCGCGTCGCGCGAGGAGCTCGACGCCGCGATGGTCGAGAAGGCCGGCTATCCGATGGGCCCGTTGACGCTGCTCGACCTGGTGGGCCACGACGTGACGCTGGCCGTGCTCGAGCGCATGTATGACGAGACCAAGGACCGGCTCAACGCGCCCGCTCCCCTGCTGACCCAGATGGTCACCGCCGGCATGCTGGGCCGCAAGTCGGGCCGCGGGTTCTACGAGTACGGCCCGGACGGCGTCACCGAGTGGGCCGGGCCCGCGCGTACGCCCCGGCGCTCGCGCGCCGACGAGTTGCCCGACCGCCTCGTCGCGGAATATCTGAACCAGGCGATCCGGATGGTCGAGACGGGGTACGCGTCGGTCGACGACGTGGACACCGGCATGGCCGAGGGGTGCCGCATGCCGAAGCCGTTCGAGGTGCTGGCCGAGCTGGGGCCGAAGCACGTGCTGGAGGTGCAGCGGCGCACGTTCGACGAGACCGCCGAGCCCGGCCACCGCCCGGCCCGGCTCCTCGAGGAGCTCGCGGCGGCCGACGACGGCGCCGCCGCCGTGGCCGAGCTGCGGGCGGCGACGCGGGCCTGATGCCGACCGGCCGCCGCCCCAGCAAGCACGCCCGTCCCCACAGGGAGCTGGGCGGCTATCACCCGATCGCGGTCACCAAGCGCGACGGGGGCTGGCTGGTGCGCGGCATCCCCGTGGGTCGTTCGGAGAAGGCGTACCGGTGTCCCGGATGCGACCAGTTGGTGCCCGTGGGCGCGGCCCACGTCGTGGTCTGGCCCCGCGAGGGGTCGTGGTTGTCGGCCAGCGGGCTCGACGAGCGGCGGCACTGGCACCGGGCGTGCTGGGAACGCCGGCCGTGACCGCCTGAGGCTGCCAGAGATGGCGTGACGAGGAGAGACATGGAGCTGCACACCACCCGCATCGGCGACGAGGGCACGACTGTGGCGTTCTGCCACGGTGTCTTCGGCCAGGGGAAGAACTGGACGTCGGTCGCGAAGGCGCTGAACGACGGGACGGGCGCCCCCCACCGGTCGATCCTGCTCGACATGCCGAACCACGGGCGCTCACCGTGGACGTCCGCGACGTCCTATCCCGCGATGGCCGACGTCGTGGCGGCCGATCTCGCACCGGAGGGACCGCTGGCGCTGGTGGGCCACTCGATGGGCGGCAAGATCGCCATGCACGTGGCACTCCGCCACCCCGAGTTGGTCGAACGGCTGTGCATCGTCGACGTCGCGCCCGTGATCTATCCCGGCCTGCGGTCATTCCACCGCTATGTCGAGGCCATGACCTCGCTCGACCTGGCCAACCTGTCGGGGCGGGCCGAGGCAGACGCCCACCTGACCGACGGTGTCCCCGACCCAGTGGTGCGCTCGTTCCTCATGCAGAACCTGCGTCGCGACCAGCACGCCCAGGCGGGCGAGCAGTGGCGCTGGCAGATGAACCTCGACGTCATCGCGGCCAACCTGGACACGCTGGGTGGCTGGGAGGCGCCCCAGGAGCCGGCGTACGAGGGTCCGGTGTTGTGGATCGCCGGTGCCGACTCCGACTATGTGCGACCGGAGCATGCCGACGCGATGCGGGCCCTGTTCCGCCGCGTGCGCCTCGTGACGGTCAAGAACGCGGGCCACTGGGTCCACTCGGAGCAGCCGCAGGTGTTCACCGCGGCGCTGCGGCACTTCGTGGACGCCTGACTCCTCGACTCGCTTCGCTCGCTCGGAGAACGTGAGGCGACACCTAGCCGGTGACCTTCGCCGTCGCGATCTTCGCGTCGCCGTTGGGCTTGCCGGAGCCGTCGGGGTTGGAGCCGTCCTGCCCCTCGGCCGCGATGCGCGCGACGACACCGAGCGAGGCCTCGTCCAGTTGACCGAACGCCGTGTATTTCGGCGGCAGCGGCGAATCCTTGTAGACGAAGAAGAACTGCGAGCCGTTCGTGTTGGCCCCGGCGTTGGCCATCGCCACCGTGCCGGCTGGATATTTCTCGCTTCCCTTCAACTCGTCGGCAAAGCGATAGCCGGGGCCCCCGCGCCCGGTGCCGGTCGGGTCGCCGCACTGCAGCACGAAGATTCCGGAGTCGACCAGGCGGTGGCACGCGGTGTCGTCGAAATAGCCCTGTTTGACCAGCGACTCGAACGAGTGGGCGGTGCAGGGTGTGGCGCTGCGATCCATGGTGAACGTCACCGGACCCTGACCGAGGTTCATCGTGAGCTTCACCTGCCCGGACGTCTTGACCTCGGTGGGCGACGGCGGGTCGACGGGCTTCGCCGGATCGCCCGACGGCGGGTAGGAGCACTTCACCGCCTTGCTGGTGGCCGAGCCCGGCTGGGCGGTGCCATCGGCCGAGCAGGCTGCCGTGGGGAGGATCAGCAGGGCGCCGGCGAGGGCGATCGGGAGTACGCGCACCCGCCCAGCATAGGGCCCCTCGGCCCGCTCCCCGACTCGGCGCGCGGCCGGGGTAGCCTTCGCGCATGGTCGTCCTCAATCGCATCTACACCCGCACCGGCGACGCCGGCGAGACCCGCCTGTCGGACATGTCGCAGGCCCGCAAGACCGACCCGCGCGTGCAGGCGTACGGCGATGTGGACGAGACCAACTCGGCGATCGGAGTCGCCCTGGCGACCGGGCTGCCCGAGCCGATCGCGGCCGCCCTCGCCATCGTCCAGAACGAGCTGTTCGACGTCGGGGCCGACCTGTCGAACCCGCTGACGGCCAACCCCAAGTACGCGCCGCTGCGCGCCGTGGACGCGTCGGTGGAGCGCCTCGAGGCGTGGTGCGACGAGTTCTCCGAGGGCCTGCCGACACTGCGCTCGTTCATCCTGCCGGGCGGCTCGCCCGCGGGGGCGTACCTGCACATGGCGCGGACGATCTGCCGCCGCGCCGAGCGGTCGGCGTGGGCGGCGGTGGAGGCGTACGGGACCGAGGAGGCCGGCGAGGACGCAGAGCAGCCCGGCGGGGTGAACATGGTCGCGGTGCGCTATCTCAACCGGCTGTCGGACCTGCTCTTCGTGCTGACGCGCGCGGTGAACGGGGCCGAGGGCGAGGTGCTGTGGGTGCCGGGCACCGACCGCGAGGCGCCGGCCAAGCGCCACGACGACCAGCGCTGAGGCTCTGGAGCGCGCCTCAGGCGTCCGGAAGCCGGGTGGTCGCGGTGTCCTCGCCCAGCCGCGCATCGGGGTCGAGCATGGTCAGCATCATCGACGCGTCCGTCGTGGCGCGCACGGCGTGGCGTACGCGCGCCGGCACGTGGACGACCGAACCGGGCGCCAGGGCCGCGGTGCGGCCACCGCAGGTGAAATCGACCTCGCCGCGCAGCGGCTGGACGAGGATCGGGAAGGCCGCGGAGTGCTCGCGCAGTTCCTGACCGACGCGGAACGCGAACATCACCACGCGGCAGCCGTCGCCGACCAGCACGCGCTGGACCGAGGGCCGCTCCCCCTCCGGGAGGTCCAGGCGGTCGGGGAGGTCGAGCAGCTCGACCATCGTGGACGCGGGATCGGGGGCGGTCATGCGGGCATCGTCGCACGGTGGCGTACGCGGGGTCCGCGAGGGGTCAACGGTCTCAGGAGCGGAAGCGGCCCACGCTGGGCGGGGCGGCCTCGAGCCACGACAGCAGACCCGTGACCGAGCCGGCATCCATCGCCAGCTCCCACTCCTCCGGATCGCCGAAATCCTGGATCGTGCGGAGTTCGACGATGCGCTGGCCCTGATACAGCAGAACCGCCTCGGCATCGCGCGGATCGCGCGTGTCGATGGCGGCTGTCGCGGTGCGACGCAGGCGTACGCGTGGCCGGAACCCGAGCGAGAAGGCGGGGAACCACTCGAGGTGTTCGCCGTTGTAGCGGGCCACCCCGAGGCTCCACCCGGCGCCCGGGATGGCCTTGTTGAGACGTAGGCTGCACTCGAACATGCCGCCCTGCCGGGAGAGCCACCGGCGGCGGGCGAAGAGGGCGATCACCGGGATGAGGACGAGCAGCACCAGCGCCAGGCCCACAAGCTCGACCGCACCCGCCCAATCCATGGACGAAACCTACCGAGCGCTGCGGTGATCAGACGAATCGGGGGGCCGAGATGTGAGAGAGGTCACCCGGCTTCGACTCGCTGCGGCTCCTCGACTCGCTGGCGCTCGCTCGGAGAACGTACAACCCGTGTCTCGCTGCGGCTCCTCGACTCGCTGGCGCTCGCTCGGAGAACGTACAACC
>NZ_BAAHBN010000003.1:0-196220 GCF_054776655.1 Mariniluteicoccus flavus | reverse complement strand
ACCCGTGTCTCGCTCCGGACTCCTCGACTCGCTGGCGCTCGCTCGGAGAACGTACAACCCGTGTCTCGCTCCGGACTCCTCGACTCGCTGGCGCTCGCTCGGAGAACGTACAACCCGTGTCTCGCTCCGGACTCCTCGACTCGCTGGCGCTCGCTCGGAGAACGTACAACCCGTGTCTCGCTCCCGACTCCTCGACTCGCTGGCGCTCGCTCGGAGAACGTACAACCCGTGTCTCGCTCCCGACTCCTCGACTCGCTGGCGCTCGCTCGGAGAACGGACAACCCGTGTCCCGCTGCGGCTCCTCGACTCGCTGGCGCTCGCTCGGAGAACGGACAACCCGTGTCTCGCTCCCGACTCCTCGACTCGCTGGCGCTCGCTCAGAGAACCTGAGGCTTCGGCTCGCTGCGCTCGCTCAGCCAACGTGAGTGGGGAGCCCTTGGGACTCGCGCGCCCGGTGTCTGGAGGACCGATGAGCAACGCGGCCCCCGCAACCAGACCGGAACCGATCCAGAAACGAGGGCCGCGTTGCGAAGAGCGTCCGAAGACACCGGATTGAGCGCGCGAGGCCGATCGCGCCCCGGAGGGGCGCAAATGTTACAGCTGCTTGCCCTGCCCCTTGTGTGCCGCCTTCACCTGGGCCTGCGCCCGGTTGAAGTGGCGACGCGTCTCGTCGTCGTCATCGCCGTCCTCGAGGCGACGCGTCGCGTCGGCGAGCTCCTTCTCGGCGGCGTCCAGGGACACCTCGGAGCCGAGGGTGGCGTACTCGCTGATGATGCCGACACGATTGTTGTCGACCGAGATGAAGCCGCCGCCGACCGCGACGATCTCGCGGTTGCCGTCGGTGGCGAACACCTCGACGCCACAGGGCACGAGCGCGGCAAGCATGGGCGCGTGGTTCGACAGCACGCCGATGTCGCCCTCACTGGTGCGGGCGATGACCTGGGTGGCCTCGCCGGACCACACGACGCGGTCGGCCGAGACGACCTCGACGTGCAGCGGGGTGGACTCCATGCTCACTGCTCCTTCTGCATCTTGTCCCAGTTCTCCATCACCATGTCCATGCCACCGACGTTGAAGAACGCCTGCTCGGCGACGTGGTCGACGTCACCGTTGCAGATCATCTGGAAGCCCTCGATGGTGTCCTTGAGCGGCACGGTCGAGCCCGGGATGTTGGTGAACTTCTCGGCCATGTAGGTGTTCTGCGACAGGAACTGCTGGATGCGGCGGGCGCGCGAGACGACGATCTTGTCCTCTTCGGAGAGCTCGTCGACACCGAGGATGGCGATGATGTCCTGCAGCTCCTTGTTGCGCTGGAGGATCTGCTTCACGCGCACCGCGGTGTCGTAGTGCTCCTGGCCGATGTATTGCGCATCGAGGATGCGCGACGTCGACGTCAGCGGGTCGACGGCCGGGTAGAGGCCACGCGACGCGATCTCTCGCGAGAGCTCGGTGGTCGCGTCCAGGTGGGCGAACGTCGTCGCCGGCGCCGGGTCGGTGTAGTCGTCGGCCGGCACGTAGATCGCCTGCATCGAGGTGATCGAGTGACCGCGCGTCGAGGTGATGCGCTCCTGCAGCTGACCCATCTCGTCGGCCAGGTTGGGCTGGTAGCCCACGGCGGAAGGCATGCGGCCCAGCAGGGTCGACACCTCCGAGCCGGCCTGGGTGAACCGGAAGATGTTGTCGATGAACAGCAGCACGTCCTGGTTCTGGACGTCGCGGAAGTATTCGGCCATCGTCAGGGCCGACAGCGCGACGCGCAGGCGCGTGCCCGGCGGCTCATCCATCTGGCCGAAGACGAGCGCGGTGTCCTTGAGGACGCCCGCCTCCTCCATCTCGTTGATGAGGTCGTTGCCCTCACGCGTACGCTCCCCCACGCCGGCGAACACCGAGGTGCCACCGAAGTTGTGGGCGATGCGGTAGATCATCTCCTGGATGAGGACGGTCTTGCCGACGCCGGCGCCGCCGAACAGGCCGATCTTGCCGCCCTGGACGTACGGCGTCAGGAGGTCGAGCACCTTGATGCCGGTCTGCAGCATCTCGGTCTTCGACTCGAGCGCGTCGAACTTCGGCGCCTCGCGGTGGATCGGCCAGCGCTCGGTGATCTCGATCGACGCGGGGTCGACGTTGAGCACGTCGCCGGTCACGTTCCAGACGTGACCCTTGGTGATGTCGCCGACGGGAACCGAGATCGGGGCGCCGGTGTCGCGCACCTCCTGGCCGCGGCGCAGGCCATCGGTCGGCTTCAGGGCGATCGCGCGGACGATGTTGTCGCCGACGTGCAGCGCGACCTCGAGGGTCATGGTGCGCTTCTCGTCACCGACCATGCCGTCGACGTGGAGCGCGTTCATGATGTCGGGCATCTGGTCGACCGGGAACTCGACGTCGACGACCGGGCCGATGACCCGGGCGATGCGACCGACGCCGGCGGTCTTCGCCTCGTGGGTGTCGTTGATGGTGGCAGTCATGTTGTTCACTCGCTCTCGGCAGTTGCGTCGGCCAGCGCGTTCGCGCCACCCACGATCTCACTGATTTCCTGGGTGATCTCCGCCTGGCGGGCCTGGTTGGCCTCGCGGGTCAGACGTTCGATCAGCTGCTGCGCGTTGTCGGTGGCCGACTTCATCGCGCGCTGGCGCGAGGCCAGCTCGGACGCGGCCGACTGCAGCAGGCAGAACTGGATGCGGCTCGCCACATAGAGCGGGAGCAGCTCGTCGAGCACCGTCTCGGTGTCGGGCTCGAACTCATACAGCGGGTAGGTGTCCCCGTCGCCGTTGGTGGGCCGGTTGCGCTCATCGGCCTCATCGGCCTCGACAACCTCCAGCGGCAGGAGACGGATGATCTCCGGCTTCTGGGTGATCATCGACACGAAGCGCGTGTAGACGACGTGGATCTCGTCGACACCGCCCTCCTCGGTGGGACGGAGGAACGCGTTGATCAGCTCGTCGGCGATCTCACGGGCGTGGGCGTACGACGGCGAGTCGGAGAACCCCTCCCACGTCTTCTCGACCTCGCGGTGGCGGAACTGGTAGAACGCCATCGCCTTGCGGCCGGTCAGGTAGGGCAGCACCTCTTTGCCCTCGCTGCGCAGCAGCTCGGAGAGCTGCTCGCCCTGCTTGATGACCGACGACGAGTAGGCCCCCGCCAGACCGCGGTCGGAGGTGATCAGGAGCATCGCGGCCCGGGTCGGGTTCTCCTTCTCTGTCGTCAGCGGGTGTTCGATGTCGGTGTGGGTGGCCACCGCCGACACCGCCCGCGTCAGCTCCCGCGCGTAGGGCGCAGCAGAGGTCGCCCGCTGCTGCGCCTTGACGATGCGGGACGCCGCGATGAGCTCCATGGCGCGCGTGATCTTCTTGGTGGTCGACACCGACTTCTTGCGCTGCCGGAGTTCTCGCAGTGATGCTGGCATGGTCAGCCCCGCTTCTGCTTGACGATCTGCTCCTGGGCGACATCGTCGGCGTCGGTGGCGTCGTGCTCTTCGCGGCCGGCGTGCAGGAAGCCGCCGTCGGAGGTCTGGAAGCCCTGCTTGAAGTTCGCGATCTCACGCTCGACCGCAGCCGCGGTGTCGTCGTCGAACTTGCCGGTCTCCGCGATGGTCTGCAGGACGGGCGTCGCGTGGCGCAGGTGCTCGAGAAGCTCCTGCTCGAAGCGCAGCACGTCGTCGACCGGCACGTCGTCGAAGTGGCCGTTGGTGCCGGCCCAGACGCTGACGACCTGGTCCTCGACCGGGTAGGGCGCGTACTGCCCCTGGCGCAGCAGCTCGGTGAGGCGGGCGCCCCGGTCGAGCTGGCGGCGCGAGGTCGCATCGAGGTCGGAGGCGAACATCGCGAAGGCCTGCATGTCGCGATATTGCGCCAGGTTGAGCTTCAGTGAGCCGGAGACCGACTTCATGGCCTTGATCTGGGCGGCGCCGCCGACGCGGGACACCGAGATGCCGACGTCCACAGCGGGACGCTGGTTGGCGTTGAAGAGGTCGGACTGCAGGAAGATCTGGCCGTCGGTGATCGAGATGACGTTGGTCGGGATGAACGCCGACACGTCGTTGGCCTTCGTCTCGATGATCGGCAGGCCGGTCATGGAGCCGCCGCCGAGCTCGTTCGAGAGCTTGGCGCAGCGCTCCAGCAGACGCGAGTGGAGGTAGAAGACGTCACCGGGGTAGGCCTCTCGGCCCGGCGGGCGGCGCAGCAGCAGGGACATCGCGCGGTAGGCCTCGGCCTGCTTGGTGAGGTCGTCGAACACGATGAGGACGTGCTTGCCCTGATACATCCAGTGCTGGCCGATGGCCGAGCCGGCGTACGGGGCGATGTATTTGAAGCCGGCCGGATCGGACGCCGGGGCGTGGACGATCGTGGTGTAGTCGAGCGCGCCGGCCTTCTCGAGGGTGCCACGCACCTCGGCGATGGTCGAGCCCTTCTGGCCGATGGCGACGTAGATGCAGCGGACCTGCTTCTTGGGGTCGCCCGACTCCCAGTTGGCCTTCTGGTTGATGATCGTGTCGATCGCGATGGCGGTCTTGCCGGTCTTGCGGTCGCCGATGATCAGCTGGCGCTGGCCGCGGCCGATCGGGATCATCGCGTCGATGGCCTTGAGGCCGGTCTGCAGCGGCTCGCGGACCTCTTGGCGGTCCATGACGCCCGCGGCCTGGAGCTCGAGGGCGCGGCGGCCCTCGAGGTTGGTGATGTCACCGAGGCCGTCGATCGGGTTGCCCATGGCGTCGACGACGCGACCCAGGTAGCCGTCCCCGACCGGGACCGAGAGGACCTCGCCGGTCGCGCGGACCTTCGAGCCCTCCTCGATGCCTTCGGAGTTGCCCATGACGACGGCGCCGATCTCGCGGACGTCGAGGTTCAGGGCGATGCCCGTGGTGCCGTTCTCGAACTCGAGGAGCTCGTTGGCCATGCAGGAGGGCAGGCCCTCGATGCGGGCGATGCCGTCGCCCGACGTGACCACGGTGCCCACCTCTTCGCGGGAGGAGGTCTCCGGGGTGTAGTTCTGGACGAAGCTGTCCAGCGCGCTCCGGATCTCCTCCGGACGAATAGTGAGTTCCGCCATCGTTGCGTCCCTGCTCTCGTTTCTTCGTGTTGCCCGTGTTGTGGGGTGAGCCCCGGTGGGGCGTTCTGCGTGGGGGTGGCCCGTGAGGGTCACTGGAAGGCGCGGCGCGCCGTTTCAAGGCGCCCCTCGACCGTTCCTTCGATCACTTCGTCACCGAGTTCGACGCGTACGCCGCCGAGGACCCGGGGGTCGACGATGACGTGCATGTCGAGGTCACGACCGACCTGACGGCTGAGCGCCTGGCGCAGCCGCTCGTGCTGGTCATGGTCGAGCGGACGCGCCACCCGCACCGTGGCGACGCCACGGTTGCGCATGTCGGACGCCAGCTTGAGGTAGCCCTCCAGCGTGTCGGCCACCGTCCGCTCGCGCGCCGAGACGGCGCGACGGGCGAGGACGACGGTCGCCTCGTGGGCACGTCCGTCGAGCAGGCGCGTGACGAGTTCGACACGGCCCTCGACCGGGAACGTGCGGTTGGCGAGCGCCGCCCGCAGCTCGGACTCGGCAGCGATCGTGCGCTCGAAGCGGAACAGCTCGTCGGTGACCTCGTCGAGCTTGCCCTCCGCCATGGCTGCGCGAAGCTCGGCCCGCACCCCTTGACGCTCCAGCGCATCGGCGAGTGAACGTCCCCCCATCCAACGCTGGGCGGCCGCCTCCTCGACGATGTAGACCGCAGAGCCGGAGACCTTGCCGTTCAGGAGCTGGTAGACCAGCCCCTTGCGCTGGTCGGCCGGCATGCCGGGATCGGTGAGGCTGCGTCGAAGCACCGGCTGGGCGTCCATCGCATCCACGACGGCGAACAGCTCGCCGGCGAGGGTGGAATGAGGCTCCTGGCTGTCCAGGACCCGGTCGAGGACGCCCAGACGGCTCTCGTTGGCCGCGCTCGTCCTGCTCATGCGCGAACACTCCCCTTGGCCGGCTCGGCCTCGAGGTCGGCGATGAACCGGTCGATCGTGCGACGAGCGCGCTCGTCGTCGTCGAGCGACTCACCCACGATGCGGCCCGCGAGGGTGGTGGCCAGGCCGCCGACCTCGTTGCGGAGCTGCGTCGTGACCTGCGTACGCTCGGCCTCGATCTGGGCCTTGGCGGTCGCGACGATGCGCGCCGCCTCGGCGTCGGCCTGCTCGCGCATCTCGCTCTTGATGCGGGCGCCCTCGTTCTTGGCGTCCTCGCGGATGCGAGCCGCCTCCTGACGGGCCTCGGCGAGCTGCTGCTGGTATTCCTGCAGAGCCGCCTCGGCCTCAGCCTGAGCGCGCTCCGCCTTCTCCATGCCGCCCTGAATGGCCGCTGTACGCTCGGCGTACATCTTCTCGAAGGCCGGTGCGACCTTGGTCTGGATGATGATCCAGACCAGGATCATCAAGATGATGCCGGCGATGATCTCCGAGAGGTGATGCGGCAGCAGGGGGCCGAGGTCGAGTTCCATCGGCACCATGGCTGGGCTCACTGAAGGACGAACGCCAGGGCGATGCCGATGATGGCGAGAGCCTCGACCACGGCGAAGCCGATCCAGGCGGTGCCCATCATCGCGCCGCGAGCCTCAGGCTGACGGGCGGTGCCATTGATCACAGCGGCGAAGATCATTGCCACGCCGATGCCCGGGCCGAGGGTGGCCAGGCCGTAGCCGATCATGTTGATCGAGCCGCCGATTTCCATGGGGGTCATTGCGTTTCCTTTCGGATGGTTCTTCTTCTTGGTGAAGACTGGAGGGTTGGGGACGGGTGGTCTGTGGTGGTCGGGCTCAGTGCTCGTCGGCGGTGGCCGAGGCGACGTACTGGGCCGTCAGGACGGTGAACACGTAGGCCTGCAGCGCGCCGACCATGAGCTCGAGCGCGAAGATCGCGAACGAGAACACGAAGGAGACGCCGCCGGCAACCCGATGGACCGGGTTGTCGGCCTGGGTCAGCAGGTAGGACCCGCCGACGACGAAGACCAGGATGACGAGGTGGCCGGCGAACATGTTCGCGAAGAGTCGCAGCGCGAGAGTGATCGGGCGCACGATGAAGTTCGAGATGATCTCGAGCGGGATGATCAGCCAGAGCAGCCACCACGGCACGCCGGCCGGGATCGTCATGGCCTTGAGGTAGCCGAAGAAGCCCTTGCGGGCGATGCCGGCCGCGTTGTAGATGACGAAGGTCATGATGGCCACCGCGTACGCGTAGCCGATGTTCGAGAACGTCGGCAGCATGAACAGGAAGACCTGCCCGAACCAGTTGTTCACCAGGAGGAACGAGAACAGGGCGACGAGGTAGGGCGTGTAGCGGCGGAAGTCGTGGCCGAGGGCGTCGCGGGCGATGCCGTTGCGGACGAGGTCATAGACCTGCTCGGCGAGGAACTGGCCCTTGCCGGGGACGACCTTCAGCCGGCGCGAGGCGATGAGCCACAGCGTGATCACCAGCAGCGCGGCGATGATCGCCTGCACCAGGGGCTTGTTGAACCAGTCGAGGCCGGGGATGAATCCGCCGTCGAACTTGAAGTCCTCCACGCCGGGCGACTTGTAGCCCCCTTCGGAGCCACCACCCTCCATGGGGGTCAGCGGCAGGGTCGGAAAGCCCACCGTTCCTCCTCTCTGAGTGCCAGTCTCACTCGGACTGGCCGTAGCGCTTGATGATCAGGTAGATGGACCCCACCATGCCCAGGATCAACCCGAGCGGAAGCAGGAACTTCGTGTGCAGGAAGTGGTCTCCCAACCAGCCAAGCCCGCCGTAGAACAGGATTCCCGCGATGAGGTAGGACAGCACAGCCATGCCGTCGTTGTGACCGCCCGATCCCTGCTCCATGGCGGTTGGGACACTATCAGCACGCTTCGCTCCGGTCACTTCGGCGACCCCGCTTCGGGGGCGCCCTGATCGGGCTCGTCGAAGTTGGGGATGCGCAGGCGGCGGAACGCGTACGCCTCCGCCGCGAGCCACGCCACGACGGTCGCGATCGCGGTGGCCGCGACCGGGACGCCGAGGAGGCGGTTCTGCTCGCTGCCGAACGCGAAATAGAGGGCCAGGAGGCCGCCGAGCGCGGTGACGCGGACGATGTAGGACGCGACCGCGACGCGCATCAGCTCGTTGGCCGGGGCGTCGGCGTAGCGGACCTGGACGAGTTGGCCGACGGTGTAGAAGAAGATGACCATGCCGGCGGCGAGTGCTGCGCTGGCAGCGCCGCGCGCGCCATCGGAGACGAGGAAGACGCCGACGCAGGTGATCGCGGCGACGTGGGCGCCGGCGAGGCCGGCCACGAGAAGGCTCCGCGCCCGGACCGCCGCGACACTGGGTCTCGGGGCGCCATCGGCAGGCGTCGCCTGCTGGGGGGAACCGATCACGGTGGTCATGGTCTCGCTGTCTCAGGGGCGGTGAAGCCGGTGGGCACGCTTGTGAAACTTAGCACAAACTCTCCGGGATCTGCGCATCGTGAGGCCACACGGGGGCGTCAAGCGTGCTGGACATTTTGGAAAGCATGCTTGACATGTTGTCAAGCACGCTTTACGTTGGATCCATGACCACCCACACACCCCCGCTCGCCGCGGCCGCCGCCCCCACGAAGTCCGGGGCCGCCGTCGCCACCACCGTCGTCCTGATGGTCCTGCGCGTCGGCCTCCTCGGAGCAGCCGCCGCCACCTGCTTCGCCTTCGCCCGCGCGCTCGACCCGTCGTCCCCGGCCGACGCCGGCGGAATCTGGATGAATCTCGCCATCGTCGTCGTCGACGTCGTCTGTCTCGTGACCCTCGCCTCGGTGCTCGGGCGCGAGGGCTCCTCGGTGCGTCGCCTGCTCTCGAGCGACCGCCCCGGCCGCGACGCCCTGTGGGGCCTCGGCCTGTTCGTGCCGATCGCGATCGCCTTCTTCGCCGCCACGTTCGTGGGCAACCTCGTTGCCTACCGGGGGGCGCCGCCGGCCGCGGGAGCGATGCCGCACGTCCCGCTGGGCCTGGGACTCGTCTCGCTGATCGTCATGCCGGCGACCGTGGCCGTCGTCGAGGAGGCCCTCTATCGGGCGTACGCGCTCCCCCGGCTGGGCGCGTCGGTCGGCAAGGTCGGGGCCGTGGTGATCAGCGCCACCCTGTTCGGGCTCCAGCATGTGTTCTTCGCCATCGGCTCGCCGCAGGAGATGATCGCCCGCTTCGTCACCACGTTCCTCGCCGGCCTGGCGTTCGGCGCCCTGTGGTTCCGGATCGGCCGGGTGTGGCCGCTGATCGTGGCCCACTGGCTGCTCGACGTGCTGTTCCTCGGCGTACCGATGCTCATGCTCGCGATGGGCGCCTGACATGGCGACCCGCGCCGACCGGGCGTACCTGATGAGGTTCGGCGTGGCGATGGGGGCGTATGTGGTGCTCACTCCCCTTGTCGCGTTCCTCCTCCACCGCTTCCCCGAGACCCCCTGGCGCCTCGCCGCCGTGGCCCTGCTGGTGCCGCCGATGATCGGCGTGGCCTGGGCCGTGGCCCGGTTCGCGCGCGACGCCGACGAACTGCAGTCGCGCATCCTCACCGAGTCGCTGGCCATCGCCTTCGCGCTCGGCAGCCTGCTGTGTTTCACCTGGGGCTGGCTGGAGCTCGCCGGGGCACCCCGCATCCCGATCATGTTCGCGTTGCCCGTGTATTGCGCCTGCTGGCTCGCGGCGCACGTGTGGGTCCGGCGGAGGTACTGACATGCGCAACCGACTGCCGGAACTCCGCGCCGCTCGCGGCATGACCCAGGGCCAGTTGGCCGACGCCCTCGAGGTGAGCCGCCAGACGGTGAGCTCACTGGAGAAAGGGCGCTACGACCCGTCGCTGCCGCTGGCGTTCCGCATCGCGCGGCTGTTCGAACTGCCGATCGAGCAGGTGTTCAGCGACGAGGCCTGAAGGCCTCAGCCCCGCTCCGCCTCGTTCACGCGCGCCTCGGCGATCCGCTCACGCTGGCGGGTCACCTCGTCGGCCGGATCGGGCCGGTTCCCCGGGCCGATGGTGAACCATGTGAGGACCACCGCGAGCACGGCGAGGACGGCGCCCACCTCCCACCGCTGCAGCAGGCCCAGGGCCACGACGCCGAAGCTGATCAGGGCGGTCCAGACATACATGATCACGACGGCCCGGCGGTGGGAATGGCCCCGCTCCAGGAGGCGGTGGTGGAGGTGTTGCTTGTCGGCGACCCAGAACCACTTCCCGGCGATGGTGCGTCGCGCGTACGCCAGGACGAAGTCCAGGAACGGGAGCGCGAGGATCGCGAGCGGAAGAATGAGGGGCAGGTACGCGGCCACCGCCCCGCGCCCGTTCTCGGTGAGGGCGGCGGAGTCGAGCTGACCGGTCAACGTGATCGTCGACGTGGCCAGCAGCAGCCCGAGGAGCAGGGCGCCCGAGTCGCCCATGAACATGCGGGCCGGGAAGAAGTTGTGGGGAAGGAAGCCCAGGCACACCCCGGCGACGGCCACGGTGATGAGGCTGGCGGTGGTGGCGCGGTTGAGTTCCTGCTCGGCGACCAGCACATAGCAGTAGAGGAAGAACGCCAGCGCCCCGATCGCGACCACGCCGGCGGCCAACCCGTCGAGTCCGTCGACGTAGTTGACCGCATTGGAGCACAGCACGATGAAGAACACCGTGATCGCGATGGAGGCCGAGTCGTCCAGCGAGATGATCGAGTCGGGCAGCGGGATCCACAGCATCTTCACACCGTTGGCCACGACGAGACCGGCCGCCAACACCTGCCCGGCCATCTTCGCCACGGCGTTCAGCTCGAACAGGTCGTCGATCACGCCGACGAGGCAGATCACGACACCGGCGATGAGCACGGCCCTGAAGTCGTGTTGGATCAGCTGGTTGCGGCCCATGTTGGGCAGCCGCGTCGCCACGAGGAACGCAGCGGCGACGCCGGCGAGCATCGCGAGGCCGCCGAAGTAGGGGATCGGGATGGCGTGGACGTCGCGGTCGCGCACCTTCGCGACCGCCCCCGTGCGCAGCGCGATGCGGCGGCACAGCCCACTGACGAGGTAGGCCGTCGCCGCGGCGACGAGCAGCACGAGGGTGTATTCACGCATGGGTCGTCCGTGTCAGCGCGGAATGTCGGGGGTGGTGGGGTCGGTGACGGCCGTGGCACCCGGTGCGCGCGTCTCGGCGGCAGGTGTTTCCGCGGCAGGTGTTTCCGCGGTGGGCGGCACGTCATCGGGGTCCTTCGCCGCCTCGGCGTGGGACTGCTCGTCGTTCCACGAGCCGAGGCCGAGGGAGCCGGCGTACGTCTGTTCGGGCTCGGGCTCCGGCTCCGGGTCGGGCCCGTCGAGGTAGGGCACCAGCGCACGGAGCTCGTCGAGGCCAATGCGGCCGTCGCGCAGCACCTTGCCGTAGGTCGAGCGCGAGAAGTCGACGATGGTCGACGGCTCCGGCCCCGAGGTCGCTCCCCCGTCGAGGTAGACGGCCACGCGGTCGCCCAGTTGTTCGGCGGCATCGCCGGCCGACATCGCGGCCGGCTCGCCCGAGCGGTTCGCGCTCGAGACGGCCAGCGGTCCGGTGCGGCGCAGCAGCTCGCGCGCGCCGTCGTGGTCGGGCACGCGGACGGCGATGGTTCCGGCGGTGTCGCCGAGGTCCATGGACAGCGACGGCTGGGCCTTCAGGATCAGCGTGAGCGCACCGGGCCAGAACTGCTCGGCGAGCTTCTTGGCCGCGTCAGGGATGTCGGTGCCGAGCGCCATCATCACCGCGGGATCGGCGACCAGGACCGGCGGCGGCATGTCGCGGCCACGCCCCTTCGCGTCGAGCAGGCCCTGGACGGCGCCCGCATTGAAGGCGTCGGCGCCGATGCCATAGACGGTGTCGGTCGGCAACACGATGCAGCGTCCCGACGAGACGGCGTCGCGCGCGGCCTCGAGGCCTGCGTCGCGATCGTCGCCGGCGAGGTCGAAGGTCGCATACGCGGAAGCGGCCTCGTCCAGCACGTCGCTGGGTTCAGGGGTGTCGCTGGTCTCGTCGGGGGTCGAGTGGTCGGTCACGATGCCATCCTGCCACGCGGGTGATGATGTGCGGTCGGTTGCGGCTTCGACTCGCTTCGCTCGCTCAGCCAACGTTCGAGGGCCGCGTCAGCGGCGCACGGCCGTCACGAACCGCGGGCGGTCGTTCAGGTCGACATGGTCGCGGACCTGCGTCCACTCCCCCGCCTCGACGAACACCGCCGGCGCGCTCTCGCCCTGGACGTCGGCGTGCTCGGCGCACAGCAGGCCGCCGGGTCGCAGCAGGCGCGCCCCCGTGCGCGCCAGCGTACGCATGGCGTCGAGTCCGTCGTCGCCGGAGAACAACGCCATGGCGGGGTCGTGGAGGCGCACTTCCTCGGCCACCTGCTCGAACGCGTCGAGCGGGATGTAGGGCGGGTTGGCGATGACGAGGTCGACGGTGCCGTCGAGGTCGGGCAGGGCGTCCGCCATGTCGCCGATCGTCAGCGACACCCCGGTGCCGGTGAGGTTGCGGATCGCCCATTCCGCCGCGTCCTTCGACAACTCGACGGCGTGCAGGTCGACGTGGGGGACCTCGTCGACCAGGGCCAGCGAGATGGCGCAGGAACCGGCGCAGAGCTCGACCACCCGCGGGGTCTCGACGTCGAGTTCGCGCAGGCGGTCGATCGCCCACCCGGTCATCACCTCGGTCTCGGGCCGCGGCACGAAGACGCCCGGCCCGACGGCGACGCGGACGTTGCGGAACCAGGTCTCGCCGGTGATGTGTTGCAGCGGCAGGCCCGTGGCCCTGCGCTCGACCAGGGCGAAATAACGGGCCTGCTGGCCCGGCGTGAGCGGGTCGAGGAGCGGCAGGCGGCCCAGGTCGACGTCCATCGCGTGGGCCAGGAGGTGGCGTGCGTCGGCCTGGGGGCTCGGCAGGCCGGAGCCGTCGAGCGCGAAGGCGGCCTCGCGCAGCACCTCGCTGACGGGCATCGGCCGCGATTCGGCGAAGTCCCTCATCGGCTCTCCTCCCCCACCCGTGCGAGCCTCTCGGCGAGATCGGCCTCCTGCAGCGCGGTCATCAGGGCCGCGAGGTCACCCTCGAGGACGGCGTCGAGGTTGTAGGCCTTGAACCCGATGCGATGGTCGGCGAGCCGGTTCTCGGGGAAGTTGTAGGTGCGGATGCGCTCGGAGCGGTCGACCGTGCGGACCTGGGAGAGCCGCGCGTTGGACGCCTCGGCCGCCGCCGCCTCGTCGCGGGCGGCCACGAGACGCGCGCGCAGGACGCGCATGGCCTGGGCCTTGTTCTGCAGCTGGGAGCGCTCGTTCTGGCACGAGACGACGGTGCCGGTCGGCAGGTGGGTGATGCGGACGGCCGAGTCGGTGGTATTGACGCCCTGGCCTCCCTTGCCGGAGGACCGGAACACGTCGATGCGGAGATCGTTGTCGTCGATCTCGACCTCGTCGTCGGCGACGTCGGGCATGACCAGGACGCCGGCGGCCGAGGTGTGGATGCGGCCCTGGGTCTCGGTGACCGGGACCCGCTGGACGCGGTGGACACCGCCCTCGAACTTCAGCACGCCGTAGGGCATGGCCGCGGGATCGTCGACGCTCCCGGACTTCACGGCGACGGTGACCGACTTGAGCCCGCCGAGGTCGGTCTCCTGGCTGTCGATGACCTCGACCTTCCAGCCGCGGGACTCGGCATACCGGGTGTACATGCGGAGCAGGTCGCCGGCGAACAGGGCCGACTCCTCGCCGCCCTCGCCGGACTTGATCTCGAGCATGGCGTCGGAGGTGTCGTTGGGGTCGCGCGGCGCGAGCAGCCGGGTGAGGCGCTCGTCCACCACACCGAGGCGCTCGGTCAGGTCGTCGGCCTCCGCAGCGAAGCCCGCGTCCTCACCGGCCAGCTCAACCGCGGCCGCGAGGTCGTCGGTGAGCGTCGCGTGCTCCGCGAGCGCCTTCACGATGGGGGTGAGCTCGGCGTACCTCCGGCCGATGCGTCGCGCGAGCGCGGGATCGGCGTGGACATCCGCATCGGCCATGCGCCGCTCGAGGTCGGCGAACTCGGCGCGCAACGGCTCGGCTGAGGCGTACGGCGCCTCGGGGGTCTCGGGCATGGGGCTTCCTGGTCGGCGAGTGGGACGCAAAGACGCCGGGAACCCGTGGGTTCCCGGCGCCGGCGCAGCCTTACTTGGACTTCTTGGAGCCCGCGGGCTTCTGGCCGCCGAAGCGCTTCTCGAAGCGGGCGACGCGACCGCCCGTGTCGAGGATCTTCTGCTTGCCGGTGTAGAACGGGTGGCACTGCGAGCAGACCTCGGCACGCATGGTGCCGCTCGCCGCGGTGCTCTTGGTGGTGAACGTGTTGCCGCACGTGCAGGAGACGGACGTCTCGTGGTACGTGGGGTGGATGCCCTGCTGCATGGTGGTTTCTCCTTGATGAGTGCCGGGTCCCCTGCCCTCTCCCCCCGTGGGGAGGCGGCGTACGCGGGGTGAACCGGACCGACGGACCATTCTGCACCAACCGCGGGCGGGGACCAAATATTCCGGCCCCGCCCGGGACGGCGCTCAGCCGTCCTGGTTGGGCGTGGTCTTCGAGATCTGGAGCAGGAAGTCGGAGTTGTTCTGCGTCTTGCGCATCTGCTTGAGCAGCATCTCCAGACCCTGGAGTCCGTCGAGGCCCGAGATGACCCGGCGCAGCTTCCAGATGATCGCCAGCTCGGTCTTGCCGAGCAGCAGCTCCTCGCGACGCGTGCTGGACTGGTCGACGTCGATGGCCGGGAAGATGCGCTTGTCGGCGAACTCGCGGCGGAGGCGGAGCTCCATGTTGCCGGTGCCCTTGAACTCCTCGAAGATCACCTCGTCCATCTTCGAGCCGGTGTCGATCAGCGCGGTCGCGAGGATGGTGAGCGAACCGCCGTTCTCGATGTTGCGCGCCGCGCCGAAGAACTTCTTCGGCGGATAGAGCGCGGCCGAGTCGACGCCACCGGACAGGATGCGGCCCGACGCGGGCGCCGCGATGTTGTAGGCGCGGCCCAGGCGCGTGATGCCGTCGAGGAGGACGACGACGTCGTGGCCCAGCTCCACCAGTCGCTTGGCACGCTCGATCGCGAGCTCGGCCACCGTCGTGTGGTCGCTGGCGGGGCGGTCGAACGTCGAGGAGATGACCTCGCCCGAGACGGTGCGCTCGAAGTCGGTGACCTCCTCGGGGCGCTCGTCGACGAGGACGACCATCAGGTGGACCTCGGGGTTGTTCGCCGCGATGGCGTTGGCGATGCCCTGCATGATCATGGTCTTGCCGGCCTTGGGCGGCGAGACGATCAGGCCGCGCTGGCCCTTGCCGACCGGGGCGACCAGGTCGATGATGCGGCCCGTCATGTTGGTCGCGTCAGTCTCGAGGCGCAGGCGCTCCTGGGGATAGAGCGGCGTCAGCTTCGCGAAGTCGGGACGGCCCGGGGACTTCAGCGGGTCGTCGCCGTTGATCGAGTCGACGCGCGCGAGCGGGTTGAACTTCTCCTTGCGCTCCCCCTCGCGCGGCTGGCGGATCGCGCCGGCGACCACGTCGCCGCGGCGCAGGCCGAAGCGCTTCACCATGTTCATCGAGACGTACGCGTCGTTGTTGCCGGGCAGATAGCCCGACGTGCGGACGAACGCGTAGTTGTCCTTGATGTCGAGGATGCCGGAGATGGTCACCAGGACGTCGTCGTCGCTGATGGTGGGCTCGGCCTCGAGGCGATCCATGCCGGCGCCACCGCGGGTGCGGCGGTTCTGGCGGTCACGGTTGCGGCGACGGCGACCGCGGCGGCCGCCGCCGTCCTCGTCGTCGGGGCCGTTGTCCTGGGTGTTCTGGCTGTGGTTCTGCTGGCGGTTCTGGTTGTTCTGGCGGTCGTTGGTGCGGTCGCCGTTGGCGTTGCGATCGTTGCCGTTGCCGTTGCCGTTGCCGTTCTGGCGGTCGTTGCCGTTGCGATCGTTCTGGCGGTCGTTGCCGTTGCGATCGTTCTGGCGATCGTTGCCGTTGCGATCGTTCTGGCGATCGTTGCCGTTGCGATCGTTGTTCTGGCGATCGCTCTGGGCGTCGTCACCCCGGTCGCGGCGCGAACGGCGCGAACGGCCCTCACCCTCGGTCTCGGGCTGCTGGTCGACCCGCGGGCGCTCGGCCTCCAGTCGACGCGCGATCTCGGCGGCCGCATCGTCGGACGGGCCGTCGCCGTTGGCGCCCTCGCGACGGGCACGCGAGCGCTCGGCGCCGCGGTCGGGACGCTCGTCGCGAGCCACCGCGGCCGCCGGCTCGGCCGGGCCACGGTCGTTCTGGAGTGCACGGTCGTTCTGGGGTGCACGGTCGTTCTGGGGTGCACGGTCGTTCTGGGTGCCCGCCCCGGTCTCGGGCGCGCGCTCGGCGCGGACGGCCGGCGCCCCGCCACCGCTCTGAGCTGTCTTGATCGCGTCGACCAGCTGGCCCTTGCGCATCGCGCCCGTGCCCTTCAGGCCGAGCGAGGCCGCGAGCTGCTTGAGCTCGGGAAGGACCATCGCGTCCAGTCCGGTGCCCCTGCGGCGGCGGGCGGGAGCCGCGCCGTCCAGGGGCAGGGTGGTGGTCGCTTCGGTGGAGTCCGTCACGTGTGTCCTTTCAGGTCCAGCCGGATCGGCCCGTGTGGGCACGCTCGCCTGGGGAAGGTCAAGAGAAGAGGTTGCCCTCGAGCAGGTCATGACGTTGGTGAGTGAGATGTCGCGGGCGACCCGGTCGCACACCCGGTGAGGGCCTCTGAGCGGGGATCGTCCACCCCGACCTGCGGGGGGCGGAGGCGGCATGGCCGCGGCTCCTGAACAGCAAGGATAGCACCGCGAGCCCTGCACGCGGCAATCCGGCCCCGCGCGGCGCCGTCACGGGTGGAGCGCCGCACCCTCCCCCACCTCGAGGAGGCGACGACCGAACCCCTCGAACTCGCCGGTCGTTGCGAGGTCGGCGCGGCGGCCGAGCACGAGGACAGTGGGGCCCGCGCCCGAGACGAACGCCGCGAGGCCGGTCGCCCGAAGTTCGGCGATGAGGGCCTCCGACTGGGGCATCAACGGGGCCCGGTAGGGCTGGTGGAGGCGGTCGTGGGTCGCGTCCAGCAGCAGTTCCGGCGCCTCCGCGATGGCGTGGACCAGGAGGGCCGCCCTCCCGGCGTTCGCGACGGCGTCGGCGCGGGGCACGCTGTCGGGGAGGACGCCCCGGGCGGACTTCGTGGACACCGGACGGTTCGGGACGAACGCCAGAGCGGCGATCTCCGGGTGGACGCGTCCGCGGACCGCGCGTACACCTCCGTCGAGTTCGTCGCCCGCCGCGTACGCGACCACCAATCCCCCGTGGATGGCCGCCGCAACGTTGTCGGGATGGCCCTCGAGCCCGTCGGCGTGGCGCAACAGCCAGTCGAGGTCGGGGTCGGTGCCGGGGTGGACCAAGCCCCAAGCCGCCAGCAACCCCGCCACGGTGGCGGCCGCGGACGACCCGAGCCCGCGGCTGTGGGGGATGGTGTTGTGGGCCACGACGCGCACGCCCCCCGCCCGGCGCCCCAGGGCGGCCAGCCCCTCGTCGAGGCAGCGCACGAGCAGATGGGACCGATCGTGGGGCACGTGGTCGGCGCCCTCGCCGGTGACGTCGATCACCACGCCATCGGCCAGCACCTCGATCTCCACGTCGTCATACCACGCCAGCCCCAGTCCCAAGTGGTCGAAGCCGGGCCCGAGATTGGCCGACGTCGCCGGTACGCGAGCACGGACGACACGTCCGGGCTGGATGGGCTCGGCCTCATCGGGGCGATCTCGCGGAGCTGCGTCGTTCACCCGACCCCGATCGCGTCGGCGACCGCGGAGGCCTCGGGCGCGACGGTCTCGGTGTTGATCTCGATGCCGGACAGTGCGGTGTCGATGTCCTTGAGTCCGTTGCCCGTGACGGTGACGGTGATCAGCTGGCCCGGATCGACCTCGCCCGCCGCCTGCGCCTTGAAGAGCGCCGCGATGCCGGACGCCGAGGCCGGCTCCACGAAGATGCCTTCGCGCGACGCCAGCCAGCGCTGGGCAGCGAGGATCTCGTCGTCGGAGACCGCCATGAAGCGGCCTCCCGACTCGTCGCGCGCCGCGTTGGCGAGGTGGGCGGAGGCGGGGTTGCCGATGCGGATCGCCGTGGCGACCGTCTCGGGCTCGAGCACGGGGTGGCCCAGCACCAGCGGGGCGGCACCCTCGGCCTGGATCGCCCACATGCGAGGACGCCGGGTCGCCCGCGACGCCTCGGCGTATTGGGAGAAGCCGCGCCAGTAGGCCGGCATGTTTCCGGCGTTGCCGATCGGCATCACGTGGAGGTCGGGCGCATCGCCCAGCGCGTCGATGATCTCGAACGCCGCGGTCTTCTGACCCTCGAGCCGGTGGGGGTTGACCGAGTTCACCAGGGCGATCGGGTGGGACTCGGACAGTTTGCGGGCGACGGTGAGGCACTGGTCGAAGTTGCCCTCGACCTGGACGATCTTTGCGCCGTAGACGATGGCCTGGGCCAGCTTTCCGCGGGCAATCTTGCCGGTGGGCAGCAGGACGATGGGCTTCATGCCGGCGCGCACCGCATAGGCCGCCGCGGACGCCGACGTGTTGCCCGTCGAGGCGCAGACGACGGCCTCGGCGCCCTCGGCCGCGGCCTTCGACACCGCCATCGTCATGCCGCGGTCCTTGAACGAGCCCGTGGGGTTGGCGCCCTCGACCTTGACCCAGACCTCGCAGTCGAGCTCGGCCGACAGCACCGGGGCCTGGACCAGCGGGGTGGACCCCTCGCCGAGGCTGACCACCGGGTCGCCGTCGTCGATCGGAAGCCACGCGCGGTAGCGCTCGATCAGGCCCTGTTGGGTGGCACGGAAATCACTCATCACTCGCCCTCGACTCTCATCACCGAAACCACGTCGTCCACCTCGGCCAGGCCGCGGAGGGCCTCCACCGTCGCGCTCAGGTCGCCGTCGCGCGCCTCATGGGTCACGACCACCAGGCGCGCGCCCGTGCGGTCGCTGCGGGAGGTCGTCTCCTGGCGCAGGGTCCGCACCGAGACCCCGTGTTCGGCGAAGCAGCGGGCGATCGTGGCCAACACGCCGGGCTGGTCGGCCACCTCCAACGCGATGAAATAGCGCGTCAGCACCTCGGAGACCGGCACGACCTCGCGGGCCGCGTAGGTCGACTCGCCCGGACCGGCGGCCCCGCGCACGCGGTTGCGGGCCACGGTGACGAGGTCACCCATGATCGCGCTCGCCGTCGGGGCACCGCCCGCGCCGGGGCCGTAGAACATCAGCCGGCCCGCGTTGCGGGACTCGACGAACACGGCGTTGTAAGCGCCGCCCACACTTGCCAGCGGATGGGTCAGCGGGATCATCGCCGGGTGGACGCGGGCCGACACGGTCTGGCCGCCCCCCTCCGCCCCCTCGTTCAGCTCGCAGATGGCCAGGAGCTTGACCACGCAGCCCATGGCGGTCGCGGCCGCGATGTCGGACCGGGTGATCTCGGTGATGCCCTCGCGATGGACGTCCTCGGCCCGGACGCGGCTGTGGAAGGCCAGCCCGGCCAGGATCGCGGCCTTGGCGGCCGCGTCGAAGCCCTCCACGTCGGCCGTCGGGTCGGCCTCGGCGTAGCCCAGCGCCTGGGCCTCGGCGAGCACGTCGTCGAAGCCGGACCCCTCGGTGTGCATCTTGTCGAGGATGAAGTTGGTCGTTCCGTTGACGATGCCCATCACGGCGGTGATCTCGTCGCCGACCAACGACTCGCGGAGCGGCCGGATGATCGGGATGGCGCCGGCGACGGCCGCCTCGAAATAGAGGTCGACGCCGGCGGCCTCGGCGGCCGCGAAGAGCGTGGCGCCGTCCTCGGCCAGCAGGGCCTTGTTGGCCGTCACGACCGACGCACCGTGGTCCAGCGCCCGAAGGATGAGGCCGCGGGCCGGCTCGATGCCGCCGATGACCTCGACCACGAGGTCGACGTCCTCGCGGGCCGCGAGCGCGTCGGCGTCGGTGGTCAGCAGGTCGGGGTCGATGCCGGGCCGGTCCACTCCGAGTCGGCGCACCGCGATGCCGGCGAGCTCGAGGCGTCGCCCCACGCGGGCCTCGAGGTCATCGGCCTGGTCGATCAGGAGCCGGGCCACGGCGGACCCGACGACGCCGCAACCCAGCAGGGCCACCTTCAGCGTGCTCGACATTCAGTTCTCCTCAGGCTTCGTCGGGTAGCCCGCATCGAGCGACAGCAGGTCACTCATCGTCTCCCTGCGGATGAGCGTAGTCACCTCGCCGTCACGGACCGAGACCACCGGGGGACGCAGCGCATGGTTGTAGTTGCTCGCCATCGCGCGGCTGTAGGCCCCCGCGGCGGGCACGGCGACGAGGTCTCCCGGGCCGATGTCGGCGGGGAGGAACTCGTCGCGCACCAGGATGTCGCCCGACTCGCAGTGCTTGCCCACCACGCGTGAGAGCGCCGGGACCGCCGTCGATCGCCGCGAGGCCAGCGTCGCCGAGTATTCGGCGCCATACAGCGCGGGTCGGATGTTGTCGCTCATGCCACCGTCGACCGACACGTAGGCCCGGGCACCTCCCCCGTCGAGCTCGACCGACTTCACCGTGCCCACCGTGTAGAGCGCGAAGGCGGGGGTCCCCGAGATGGCCCGGCCGGGCTCGATCGACAGGCGGGGCTGCGCGATGTCGAGCCCGCGGCATTCGCGGGCGACGATCGCGCGGAGGGATTCGGCCAGCTTCATGGGCGGCACGGGCCGGTCGACCGAGGTGTAGGCGATGCCGAACCCGCCCCCCAGGTCGAGCTCCGGCATCGTCGCACCGGTCGCAGCGGTGAAGGCGTGGTGGAGTTCGAGGGTGCGGCGCACGGCGACCTCGAAGCCCGCCGTCTCGAAGATCTGGGACCCGATGTGGCTGTGGATGCCGCGCAGGTCGAGGTGGGGGGCGTCGTGACAGTTGCGCAGCGCCTCGAGGGCGTGCCCGCCCGTGATCGACAGCCCGAACTTCTGGTCCTCGTGGGCGGTCGAGATGTATTCGTGGGTGTGGGCCTCGACGCCCGCGGTCACGCGCACCATCACCCCGACCGTGCGGCCGTGGGCGGCGGCGATCTTCTCGAGGCGCTCGATCTCGGTGAACGAGTCGACGATCACGCGACCGATGCCGGCGGTGACCGCCAGCTCGAGCTCCTCGGCGGACTTGTTGTTGCCGTGCAGGCCGATGTGGGCGGGGTCGGCTCCCCCGGCCAGGGCCACCATGAGCTCGCCCAGCGAGCAGGTGTCGACTCCCAGTCCCTCTTCGGTCACCCACCGCACCGTCGTGGTGCACAGGAACGACTTGCCGGCGTAGTAGACGTCCCACCCCTCGAAGGCCTCGGCGAAGGCCCGGGCGCGGGCACGGAAGTCGGCCTCGTCGACGACATAGGCCGGTGTGCCGACCTGCTCGGCGATCTCGGTGACGCTCAACCCTCCGACGGCGAGGGCTCCGTCGTCGCCCCGGGTGACCCCCACCGGCCAGAGCTGCGGGAGCAGCGCGTTGACATCGGCCGGGATGTTGAGCCACTTGGGGCCCGGGGTCACGGCGTCGGCATGGATCGAGCCGGCCACGTGCATGTGCGTCATGGACGAAACCCTGCCAGACACCGCCGACAGAACCGAGCCGAGCCCACGTGGTGGGCCGTCCCTGGCGGTCCGACGGCTCAGGACGTCGCGGTGACCTCGACGCGGTCGCGGACCGACGCCAGGCGTACGCCGGTGGGATCGGCGACGGGCGCCCCGTCGACGACCACGCGTACGCCGCCGCACGCCGCACCCACGCAGCGCCCGTCGAACCGCACGCCCCACAGGGTGAAGAAGTCGCGGAGGGTGACGCGGTCGACCCCCTGGCCCTCGAGCCAGACCGTGCCGGACGTGTCGTGGGTGTGGACCGGAGCCTGGACGGCGCGGATGCGGTCGACCCCGATATGGGCCGGGACCTCCACCGAGGCCCCGTCGACCGTGACGGCCAGCCGCAGGATCCGCTGGTTCTCGGTGGCGTCGAGCGGGACGTGGGGCAGGCCCGCGAGGTCGATGTGGGACACGGCGTCCCGAGGCGGACGCCAGGGCGGCGGCGTGTCCGCGATCACCGCAGGCGCGGGCTGGGCCCGGGCGACGCAGCCGGTGGTCGCCAGCGCCGCGCACATGGCCACGGCGAACGCCGTCACGCCCTGATGGTCCCGTCGCCTCCGCACCCGAGCACCCTAGCGCCGCCCTCCGCGGGTCGGTGCGACACGTCGGGACGGTTTTGCTGGTACGCTCTCCCTCGGTCGTCACGCGGCCGACGGCCCCCGTAGCTCAGGGGATAGAGCACCGCCCTCCGGAGGCGGGAGCGCAGGTTCGAATCCTGCCGGGGGCGCCCTCGGGCCGCACACGTGGCCACAAGATCTGACCGCACCGTGATCGATCCGAAGGCTTCCGTGTCCACCATCCTCAACTCCGGCCCGCAGCGGCGCACACCCAGCGGGCTGACGGTCCTCGGCGTGATGGTCGCGACCCGATTCCTCACCGCCGTCCTGTGGCGCCTCCGTGAATGGGAGATGGGCGACACCCCGTACTACTTCACCAAGGTCGGCGAGCTGGCGGCCAAGGGGCTCCCCCACACGCTGCTGGAGTACCCCATCCCTGTCGCCTGGCTCCTCCAGGTGCCGACCTGGGCCGGGACCACGGTGATGGCCTACCTGGGTGGCTTCGTCATGCTGATGATGGCGTTCGACCTCGCCTTCTGCGCCCTGCTGTGGGCGCGCGGCGGACGCCATCGCGCGGCCGCCGTCATCGTCTGGTCGGTCTTCCTCACCGCGTTGGGCCCCCTCATGTGGCTGCGGTTCGACCTCGTCCCCGCGGTCGCCGTGGGCGCCGCGGCGATCTTCGCGACGACCCGCCCGTCGTTGGCGGGCGCCCTGCTCGCGGTCGGGGCGGCGGTGAAGCTGTGGCCGGGCACGCTGCTGGCCTTCCTCCTGCAGCGCCGCACCCGGCTCCCGGCTGTCGGCGGGTTCATCGCCACCGGCGGGGCGATCCTCATCGCGTGCCTGGCGCTCGGAGGCCGTGAACGGCTCCTCAGTCCCCTCGACTGGCAGGGCGGGCGCGGCCTGCAGGTCGAATCGGTGTGGGCCACGCCGCTGATGCTGGCCCGGGCCGGCGACCAGCAGACGTGGTCGATCGCCTTCTCCCGCTGGCAGGCGTTCGAGGTGTTCGGTCCCGGCGTACCGTTCTGGCTGGCGATGGCCACGGTCTCGACCGTGCTCGGCATGTTGGCCTGCCTCGCCCTGACCTGGCGGGTGGTCACCGCCCCGCGCCCCGACGGGCCGGCCATCGCGGCCGCGATGCTCGCCGCCGTCGCGATCATCATCGTGACCAACAAGACGCTCAGCCCGCAATACATCGGATGGCTGGGCGCCCCGGTCGCCGCCCTCATCGCGCGGGTGGGCGTACGCGGCCCCGCACGCCACTCCGTCTCCCCCGCCACCGCCCGTTGGTGGGCCGCCGAGATCATCCTGGTGGCGGCGCTGTCTCAGCTCATCTTTCCCTTCTTCTACGACTCCCTGATCTTCCCCAGCGCGCCCGAGGACACCAACCGGTGGGTGGCGGCCGGCCTCCTCACCGCCCGCAACGTGCTGCTCGTCTGGCTCACCGTGGACACCTTCCGCGGGGCCTGGGTGGCTCTGGGCGCCCGGCCGGCCCAGACTCGCGTGCAGCAGAGCGCGGCCAGCGCCGCGTCCGCCCCGGAGCCTCCCGCGGCCCCGGCCGACCCCGACGATTCTGGCCGCCGCAGCGCGTCGTCCCGGTAGCCCCCCGCACGCGTGTGGCGAGCCCCGCGTGTCGAACGGACCAGTGCCGCAGTGGTATGCAGAGTTGGGTAGGATCAGGCGAGGCAGCGTCGCTGCTGCCACAGGCTTGCAGACACGAACCGGAAGAAGGCGATTGTGGCCCCCGCGCCCGACCAAGACCAGTCAGACTTCGGCGCCAACGATTGGCTCCTCGACGAGATGTTCGACCGCTACCAGCAGGACCCGTCCTCGGTGGACGACAGCTGGAAGGCGTACTTCGAGGAGAACGGCATGACGGGCGCCAGGCCCGCGACGAAGCAGGCCGACGCCAAGGCGTCGCAGCAGACCAAGGCGGCACCGAAGGCCGACGCGGCGAAGGCGGCGCCGAAGGCCGCGGCGGCGAAGCCCGCGTCGACGCCGACCGCATCGGAGAAGAAGGCGGAGCCGACGTCGGAGACCAGGGCCGAGAAGCCCGAGAAGCCCGCCAACGCGCCGAAGGCCACCGTCGAGCAGCCCAACGAGGTCAAGGACCTCCGCCCGGTGAAGCCCGGCAACCCCGGCGGCCTCCCCGCCGACCCGCCCAACCCGACGGTCCGCGACGCCGCCGACAAGGGTGAGCCGACCAAGAGCGTGATGCGTGGGGCTCCCATGCGCACCGCCAAGAACATGGACCTGTCGCTGTCGATCCCGACCGCGACCTCGGTGCGCTCGGTCCCGATGAAGCTCGTCATCGACCAGCGCGTCGTCATCAACAACCACCTCAAGCGCGCTCGCGGCGGCAAGGTGTCGTTCACCCACCTCATCGGCTATGCGATGGTGCGGGCGCTCGACGCCGTGCCCGCGATGAACAACGCGTACGAGGTCATCGACGGCAAGCCCAACCTCGTCGTCCCCAACTCGGTCGGCTTCGGCCTCGCGATCGACCTGCCGGGCAAGGACGGCACCCGTTCGCTGGTGGTCCCCTCCATCAAGAACGCGGAGGACCTCGACTTCGCCCAGTTCTGGGCCGCGTACGAGGCGCTGGTGAAGAAGGCGCGCGACGGCAAGCTCGAGGTCTCCGACTTCCAGGGCACGACCATCACGCTGACCAACCCGGGCGGCATCGGCACGAACCACTCGATCCCGCGCCTCATGGCCGGCCAGGGCTGCATCATCGGCATCGGCAACATCGACTATCCGCCGGAGTTCCAGGGCGCCGACCCCGAGCGCCTGAACGACATGGGCGTGTCGAAGATGATGACGTTCACCTCGACCTATGACCACCGCGTCATCCAGGGCGCGGTGTCGGGCGAGTTCCTGAAGGTCATCCACGAGCTCCTGCTCTCCGACGGCTTCTGGGACGACATCTTCCGGGCGCTGCGCATCCCCTACGAGCCCATCCGGTGGGCCACCGACTCGTCGGTCTCCCACGAGGCCCAGGTCGGCAAGCAGGCACGCGTCCACGAGCTGATCAACGCCTATCGCACGTCGGGCCACTTCATGGCCGACACCGACCCGCTGGAATACGTCCAGCGCAAGCACCCCGACCTGGACGTCCAGACCTACGGCCTGTCGCTGTGGGACCTCGACCGCCAGTTCGCCACGGGTTCGTTCGGCGGCCCGGCGCCCTTCATGCGGCTGCGCGACATCCTGGGCCTGCTGCGCGAGTCCTACTGCCGCCAGGTCGGCATCGAATACATGCACATCCCCGACCCGGTGCAGCGCCAATGGATCCAGGACCGCGTCGAGGTCGGCGCCCCCAAGCTCCCGCGCGACGAGCAGCTCCGCGTGCTCGACAAGCTCAACGAGGCCGAGATCTTCGAGACGTTCCTGCAGACGAAGTTCGTCGGCCAGAAGCGCTTCTCGCTCGAGGGGTCCGAGGCCACGATCGTGCTGCTCGACGAGATCTGCGAGTCCGCCGCCAACTCGGGTCTCGAGGAGGTCTGCATCGGCATGCCGCACCGCGGCCGCCTCAACGTGCTCGCGAACATCGTCGGCAAGTCGTACGCCCAGATCTTCAAGGAGTTCGAGGGCAACGTGGACCCGCGTACGGTCCAGGGCTCGGGCGACGTGAAATACCACCTCGGCGCCGAGGGCGAGTTCACCGCGCTGTCCGGCAACACGATCAAGACGTCGGTCGCCGCGAACCCGTCCCACCTCGAGGCCGTCAACCCGGTGCTCGAGGGCATCACGCGTGCCAAGCAGGACCTGCTGAACCGGGCGACCGAGTTCCCGGTCATGCCGGTGCTCATGCACGGCGACGCCGCGTTCTCGGGCCAGGGCGTGGTCTTCGAGACCATGCAGATGTCGCAGCTGCGGGGCTATCGCACCGGCGGCACCATCCACGTGGTCGTCAACAACCAGGTCGGCTTCACCACCTCGCCCACGGCCTCGCGCTCGTCGGTCTACTGCACCGACGTCGCCAAGTCGATCGGCGCACCGGTGTTCCACGTGAACGGTGACGACCCGGAGGCCTGCGTACGCGTGGCCAGGCTGGCGTTCGAGTTCCGCCAGGCGTTCAACAAGGACGTCGTCATCGACGTCGTGTCGTATCGCCGCCGCGGCCACAACGAGGGCGACGACCCGAGCTTCACCCAGCCGCTGATGTATGAGCTGATCGAGCGCAAGCGCTCGACCCGCAAGCTCTACACCGAGGCGCTCATCGGTCGCGGCGACATCACGGTCGAGGACGCCGAGGCCGCGATGGACCGCTTCCAGAAGCGCCTCGAGGAGGTGTTCCGCGAGGTCCGCGACGATTCCGGCGCCGACGAGGAATACCACCGCACGGCGAAATATCCGAAGAAGCACGGGCGCGACGAGCCGACCTCGATCAGCGCCGACATGCTGCAGACGATCGCGGACGCCCACGTCAACGTCCCCGACGGGTTCACCGTCCACAACAAGGTGCTGCCGCAGCTGCAGCGCCGCGCCAAGGCGATCGTGGAGGGCCCGATCGACTGGGCCACCGCCGAGATCCTCGCGTTCGGCTCCCTGCTGCTCGAGGGGCGACCCGTGCGCCTCACCGGCCAGGACTCGCGCCGCGGCACGTTCACCCAGCGGTTCGCCGCCATGGTCGACCGCCACACCGGCGAGTCGTGGGTGCCGCTGCGCAACATGGCGAAGGGCCAGGAGAAGTTCCAGGTCTTCGACTCGCTGCTGAGCGAGTACGCGGTCATGGGCTTCGAGTACGGCTATTCGGTGGCCCGCCCCGAGGCGCTCGTGCTGTGGGAGGCCCAGTTCGGTGACTTCGCCAACGGCGCGCAGACCATCGCCGACGAGTTCATCAGTTCCGGCCAGGCCAAGTGGACGCAGAAGTCCGGCATCGTGCTGCTGCTCCCCCACGGCTATGAGGGCCAGGGCCCCGACCACTCGTCGGCCCGCATCGAGCGCTGGCTGCAGCTGTGCGCCGAGGACGCCCTGGCCGTGTGCCAGCCGTCGACCCCGGCGTCGCACTTCCACCTGCTGCGGACCCATGCGTACGTCAACTGGCATCGGCCGCTGGTCATCGCGACCCCGAAGTCGATGCTGCGCAACAAGCGCGCCGTATCGACACCGGAGGACTTCACGAACGGCAAGTGGGAGCCGCTGATCGACGACGCGACCATCACGGACAAGTCGAAGGTCAAGCAGATCATCTTCTGCTCCGGCAAGGTGCGCTGGGACCTCGTCAACGCCCGCGAGAAGAACGGCCAGGAGGGTGAGGTCGCGATCTTCGCGTTCGAGCGCCTCTATCCCCTCCCCACCAAGGAGCTCGCGGCGGCGCTCGAGGGCTACGACCACGTCACCGACATCCGCTGGGTGCAGGACGAGCCCGAGAACCAGGGCGCGTGGATGTTCATGTCCTACAACCTGCCGGGCGCGCTGCAGCACTTCCTGCCCAAGCGCGAACTGGTCATGGAGCCGATCACCCGCAAGCCGTCGTCGGCGCCGTCGGTGGGCCTGCACAAGGTGCACGAGGTCGAGCAGAAGGACCTCATCGCCCGCGCGCTGGCCCCCAAGGAGGCGTGAGTGTATTTCACGGACCGCGGGATCGAGGAGCTCGAGAAGCGCCGCGGCGAGGAGGAGGTCACCTTCGCGTGGCTCGCCGACCAGCTGCGGACCTTCACCGACCTCAACCCCGAGTTCGAGACACCGGTCGAGCGACTCGCGACCTGGTTGGCGAGGCTGGACGACGAGGACGACTGAGGTCCTGACACGCGTACGCCCCCGTCGGTCTTCGGACCGGCGGGGGCGTCGCCGTTGCGGGGCCGGCGCGGTCCGGCGTACCGCGAGAAATCGCTGGCGGCGCGCGATGCCCGTGGAAGAATGCGGACATGCGTCCCATCAAGCAGTCCTCCAAGCTCAAGAACGTGCGCTACGACGTACGCGGCCCCATCCTGGTGGAGGCCCAGCGCCTGGAGGCCGAGGGCCACCGCATCCTCAAGCTGAACATCGGCAACACCGCACCGTTCGGGTTCGAGGCGCCCGAGTCGATCGTGCAGGACATGGTGCACCACCTCCCGGAGGCCCAGGGCTATTCGGACTCCCGCGGCATCTATTCGGCCCGGACGGCCGTGGCGAACCACTACCAGTCGCGCGGGCTCGACGACGTCACGGTCGACGACGTGCTCCTGGGCAACGGCGTCAGCGAGCTGATCACGATGGTCTGCCAGGCGCTGGTCGACGACGGCGACGAGATCCTCGTGCCGTCACCCGACTATCCGCTGTGGACGGGCGTGGTCTCGCTCGCGGGCGGGACGCCGGTGCACTACTACGCCGACGAGGAGAACGACTGGTCGCCCGACCTCGCCGACATCGAGGCGCGGATCACCGAGCGCACCAAGGCCATCGTGGTGATCAACCCCAACAACCCGACCGGCGCCGTCTATTCGGAGGACGTCCTGCGCGGGCTCGCCGACCTGGCCCGCCGCCACGACCTGGTCGTCCTCAGCGACGAGATCTACGAGAAGATCGTCTACGACGAGGCCAAGCACCACTTCATGGCCAGCTACACCGGCGACGACGTCCTCTGCCTGACGTTCAGCGGGCTGTCGAAGGCGTACCGGGTGTGCGGCTATCGCGCCGGCTGGGTCGCCATCACCGGGCCGAAGGAGATCGCCGAGGACTTCCTCGAGGGGCTGACGCTGCTGTCGAACATGCGCATGTGCGCCAACGTCCCGGCGCAGCACGCCATCCAGACCGCGCTCGGTGGACGGCAGACCATCGACGAACTGGTGGGGCCCGGCGGGCGCCTGCACGCGCAGCGCGAGGTCGCGCACCGGCTGCTGTCGGAGATCCCCGGCGTGAGCGTGGTCAAGCCGATGGGCGCGCTGTACTGCTTCCCGCGGCTGGACCCGGAGGTCTACGCGATCGAGGACGACGAGGCGTTCGTGATCGACCTGCTGCGGGCGAAGAAGATCCTCGTCACGCACGGGACGGGGTTCAACTGGCCGAAGCCGGACCACTTCCGGTTGGTGATCCTGCCTGATGAGGAGTTGCTGACGGAGGCGATCGGGAGGATCGGGGAGTTCTTGGGGACGCGGAGGTAGGGGCTTCTGGGGGCGGTTTTGTGGCTTGGGGGCTGCGCGTGGGGTCTGGCGGTGTCGGCTTGCGGCTGGGACGCCGGGTCGGCGGCTCTTTGGTTCCGTCGGTTCGCGGCGTCTTTACGCCGCTTCACCCACACCGCCAGACCCCACGCTTGCAGTTGGCACCACCGCCCCTCCGTTTGGGGGCGGGCGGAGGTTGAGCCGGGCCGAGGTTTAGCGCGAATCTCGGCCCATGCCGTGGAGCAGGAGGTGGAGGCCTCCGGCGAAGAGCTCTTCCGGGTCCTGGTCGTCGGGTTGGGCGACGCCGAGGGCGACGAGTTGGGTGTGGCCCTGTTCGTCCATGACGTGGCCCAGGGTGAAGTGGACCACTGTGGACGCGATCAGGTGCGCGTTCCGGATCCCTGTTTCTTCCAGGAGGTCGGTGAGGTGGGTGATGGGGGACCTGTCCGAGAGGCGCATGCTGAGGACTGATGCCACCAGTTCGGCTCCGTCGCGGTGGGACAGCAGGGCCGAGCGGAAGGCGTACGCCCAGGTCGTGACCAGGTCGGGGGCCGTTTGTGCTCGGTGTTCGGGGAGGTCGGTCAGGATGGCGTCGGCCAGGGCCGCGAGGAGGGTCTGTTTGTTCGGGACGTGGTGGTAGAGGCCGCCCACGTGGACGTCGAGGGCTCCCGCGATGCGGCGCATCGTGAGGTCGGCCAGGCCGTAGGTGTCGAGGATGTCCAGCGCGGCCGCCACGACGTCGGGGCGGCTGAGGGGCATGATGGGACCCTACCGCGAGAGGCCCCACGCCCGAGAGGATCTGCCCCGTGCCCCAGAACGCTGTTCGCACCGACCTGCCCGACCTGTTCCGTGAGCTCATCGGGGGTGAGCCCGACGGGCAGTGGGCCGCCCCCGGGCGGGTGAACCTGATCGGCGAGCACACCGACTACAACGCCGGGTTCGTGCTGCCGTTCGCGCTCGACCGCGAGGTGCGCGTCGCCGCCCGACTGCGCGACGACGAGACGTGGACGTTCGCGTCGACGGGTCAGCCCGACGCCGTGACGGTGACCGTCGACGACCTCCAGCCGGGATCGGGGGGATGGGCGGCCTACCTCGCCGGGGTGGTCTGGGCGCTGCGCGAGGCGGGCCACACGGTGCGTGGGGCGGACCTGCTCGTCGACTCGACCGTGCCGGTCGGCGCCGGGCTGTCCAGCTCGGCGGCTCTCGAGTGCGCGACGCTCGTGGCGCTCGCGGACCTCTCGGGCCTCCAGATCTCTCCCATGGACGGGGCGCAGCTCGCGCGACGGGCGGAGAACGCGTACGTCGGTGCGCCGACCGGGCTGATGGACCAGGCCGCCTCGATGCTGTGCACCGCCGACCACGCCCTCCTGCTGGACTGCGACGACCTGTCCACGCGGTCGGTGCCGCTGGCGCTCGGGGACGCCGGGCTGGAACTGCTGGTGCTCGACACCAACACGCCCCACGCGCTGGTCGACTCCGCGTACGCCGACCGTCGCCGGTCGTGCGAGGACGCGGCGGCGCTGCTCGGCGTACCGGACCTGCGGGCGATCACGTCGGTCGACGGGCTGGAGCGGACGCTCGCCGACGACGAGATGCTGCGCCGCGTACGCCACGTCGTGACCGAGAACGCCCGCGTGCTGGAGGCCGTGGAGTGCCTCGACCAGGGGCGTACGCGCGACCTCGCCCCCCTGCTGGATGCGTCGCACGCGTCGATGCGCGACGACTTCGAGATCACCGTGCCGACCGTCGACCTGGCCGTCGAGACCGCCCGGACCGCCGGTGCCCACGGGGCGCGGATGACGGGCGGCGGATTCGGCGGCTGCATCATCGCGCTGTGCGACCTCGGGACCGCGGGCGACGTGGAGGCCGCCATCGCGCAGTCGTTCGCCGACGCCGGGTTCCGTGCCCCGGCCGGGTTCGTGCCGACCCCGGCGGCCGGCGCGCGCCGCGTGGGCTGACCGACGGGCCGGGCGTACCAAATAGTTATCCTCACGTGTCCCGCCCGATGAACGAGAAGTGACAAGATTGCGCGACCGCATCATTTGGAGGAACACATGAAGTCGCGCTTCCTGGCCACCTTGGCCACCTTGGCCATCACCTCGTCCGCCGCCCTCGCCCTCTCGGGCTGCGGGTCCAACTCGCTCGGCAACACCGCGAACCAGCCGTCTGCCGCAGGCGGCTCGAAGCCGGCCAAGGTCAACGAAGCCCTCGCCGCGAAGCTGCCGGAGAAGGTCAAGTCCTCGAAGAAGATCGTGGTGGGCACCGACGCGACCTATGCGCCGAACGAGTTCCTCGACGCCGACGGCAAGACCGTCGTGGGCTCCGAGGTCGACCTGTTCAACGCGGTCGCCGCGAAACTCGGCGTGACCGTCGAGTGGACCCCGTCGGCGTTCGACTCCATCATCACCGGCGTGCAGGCGAACAAGTATGACGTCGGCGTCTCGTCGTTCACCATCAACGACAAGCGCAAGGAGCAGGTGAACATGGTGTCGTACTACAACGCCGGCACCCTGTGGGGCACCGCCAAGGGCAACCCGAAGAAGGTGGACCCCCAGAACGTCTGCGGCATGACGGTGGCCGTCCAGACCGGCACGGTCCAGGAGCAGGAGGACCTCCCGGCGCGCCAGGCGAAGTGCGGGGACAAGAAGATCAACATCCTGCAGTTCGAGGGCCAGGACCAGGCGACGGCCGCCGTCGTGTCGGGCAAGGCCGACGCCATGCTGGCCGACTCGCCGGTGGTGGCGTACGCGGTGAAGCAGTCCGGCGGCAAGCTCGAGCAGGTCGGCCAGATGTATGACGCGTCGCCGTACGGCTTCGTCGTGCCGAAGGACCAGAAGGACTTCGCCGAGGCCCTGACCGGCGCCCTCACCGAGCTCAAGTCGGAGGGCGGCTACGAGGCCGCACTGAAGAAGTGGGGCACCGAGGGCGGCGCCATCAGCGACTTCAAGGTCAACCCCTGAGCATGACCGACCCTTCAGCGACCGCGTCGGCGGCCGGGACGAGCGATCGTCCCGGCCGCATCGACGCCGTCCCCGTACGCCACCCCTGGCGCTGGGTGGCGGTTGCCGTCCTCGCCGTGCTCACGCTCATGTTCGTCAACATGCTGCTGTTCAACCCCGCCTTCGACTGGCCGTTCATCGCCGAGGCCATGAACCAGAAGCCCGTCATCGAGGGATTCCTCAAGGGGACACTGCTCGTCACGGTGCTGTCGATGGTGCTCGGGGTGCTGGGCGGCGTGCTGCTCGCGGTCATGCGGCTGTCGTCGAACCCCATCCTGTCGAGCTTCTCGTGGGCCTACACGTGGTTCTTCCGGGCGATCCCGCGCTATGTGCTGCTGACGATCATGGGCGCGCTCGGCATCGTGTTCCAGGAGGGCATCAGCCTCGGCGTGCCGTTCGACTGGAAGATCATCGAGTGGCTCGGCCTCAGCGGCTCGTGGCGGTTCATGACGCTCGACGCCAACAAGATCTTCGCGGGCATGGCGGGCGCGGTGCTCGGCATGGCGGCGTCGGAGGCGGCGTACATGGCGGAGATCGCGCGCGCCGGCATTCTCTCGGTCGACAAGGGCCAGAGCGAGGCGGCGCAGGCGCTCGGCATGAGCCCCGGCAAGGCCATGTGGCGCGTGGTGCTGCCCCAGGCCATGCGCGTGATCGTGCCGCCGACCGGCAACGAGACCATCGCCATGCTGAAGGACACGTCGTTGCTGATCGCGATCCCGCTGTCGACCGAGCTGTTCTTCCAGCTGCGGGCGATTGGGTCGCGGACCTACCAGACGTTCCCGGTCCTGATCTCGGCGACGCTGTACTACCTCATCGCCACGTCGGTGCTCATGATCGGCCAGGCCTGGCTGGAGCGCCGCTTCGGGCGCGGGTTCGGCGGCGCCGGTCAGGACCGCCCCATCGCGATCGGAAATGACCATTGAGCACGAACGCTGAGTCGCCCATCCCCGCGTCCGCGGCCGACGAAGGCCAGCCCGAGGGCCAGTCCGGCCACCACGTGGACCGCTCGGGGCCGCCCGTCGTGCGCGCCGTGAACGTGCACAAGCAGTTCGGCAAGGTCGAGGTGCTGCGCGGCATCGACCTCGACGTCCACCGCGGTGAGGTCGTCTGCCTTCTCGGCCCCTCCGGCTCCGGCAAGACCACGTTCCTCCGCCTGATCAACCAGATGGAGACGCTGACCGGTGGCCGCATCTGGGTCAACGACGAACTGGTCGGTGTCGAGGAACGCAAGGGGAAGCTGCACACGCGTACGCCGAAGGACATCGCGCGCCAGCGCTCGTCGATCGGCATGGTGTTCCAGCGCTTCAACCTGTTCCCCCACATGACCGCGCTCGGCAACGTCATGGAGGCGCCGGTGCAGGTCAAGGGCGTCGCCCGCGCGACCGCGAAGAAGGAGGCCCTCGAGCTCCTCGACATGGTCGGGCTCGCCGAGCGGGCCAACTTCTATCCGTCGCAGCTGTCGGGCGGCCAGCAGCAGCGCGTCGCCATCGCCCGCGCGCTCGCCATGAAGCCCGGCCTGATGCTGTTCGACGAGCCCACCTCGGCGCTCGACCCCGAACTCGTCGGGGAGGTGCTGGCCGTGATGAAGCGACTGGCGCGCGACGGCATGACCATGGTCGTGGTCACCCACGAGATGGGTTTCGCGCGCGAGGTCGCCGACCGCGTCGTGTTCATGGCCGAAGGCATGGTCGTCGAGGAGGGCACCCCGCAGCAGGTGCTGCACGCCCCGAAGGAGGCGCGTACGCGGGAGTTCCTGTCGCGCGTCCGCAGCGAGGCCCAGACCAAGGACGCGGCACTGGACTCGGTGATCGGCGTGCTGGAGTAGACCTTCGCTCAACGGACGGGAGTGGGCTCCTCGGGCGTGGCCGGCCCCACCAGGGCGCGGGTCGCGGCCGGGCTCACGAGGCAGCCGATCACGATCAGGGCCAGCACGCCGAGGGTGACGCCGATCCAGACCGTCGCGCCGCCGAGGAAGCTGTAGGCCACCGGCAGGTGGATCAGCTGCGTGGCCACGGCGGGTCCGCGGGACCAGGCCCGCGTACGCCACAGCCCGCGAGCGATCAGGACCAGGGCCACGGCGTACGCGACCATGAGGATGGCCGAGCCGATGCCGACGACCGCGCGGTCGGGCCGCACCTGGAAGGCCTCGAACACGCCCAGGGCCGCCGAGACCAGGGCCAGGAGCGCCAGGATGGCTGCGGCCACGCGTACGGGCGGGGGGGCCGAGCCTCGGTCGGGCACGGTCGGCGGGGTCTGGGGGACGGAATCGGCGGGCACGAGGAGCAAGCGTACGCGCGCGCGGCCGTCCGCGTGTCGGCCCCACGCGCACACACGACCTATCACGGGCGATCCTCGCAGTCAGCCCGAGAAAATGTGATTCAACCGACGTGTCAAGATCTTGTTTTCCCGCGTCGTTGTTGCCACTCTTGAGAGCACTGTCGAAACGACCCCCAGTCTTCTACCCCCGCAACGTCGCGGCCAGCGACCGGGTCTCTATCCAAAGGAGTGGATGTACGTTATGGATTGGCGCCACAAGGCAGCCTGTCTGGACGAGGATCCCGAGCTCTTCTTCCCCATCGGAAACACCGGGCCCGCCCTTATGCAGATCGAAGAGGCCAAGCAGGTCTGCAAGCGCTGCGACGTCCGCGAGGCGTGCCTGCAATGGGCCCTCGAGGCAGGGCAGGACCACGGGGTGTGGGGAGGACTGTCGGAGGACGAGCGGCGCGCCATGAAGCGACGCGCGGCCCGATCACGGATCCGCACGGCCTGACCGCCTGAACGTACACACGACCCCGGGGCGTGCCCCCGGGGTCGTTGCCGTGTGCCATAAATCCCCCAGGACCCCGCCTCAGGCCGGGTCGCCGCGCCGGATCGGCATGCTGATGCGGGCCCTCGAACCGCCGCCCTCAGGGTTGTTGACCAGTTCGAACGTCCCCCCGAGGTCACGCATCAGAGTCGAGACGATCGACAGTCCGAGCGAGCGCGAGCGGTCGAGGGTGAAGTCGGGCGGGAGGCCGGCGCCGTCGTCGATGACGTCCACGGCCAACCATCCCTCCGTGGCGCGCGGGAGCACCCGCACGAGGCCCTCGTCGGCGTCGGCCAGGCCGTGTTCGATGGCGTTCTGGCACAGCTCTGTGACGACGAGTGACAGGCTGGTCGCGACCGCGGCGGGGACGAGGCCGAACGACCCCTCGCGCCGCGTCACGAGCCCGTCGCGGCGACGTGCGGCGGCCACCTCGCCCACCATCTTGAGGACCCGGTCGGCGACGTCGTCGAACACGACCTCCTCGTCGAACACCTGGCTCAGGGTCTCGTGGACCACGGCGATCGCCGCCACGCGCGACTGGGCCTCGATGAGGGCCTGGCGGGCCTCGTCGGAGCTGATGCGCCTGGCCTGCATGCGCAGCAGCGCTGCGACGGTCTGGAGGTTGTTCTTCACGCGGTGGTGGATCTCGCGGATCGTCGCGTCCTTGGTGACCAGCTGGCGCTCGCGCTGGTTCAGCTCGGTGATGTCGCGGCACGACACGATCGCCCCCGCCCGGCCCCTGGCGCCCAGCAGCGGCAGGACGCGGAGTCGGACCGAGATCATGCCCACGGCGACGTCGAGCTCGTGGGCGACGTCGGAGGCGAAGACCTCGGCGAGCGAGACGTCGATGTGCTGGCTGGGATCGCTGGCCATCAGGGCCATCGTGATCTCGGCGAGGAACTCGTCCTCGAGGTCTGCTGCCAGCCCCATGCGGCGATAGGCGGTCACGGCGTTCGGCGTGGCGTACAGGACGCGTCCGCGCTGGTCGAGGCGGATCAGGCCGTCGCCCACGCGGGGGCTGAGCACCGGATCACTCGTCGTCCCCTCCACGGGGAAGAGCCCGCGACCGAGCATCTCGGTCAGGATCTCGGCCATCTCGAGGTAGTTGTCCTCGAGCGCGCCGGGGGCGCGTACGCCCATCTGGTTGGTGTGGCGCTCGACCACCGCCAACACCTCGCCGTCGCGATGGATCGGGATGGCGTGCACGTCGACCGGAATGCCGGCCTGCAGCTTGTTCTCGCTCGTCTCGACGATCTCGCCCGACCAATAGGCCTCGGGCACGCCGTGTTCGGGCTGGTAGGCCACGCGGCTGCCGGCGACGTCGTCCTCGAGGGCCGTCGGCCCCGTCGTGGGCCGGATTTGGGCCACCGCCCAGAAGATCTCGGGATCCTCGTCGGGCACCCACAGCACGAGGTCGGAGAACGACAGGTCCGCGATCAGTTGCCAGTCGGCGATCAACCGCGTCAGCCATTCCTCCTGGGAGGGCGAGAGCGTGGTGTGCTGGCGGATGAGGCGGGCCATGAGCTGCATGGGGTCAGCCTAGGCCGCGCCGGCCCGCGTCCGTCACGGTTCGGTGCGGGGCCGCACTCGCTGATAGAGTGTCCCCTCGGCCGCCAGATCCGGTGGCAAAACGCGGGTTCGCCCGCACCACCGCATCCACGAAGGAGGCTCATCATGGGCAAGACCGGTCGCAAGCGCCGCGCTCGTCGCAAGAAGGGCGCCAACCACGGCAAGCGTCCCAACGCCTGATCACTGATCAGCGTACGCACGAGGGCCCCACACCGGACACGGTGCGGGGCCCTCGGCGTTCGTGGGGACGGTCAGGCAGGGTCGCGGCGCAGGTCTGCCAGTGACCGCATGATCGAGGACTTCAATCCCTCGGGCGCCGCCTCACCCCGGCAGCAGCGGCTGACGAGCTGCTTGATGGCCTGTTCGGCGTCGAAGTCCTCGAGGCACGGTTCACAGGCGTCGAGGTGGGCGCGGATCTCGTCGCAGCTGGCCTCGTCGAGCTCATGGTCGAGGAACTGGTGGACGCGACCGAGGACCACCGTGCAGTCGTCGGACTCGAGGTCAGGTGCGTGGTCGGACTGGCTCACTTCGCCTCCCGGGGCAGCAGGTTGTTCTCCCGGACGTGGTCGGCCAGCCGATCGCGAAGTTGGGAGCGGCCGCGATTCAGTCGCGACATGACGGTGCCGATCGGCGTCCCCATGATCTCGGCGATCTCCTTGTAGGCGAAGCCCTCGACGTCGGCGAGGTAGACAGCCAGGCGGAAATCGGGCGACAGGGAGTTGAGGGCCTCGGTCACGACCGAGTCGGGCATGTGGTCCAGCGCCTCCATCTCGGCCGAGCGCAGGCCCCGGCTCGTGTGGGACTCGGCGCGGGCCAGCTGCCAGTCCTCCACGTCCTCGCCGCCGGAGATCTGGGGGCTCCGCTGGGCCTTGCGGTAGGTGTTGATGTAGGTGTTGGTGAGGATGCGGTAGAGCCACGCCTTGAGGTTCGTGCCGGGCGTGTATTGGTGGAAGCTCGCGTACGCCTTCGCGAACGTCTCCTGCACCAGGTCCTCGGCGTCGCTCGGGTTGCGCGTCATGCGCATCGCGGCACCGTAGAGCTGGTCGAGGTGGACGAAGGCGTCGCGTTCGAAACGGACGTCACGCTCGGCCGCGGTCTCGGTGGCGAGATCGACGTCGGCGTCGGGGGCCTCGATCGTGTCGACGTCGAGGGCATCATCGTGGGCGGCGCCGCTCGTGGGGGCGTCGCTGTCGCTGTGGGTGGTCGGCAGTGTCATCACGTATGACAGTACCGGCGCGGGGCATGTTGTGGTGACCATCGCCTGGCGCAACGCCCGTGGCCGGGGCGTTATTCCGCGGCGACGAACCCCTCCACCTCGGCGACGATCAACCGGGCGACATCGGCCTCGCCGAGCGGTCCACGCCTCGGCGGACTCAACGCGTGGGCGCAGTCGGGGACGACGACCAGGCGTACGGAGGGGTCGTCGCGGTCGCCGAGGGCGTCGACGAACTCGGGCGGCGTGCCGAAGGGGTCACGCTCGCCCTGGAGGACCAGGACCCGGGGGCGGGCGCCGAGCAGTTCGGGCGCCCGGGACCGGTCGGGGCGACCCGGCGGGTGGAGCGGGAAGGACAACGCGACGACCCCGGCCACGGGGTGGGCGGCGGCCCAGCGGCACGCGACGCGAGCCCCCGCGGATCGGCCGCCGACGAACACCGGGAGTCTCGGCCAGCGCTCGGCCGCGTACGCCATGGCGGGCGCCCAGCCCTCGTCGAGCCGGGGCGGCGCGGGGGCGACCTTCTTCCCGGCCGTACGCCAGGGTTGCTCGAACCGGCAGACGGCGACACCCCGGTCGGCCAGGGCCGTGAGAGCGACGAGGTCGGGCGCGTCGACGCCTCCCCCGGCGCCGTGGCCGAGGACGAGGACGGCGGACGGCTCGGCGGGGACGTCGGCGTACAGGCGCGCAGGGCCGAGCGGGGTGGACAGGTCGATGACGGCATGGGTCACCGGGCCATCATGCCGGTGGGTCGCGGAGAACCGGCGACTGGCTAGGTTGGGGGCATGACAGCCCCCTATCTCCACGCCGATGCCCAGGTCGCCTATCAGGGTCATCCCGTCACGGTCGTCGGCACGATCCGCCTGACCGAGGACGGCGACCAATGGGCCGAACACCACCTGGTCGGCTTCCCCGTCGACCTCTGGGTGTCGGTCGAGGGCACCGAGCTCGTCCGCTGGACGCAGCGACCCGACCTGGCCCACCTCTCCCCCGCCCGACGCAGCCTGGACGCGGACGACACGACGTTTCGTCGCGAGGAGTCGGGCGAGGCCAGCTATGTGGCCGAGGGCGACACGGGGACGGGACCGTCGGGGACGGTGGAATACCACGATTACTCGTCCGACTCCGGAGCGGTGTTGAGCTTCGAGCGCTTCGACGGCGGCGCGTGGGAGGTCTCGACGGGACGGGCCCTGGCGTCCGGCGATCTGACCGCGTTGCGGTGACCCGACCTCAGGCTTCCGGCGCCTCGGGGAGCGGCTCGACCAGCTCGGGACCGTTGTTGCGGACGTTGCCGACCGCCGGGGACACCGCGTACGCCTCGAGCATCGCGGTCTCGGTGACCTGCAGGAGGTCGAGCGCCTCCGCGGGATCGGTGAGCGCCGGATCGAGCCACCGGGCCCACGCGTCGCGGCCGATGACCATCGGCATGCGGTCATGGAGGTGGCCGACGGCATCGGTGGCGGTCGTCGTGATGATCGAACACGAGCTGACCCAGCGTGCCGGGTCGTCGTCAGCCTTCGACCGGTCGCGCCAGAACTCGAAGATGCCGGCCATGGCCAACAGGTCGCCGTCGGCGCGGTGGATGAAGAAGGGCTGCTTCACCGGCCTGCCCTTCGCGTCGGTCCGGGACGTGGCGTACCACTCGAAGTAGCCGTCGGCGGGGATCAGGCAGCGGCGCGCGGCGAACGCCTTGCGGAACGCCGGCTTCTCCGCGACGGTCTCGACGCGGGCGTTGATCATGCGGGCGCCGCCGGAGAGGTCCTTCGACCACGACGGGACCAGGCCCCAGCGCAGCGGGACGAGCTTGCGGGCGACCTCGCCGCCCTCCTTCGGCTCGCGCTCGACCACCGCGGCGACCTGGTCGGTCGGGGCCGTGTTCCAACTCGGTCCGGGGATCGCCTCGGGGACTTCGCCGACGTCGAACTCCTCGACGAGCTGGTCGACGTCCCGGGCGGCGGCGTACCTTCCACACATGGGGGACAACCTAGTCGGGGGGTCCCTTGGAATCGACCCCGCGTACGCGGTAGGAATATCCCATGAACCTCATCCGCGTTGCTGCCCGCACCATGCTCGCCGGCTATTTCGTCGCCAACGGCGCCAAGGCCCTCAAGGAGCCGGAGGCGTACGCCGCCGAGACCGAGCGCTTCGCGACCACCGTCGTGCCGCTCGCCAAGCGCGTCGCACCGCCGGAGGTCGCCACCTCCATCCCCGAGGACGCCGTCACGCTCGCCCGGATCGCCGGCGCGATGCAGGTCATCGGCGGCCTCGGCCTCATGACGGGCAAGGGCCGTCGCCTCGGCGCGAGCGCCATCGCCACCGCGATGCTCCCCCAGTTGGTCGCCGCCAACCCGCTGAAGGGCGCCTCGGGCGTCGAGCGGGCCGCGAACCGCAACGACCTGCTCAAGAACCTCGCCCTGACCGGTGCCGCGCTGCTCGCCGCCAACGACACCGAGGGCAAGCCTTCGCTGTCGTGGCGCGCCCAGGACCAGTCGCGTCGCATCGCCCGCTCGGTCGACCAGACGCGCCGCCAGCTCGAGGCCGACGCGTCGAAGTCGAAGCGCCAGGTCGCTCGGGAGATCATGAAGGCCCGCAAGAATGCCCGTGCGCAGGTCAAGGCGCTGTCGGCCTGACCCGCCCCGTGTGGGATCCGCGCCACTCCCTCTAGACTCGAGGCCGTGAGCACGCCCAACGACCACGTCCCCAGCCCGCCTCCGGTCCGTCCGAGGCGGGCTGTTGACTCTGGCCCCTGGCCGGCGCCCATCGCGACCGAACCCGTCCACGCGGTGGTCCGCGTACCGGGGTCGAAGTCCGAGACCAACCGCGCACTGGTGCTGGCGGCCCTGGCCGATGGGCCGTCGACCATCACGGGCGGTCTGGACGCGCGCGACACGCGGTTGATGCGGGACGGGCTGCGGACGCTCGGCGTGGCGATCGACGACTCCAGCCCTGGGGCGTGGCGGATCACGCCGCCGGCGCGGTTCGCGGCCGGCGGCCGCCTGGACTGCGGGCTGGCGGGAACCGTGATGCGCTTCCTGCCGCCGGTGGCGGCGCTGGCACCGGGAACCGTTCGCTTCGACGGCGATGTGCAGGCGTACGCGCGGCCGATGGCGCCCCTCCTCGACGCCTTGTATGACATGGGCGCGGCGGTGACCGAGGGTGCGACTGGACTGCCGTTCTCGATCGGCGGACGGGCTGACCTGCCGGGCGGACGGATCAGGGTGGACGCGTCGACGTCGAGTCAGTACGTGTCGGGGCTGCTCCTCGCGGGCGCCCGCTGCGCGCGCGGGCTGGACGTCGAGCACGTGGGCCGCGTGCTGCCGAGCCTGCCCCACATCGACATGACCGTGGCGATGCTGCGCGACCGCGGCGTCGAGGTCCACCAGCCGTCGGAGCATCGCTGGGTGGTCAAGCCGGGCCGGATCGCCGCCCACGACGTCGTGATCGAGCCCGACCTGTCGAACGCGGCGCCGTTCCTCGCGGCGGCCGCGCTGACGCAGGGCCAGGTGACGATCCCCCACTGGCCCAGGCAGACGCTGCAGCCGGGCGACCAGCTCCGCGAAATCCTGACCCAGTTCGGGGCGCGGGTGCACCTGGACAGGTCGGGGCTGACCGTCACCGGCGGGCATCGGCTGAACGGCGTGGACCTCGACCTGTCGGAGGCCTCCGAGCTGACACCCGTGGTCGCAGCGATGGCGGCTGTGGCGCACGATCCGAGCCGGATCCGCGGGGTGGCGCACATCCGAGGGCACGAGACCGACCGGCTCGCGGCGCTGGAGGCCGAACTCGAGGGCCTCGGGTCGGCGACCCACCAGACTTCGGACGGTCTGGCGATCCACCCGCGGGTGCTGCACGGGGGCGACTGGCGCACGTACGCCGACCACCGCATGGCCCAGGCGGGCGCGCTGCTCGGACTGCTCGTCGACGACGTGACCCTCGACGACATCGGCTGCACCGGCAAGACGATGCCGGAGTTCCCCACACTGTGGACGCAGATGCTGGCCGACTCGGCCGACTGGTCGGACGCGCAGGAAGGCGCTCGGTGAGTCGCAGCGGGGGGATCTACGACGACGAACACGCCGGCTTCGACCGCCCCCGGCGGCGGACGCGTCCCCGCACGAAGGACCGCCCGGACTATTCCGACGCCGAGGTCGGGGTCGTCGTGACCGTCGACCGCGGGCGCTATCGCTGCCTGGTGAGGGACGACACGGGCGAGGCCAGGCAGGTGTCGGCCATGAAGGCCCGACCCCTGGGGAAGAAGTCGACGATCGTGGGCGACCGCGTACGCCTGGTGGGCGACACGAGCGGCGAGGAGGGAACGCTCGCGCGCATCGTGGAGGTGCTGGAACGCGAGACCGTGCTGCGGCGCACGGCCGACGACGACGACCCGTTCGAGCGACCCATCGTGGCGAATGCCGACCAACTGGTCATCGTGACCGCGCTGGCCGACCCGCCACCCAGGACGGGGATGATCGACCGAATCCTCGTGGCGGCGTACGACGCGGGGCTGGAGCCGCTGCTGTGCCTGACGAAGGCCGACCTGGCGTCACCCGCCGAACTGGAGGCGGCGTACGCGCCGCTCGGTGTGCCGGTGGTGGCGGTGGAGCCCGGAGCGGACCTCTCGCGGCTGCACGAGCTCCTTGCCGACCGCGTGTCGGTGTTCGTCGGGCACTCGGGGGTCGGGAAATCGACCCTGGTGAACGCGTTGATCCCGGGCGTCGACCGGCGTACGTCGCACGTGAACGAGGTGACGGGCCGTGGGCGCCACACGTCGACGTCAGCGATGGCACTCGAGCTGCCCGACGGCGACGGGTGGGTCATCGACACGCCGGGCGTACGCTCGTTCGGGCTGTCGCACGTGGAGCCGGCCGACGTGATCAAGGCGTTCCCGGACCTGCAGGCGTACACGGTGGACTGCCCGCGGGGCTGCGCCCATGACGCGGAGGCCGTCGACTGCGGTCTGGACGCGGCGTGGCGTGACGGCGATGTGCCGCGCGAACGTGTCGCGTCGTTCCGCCGCATGATCACGGCGCGGGCGCTGCCCTACGACCAGTAGGGGCGCTAGGTTGGCGGACATGGCCTCCTCCGATGCCCCCTCCACCACCCATCGCGGCTGGACCGACGACCTGCGCCTCGCCCACCTGCTGGCCGACGACGCCGACTCCCTCACGATGGCGCGGTTCAAGGCGCAGGACCTGAAGGTGTCCAGCAAGCCGGACCTCTCGCAGGTCACCGATGCTGATGTCGCCGTCGAGGAGACGCTGCGCAAAACCCTCGGGCGCGCGCGCTCGCGGGACGCGATCGTGGGCGAGGAGGGCGGAGAGTCCGGGTTCGGCGAGCGGCGTTGGGTCATCGACCCCATCGACGGGACGTCCAACTTCGTGCGTGGCGTGCCGGTGTGGGCGACGCTGATCGGACTCATGGCGGGCGAGGAGTGCGTCGTGGGGGTCGTGTCAGCACCCGCGCTGGGCCGCCGCTGGTGGGGCTCGGTCGGGGGTGGCGCCTACACGGGGAAGTCGCTGATGCAGGCGACCCCGATCTCGGTGTCGCGCGTGGACTCGGTGGGTGACGCGTCACTCTCGTACTCCTCGCTCGGCGGCTGGGTGGAGTCGGGGACGGGACAGAACTTCGTCGACCTGATGCGGGGATGCTGGCGGACCCGGGCGTATGGGGATTTCTGGTCGTACATGCTGGTGGCCGAGGGCGCGGTCGACATCGCGTGCGAACCGGAGCTGGCATTGCACGACATGGCTGCCTGCTGCGCGATCGTGGAGGCCGCGGGTGGCCGGTTCACGTCGGTGGAGGGCGCGCGAGGGCCGTTCGGGCCGGGCGCGGTGGCGACCAACGGGCCACTGCATGACGTGGTGGTGCGACAGCTGTCGGAGGGCGGGGCGGTCGATCCGGAGGCGCCGCGGACCCGCCCGGAGAACTGAGTTGTCCACAGGTCGGGTGTGACCTGAAGCTGTGTCCACAGGCGGGCAGGTCCGGTGAACCGATCTCGGTCCGCGCCGCCATGGTGTGGGTGTGACTGAGCTGATTCTGTTGACCCCGGAGTGGGTGCACGACGTCGCCGGGCAGATCGCCGAGCGGGTGGTGGCCGCTCCGCGCGAACCCGCCGCCTGCGTGGACGTGTTGCGCGAACTGGAGGACCTCAAGTCTGCGGCGTGCGCGGCCCAGGCGATCGTGACAGCCCATCTCGCGGGCCGGCATACGGATGGGGCGGGGCGCGGAGTGTCCGCCGAGGTGGGACTTGCCCGCCGGGAATCCCCCGCCGTGGCGGCGCGACTGATGGAGGCAGCGGTCACGCTCACTGACGACATGGAGCACACCCTGGGCGCGCTGCTCGACGGCAGGCTGAACGAGCGACGAGCGATGGTCGTCGTCCGCGAGACGGCCGCGCTCTCTCCCGAGACGCGCGCCGAGATCGACACGCACCTGGGCACACGCCTGGACGCCGACCACGGGTTGGGCGATCGCCAGATCGCCGAGGAGGTGCGGAACCTGGCGTACGCGCTGGACCCGGAGGGAGCGCAGGAACGTGCCGACGAGGCGTACGCACGTCGGCGGGTGGTGACGAGGCCCGGACCGGACACTACGACCACGGTGACCGCCCATCTGTCCACGCTGCAGGGCGCTGCTGTTCACGCAGCCCTGTCGGCGGCCGCAGACTCGGCGCGACTGGCCGGAGACCCCCGCGCTCGGAGTCAGGTCATGGCGGACACGCTGGTCGCGCGGGTGACGGGCGACGACGCCGCGGTGCCGGGGAAGATCGAGCTCAGCATTCTGATGACCGACGAGACCCTGCTGGGCCAGTCTGACCGGCCCGCCGTGGTCGACGGTCAGGGTCCGGTGCCGGCGCGCTGGATCAGGCAGGTGCTCTCGGATGCCGAGGATGATGTCCAGGTTGCACTGCGTCGCCTCTATCGTCCCCCCGGCCGTACGATCGCGATGGAGACGAGCTCGCGTCTGTTCACTCCCGGGATGAAGAAGCTGGTGCGGTGGCGGGACGGCATGTGTCGCACCCCTTGGTGCAGCGCGGCAATCCGGCAGTACGACCACGTCGTGTCACATGCAGGAGGGGGCCCGAGTTCGGAGGCCAACCAACAGGGGCTCTGTGAGCAGTGCAACCAGGCGAAGGAAGCGCTGGGATGGACATCGCTCCCCCGAGCTGACGGCTCCATCCGCACCACGACACCGACTGGCCACGCCTACGAAGCGCCCCGTGAGGGACCACTGCAGCGACTCACCGGACCCACATCTGGCGACGCATCACCGCCAGAGGTACGCGCCTCCTAGGCGATCGCACGCAGGCGCACGGTCTCCGGCAGGTCGCGCAGCGCCTGCGCCAGCTCGCGTACGCGATCGCCGCTCACGTCGGTGACCACATAGCCGAGGTCGCCCCGGGTGGACAGCGTCTGCCGATCGATGTTGACGCCGTGATCGGCGACGGCCTGGTTCATGCGCGCCAGGACCCCCGGAACGTTGTGGTGCAGGTGAAGCAGGCGTACACCGGCGAACTGCTCATCGACCTGGACCTGCGGCATGTTCACGCTCATCACGGTCGCTCCGGTCCGGTGGAAGTCACCGAGCTTGCCGCTGACGAAGAAGCCGATGTCTTGTTGGGCTTCCTCCGTCGAACCGCCCACGTGCGGGGTGAGGATCACGTTGGGGATGCCCTGGAGAGGCGAGGAGAAGGGATCCCCATTCTTCTTGGGCTCCTCGGGAAAGACATCCACGGCGGCGCCGGCCACATGGCCAGAGCGCAATGCATCGGCCAGGGCATCGTGGTCCACGACGAATCCACGGCACAGGTTGAGGAACAGTGCCCTCTCGCGCATCATCGCGAATTGTTCGGCACCGAAGAATCCCGCATTGCCGGCGCGCCCGTCGACGTGGAGGGACACAGTCTCGACCTTGGACAGGAGTTCCTCGAGCGTCGTGCACCGCTGGGCGTTGCCGAGGGCGAGTTTGTCCACGACATCGTAGAAGTAGACCCGCATGCCCAACGCCTCAGCCACGACCGACAGTTGGGACCCGATGTTTCCATAGCCCACGATTCCGAGCGTGCGACCGCGGATCTCGTGAGCTCCGGCCGCCGACTTGTCCCAGATCCCCTGGTGGAGCTTCTCGCTCTTGTCCGTCATGTGGCGTGCCATGGAGATGATCTCGCCGAGCGCCAGTTCGACCACGGAGCGGGTGTTGGAGAACGGGGCGTTGAAGACCGGTACGCCTGCGGCGGCGGCGGCCCGGAGGTCCACCTGGTTGGTACCGATGCAGAAGGCGCCGATCGATTCGAGGAGCGGACGCTCAGCCAAGACGCGCTCGGTCACCATCGTCTTGGAGCGGATTCCCAGAATGCCCACGCCGTCGAGGGCCTCGATGAGCTCGTCCTCATCGAGGGCACCTTTGAGTGCGTCGACCTCGATCCCCCTCTCCTCGAACGCGCGCGCGGCATCGGCATGAATGTTTTCGAGCAGGAGGGCCTTCACGAGCGCCGATCCTACTGCGGCCGTCAGCCGCCGATCCGCCGGTCCACGTGCCGGCCAACGGACTGATCGGGCGGCTTCACCAGGACAGCCTGGGTATGGCGGCAAGCAGTTCTTGGGTGTACAGCTCGCGGGGCCTGGCGTACACCTCGGCCGTCGGCCCGGCCTCGACCACCTTGCCCTGACGCATCACCATGACTCGATCACACACGTGACGGACGACCTCGAGGTCGTGGGACACGAACACCATGGTGAGTCCCATCTCCCCCACAAGGTCGTTGAGCAGGTTCAGCACCTGGGCGCGCACCGACACATCCAATGCCGACACCGGCTCATCGGCGATGAGCACCTGCGGACGTGGCGCGAGCGCGCGGGCGATGGCGATGCGCTGACGCTGTCCGCCGGAGAACTCGTGCGGGTACCGGTCCCCCGACCCACGCGGTAGGCCGACCTGATCCAGGACCTCGGTCAACCGCGCCCCGGGCTCGGTGGGCACGTCCTGACGTCCACGCAGCAGCCTCGACCGGAGGGGCTCGGTCACGATGTCACGCACGCGCATCCGTGGGTTCAACGACGACCGTGGGTCCTGGAACACCATCTGGACGTCTGCCCGGAGGAACCCGAGTCGGCGCTCCGGAAGCGCGTGGATCTCCTGACCCCGCAGCAGGATCCGACCGGTCGTGGGCCGGTCGAGCGCCGCCATCATCCGGATCAGGGTGGACTTCCCCGATCCCGACTCACCCACGATGCCGAGCCGTTGTCCGCGTTCGATCACCACGGAGACGTCATCGACCGCACTCACTGAGCGTCCCCGCGCGGCAAAGCGTCGCGTGACGCTGTCAACCTCGAAGACCGTCTCATCCATGGCGACCTCCGTCCTCGGCATCGCGTCGCCAGAAGTCTGCGACCACGGGCAACCGGGCGCCCGGGCTCAAGAGATCCAGCCGCGCAGTGGCCAACAGGCCCCGCGTGTACGCATGCCGCGGCTCACGGAAGACCTCGGCATCAGGACCCCGTTCGACGATCTCTCCGTCCAGCATCACCAGCACCTCGTGGCACACCTGGGAAACCACTGCCAGGTCATGGCTGATGAACAGGCATGCAGCACCCACCTCATCGAGCGACCGATCGAGCAGGTCCAAGACTTTGGCCTGCACCGTGACGTCGAGCGCGGTGGTGGGCTCGTCGCAGATCACGAGGTCGGGCTGGTTGATCAGGGCCATGGCCAGGACGACCCGCTGCCGTTGGCCCCCGGAGAGTTCGTGCGGGAATGTCCCGGCGATCCGATCGGGGCTGGGCAGGCCGACGGCGTCAAGCATCGCCACAACGCGATCGCGCGTACCGCCGCCGCCCGGCCGCGACTGTCCGTGCAGTTCCAGCACTTCCGCGACCTGGCGTCCGACCTTCATGGTGGGGTCGAGTGCGGTCATCGGCTCCTGGAAGACCATGGTCATCCGGTTGCCGCGGAGGCGCGACCACTCGCGATCGGATCGCCCCAACATCTCGACCCCGTCGAACCGGATCGACCCGCTCACGTGGGCAGTCTCCGGTAGCAGCCCCATGAGTGCCAGCGCCGTCACGGATTTTCCCGACCCCGATTCCCCGATGAGGCCGACCCGGTCACCCGAGTCGAAGGCGAAGCTGATTTCGCGGACCACCTCCCGCCGATCCCGACCGAACGCCACTCGAAGGTCCCGCACCTCGACGAGCGCCATCACCGCACCTCCTTCAGGCGAGGGTCCAGGGCGTCACGCAAGCCATCGCCCAACAGGTTGAACCCCAGCACCGCCAGGGCGATCGCCAGTCCCGGCCACAGGGCCTGCAACGGATCGGTGAACAGGAAGGTCTGCGCCTCGCGGAGCATCCGACCCCACGTGGGGGTCGGTGGGGGTGTTCCCAGACCGAGGTAGCTGAGCGCAGCCTCCGCCAGGATGGCGATGCCGAAGGACACCGACGCCTGGACTCCAAGCACGGGCGCGATGTTCGGCAGCACGTGCCGCAGGCCGGTCGCCAGCCGTCCGGTGCCGGACGCTCGTGCCGCCAATACGTAGTCCGAACTCATCACCCCCAGGGTCGCCGCCCGTGCCACGCGGATGAAGTTTGGGATGGTTGCCACCCCGATGGCTGTCATGGCAGTCCACGTCGACCCCCCGAACGCCGCCGCGAGCAGGATCGCAAGCAGGAGGGCGGGGAACGCGTACAGCACGTCGGCCGCCCGCATCACCAACTCCCCCAACCAGCCCCTGGCCATGCCTGCCAGCATCCCGAGCGGTACGCCGACCAGGGCCGCGATACCGACCGCGATGACGCCCACGAGCAGGCAGACCCGTGCCCCGGCCATCAGCCGGGAGACCAGGTCGATGCCGAAGTTGTCGGTGCCGAGGAGATGCGGCCAGCCCGGCGGCAGCATCCGCGCCCCGGGGATGACCCGCTGCGGGTCGAACGGCGTCCAGACGACCGCGACCAGGGCGGTGAGGACCACCCCGAGGACGAGGCCCGCGCCGATCCACAACGAAGCGCGCTTCATGCGTCCCTCCCCCGCGCCCTCAGCCTCGGATCGATCGCAAGATAGCTCAGGTCCACGAGTGCGTTGATGACCAGGACCGCAGTGACCAGGACCATCACGGCTCCCTGGACCACGACGAGGTCCCGCTGCGTCACCGCGTTCAGCAGCAACATCCCCAGTCCCGGCAGGGTGAAGACCGACTCGATGACGATCGCCCCCACCAGCAGGGTGGCGAGTTGCAGCCCGAGCACGGTGACGACCGAGAGCGCCGCGTTGCGTACGCCGTGATGCAGCAGGGCAGGCATCTGGCGCCACCCGATGGCCCGGGCAGTGCGGTAGTGGTCCTCGGACAGCACCTCGATGAACGCCGACCGGATGTAGCGCACCAGAACCGAGGCCTGCACGATCGCCAGCGCCACCACGGGCAGCACGAGGTGGGCCAGCCAGCCGCCTGGGTCGCGGAGGAACGGCACGTACCCGTTGGCCGGGAACCACCGCAGCTTCACGGCGAAGAGGTAGATGAGCATGATGCCCGCCCAGAACGCCGGAATGGCGAGACCGATCTGTGACAGCACCGATGCCGCAAGTCCTGAGGCGTGTCGACGACGCACCGCGGCCAGCATGCCGACCGGCACGGCGATGAGCAGAGCGAGGAGCATCGCGCCGCCCACGAGCGACAGAGTGATCTCCAACTTCGCCCCGATCTGTTCGACAACCGGGCGCCGAGACAGGAAGGAGGTGCCGAAATCACCGCTCACCATGCCCCCCGCCCATTCCGCATAGCGGACGGCCAGCGGCCGGTCCAGCCCCAGTTTCGTACGCAGGGCCTCGACTGCCTGTGGACTGGCGTTCTGGCCGAGCATGACCTGCGCGATGTCGCCGGGGAGGGCCTGGCAGGCCAGGAAGATCAGGACGGACGCCACGAACAGGCTGGCGGCGAAGACGGCCAGCCGGCGCAGCACCTGCACGACGACGGACATGGCCCACAGCGTAGGGGGTGGTGACGCCTGATCCGTGGAGGTTCGATAGACAAGGGGCCATGACGACGATCGGCTTCCACGCCTCGCACGAGCAGATCTCGCCGCGCCAGTTGCTCGCCGATGTCCAGCGAGCCGAACAGGTCGGCTTCTCCGCGGCCATGTGTTCGGACCACTTCGAGCCTTGGTCGATACGCCAGGGCCACTCGGGCATGGCCTGGGCCTGGCTGGGCGCGGCCCTCGCCACGACGAACCTGAGCTTCGGCGTCGTGAACGCGCCGAGCCAGCGCTACCATCCGGCCATCATCGCCCAGTCGATCGCGACTCTCGGCCAGATGTTCCCCGGCCGGTTCTGGACTGCGCTCGGGACGGGTGAATGGAGCAACGAGCACATCACGGGAGATCCCTGGCCCCGCAAGGAACAGCGCCAGCAGCGCCTCGAGGAATGTGTCGATGTCATCTCGCGCCTCCTCGACGGCGAGGAGGTGACCCACGACGGTCTGGTTCACGTCGACAGGGCGCGCCTGTGGGACCTCCCCGACCCAGACCCAAACTGATCGCGCCGGCCGTCAGCGTTGACACCGCCGTACGCGGGGCCACGTGGGCCGACGGCCTCGCGACCGTGAACCAGGACCACGATCACCTCCGCACGATGATCCGGGCGTGAGGCGACGCCGGGGGCGCCGACCACCGCGTCCTCCAACTGCACCTCAGCTGGGCCCCCACCCGCGATGAGGCCGTCGCGATCGCCCAGGACCAGTGGCGCAGCAATGTGTTCCCGCCCCCGGTCTGCTGGGACCTGACGCTCGCCCATTTCGACCCGGTGAGCGAGCACGTCCCTGCGGAGGTCGTGCAGAAGTCCGTGCAGGTCTCCCACGACCCGTTCGAGCACGCCGAACTCATCCAGGGCTTCATCGACCTCGGCTTCGATGCCGTGTACCTCCACTACGTCGGCCAGGACCAGGAACGCTACCTCGACACCTTCGGCGACAAGGTGCTGCCCCAATTCCGCTGACCAGCGGTTGACGATCGAAGGAGATCCCATGCGCAAGGCCGAGACCTCAGACCTGTGGTGGAAGAACGCCATCGTCTACTGCCTCGACGTCGAGACGTTCTTCGACGGCAACGACGACGGAGTCGGAGACTTCTCCGGGCTCACCGACCGGCTCGACTATCTCGCCGAGCTGGGGGTGACGTGCCTGTGGCTGATGCCGTTCTATCCCACCCCTGAGCGCGACGACGGCTACGACGTCACCGACTTCTACGGTGTCGACCCGCGCCTCGGCACCATGGGCGACGTCGTCGAGTTCATTCGCACCGCCAAGGACCGCGGCATGCGGGTGATCGTCGACCTGGTGCTGAACCACACCTCCGACAAGCACCCATGGTTCAAGGCCGCCCGGTCATCGAAGGACAACCCCTTCCGGGACTTCTACGTCTGGCGCGACACCCCGCCGCCGGACACGAGCGACCAAGTGGTGTTCCCCGACCAGGAGAACTCCCTGTGGGAACTCGACGAGCGCACCGGCGAGTGTTATCTCCACAACTTCTACAAGCACCAGCCCGACCTCAACATCGCCAACCCGAAGGTCCGCGACGAGGTCGCGCGCATCATCGGCTTCTGGCTCCAGCTCGGTCTGGATGGCTTCCGCGTCGACGCCGTCCCGTTCTTCGTGGAGACCAAGGGCATCGATACGGCCCAGCTGAACGACTACCACGACCCGCACGACTACCTGCGTGCGCTGCGTGCCCTGCTGAATCGCCGCAGCGGCGAGGCGGCCCTCCTGGGCGAGGTCAACGTCCCGTACGCCGACCAGAAGAAGTTCTTCGGCGGCGACCGGGGCGACGAACTCAACATGATGTTCGACTTCATGGGCATGCAGGCGCTCTACCTGTCCCTCGCCCGCAACGACGCGCGACCGCTCGCGAAGGCCCTCGCCGGCCGCCCCAAGCTCGCGCCGGAGTCGCAGTACGCCAATTTCGTCCGCAATCACGACGAGCTGACCCTCGACAAGCTGAGCGACGACGAGCGCCAACAGGTCTTCGACGCCTTCGGCCCCGATCCCGACATGCAGCTCTTCGGTCGCGGACTGAAGCGCCGCCTGCCCCCGATGCTCGAGGGCGACCCGCGTCGCCTCGAGATGGTCTATTCGCTGATGTTCGCGCTTCCCGGCACCCCGGTCCTCTTCTACGGCGAGGAGATCGGCATGGGCGAGGACCTGTCTGCCGAGGGACGCATGGCCGTGCGTACGCCCATGCAGTGGACGTCCGGCAAGAACGCGGGCTTCTCCACGGTCGCACCGTCGCGCGTGACCCGCGCTGTGGTCCAGGGCGCGTACGGGCCCGAGCACGTCAACGTCGCTCGCTCGCGCCACGACCAGGCGTCGCTGCTGAACTTCATCACCCGTCTGGCGAGCCGCTATCGCGAGTGTCCCGAGGTCGGCTTCGGCGACGTGACGATCCTCAAGCACGATGTCCGAAGCGTGCTCGCCCACCGCTGCACCTGGCACACGATCGACGGCTCGAATCCCAGCACGGTGCTGATCCACAACTTCAGCTCGGAACCGGCCACGGTCGATCTCGAGCTCGCCGAGATCGAGGGGGCCACCGACCTGTCCGACCTGTTCTCCGACACCGTGGTGACCTGCGATGACCGAGGGCGCGTCTCCGTCCCCGTCGATGGCTATGGCCATCTCTGGCTCCGGGTCCACGGCCCCCAGGACCGCCGCATCCGCTGACGAGGGCCCCGCGTCACGCCTTCGCGATCGTCGTCACGTCGAAGCTCAGCGTGGTCGCGTTCTTCGGCACCCCGGTGATGCCGGGTGCGGTCACCACGAGTTGCGGGAGGAGGAACAGCCAGTCGGCTGCCGCGTCGTCCGACAGCAGCTTCGCCGCTGCCTTCAACTTCTCCACCTGCTCGGCCGGCGTGCCGGCGTCGGCCTCGGTGACCAGCCGCTGGAACTCCGGGCTGTCGTAGTGGAAGTAGTACTGCGGGTTCGCGAACCGCACGAGGTCACGCGCCTCCACGTGGGACACGATCGACATGTCGTAGTCGCCCTTGGTCAGCACGGTGTCGACCCAGCGCGCCGGGAACTCCAGTTGGTCGATGGTCGCCTCGATCCCGACGTCCTTGAGCTGGGAGGCGATGAACTGCCCCGCCCCCGTCGCGTACGCCAGGGTCGGCAGCCGCAGGCGCAGCTTCAGCCCGCTGACTCCGGCCTCCTGGAGGAGGGCTCGGGCCTTGGCGGGGTCGAACGGGTACGCGCCGGACAGGTCCTCGTACCACGGGTCGGTCGGCGGCACCATCGACCCGATCAGTGCGCCCTTGCCCGCCCACACCGTGTCGCGGAGTGCTTTGCGGTCGATCGCGTACTTGATGGCCCTGCGGACCCGGACGTCCTTCAGTGCCGCCGACGTGTTGTTCATCGACAGCACCACCTCACCGTTGGTCGTGCCCTCGATGACCTGGAAGCGGCTGGCGTCGGCGAACTGCGGCAGGGCGGCGGGCGCCTGCAGGTTGGAGATGATGTCGAGGTCGCCCGACAGCATCGCGGCGTTCATCGCGTTGGCGTCGGAGAAATAGCGGAAAGTCACCTCGTCGAAGCGGGCCGCCGTCCCCCAGTACTTCGCGTTCTTGGCCAACCCGACCGACGCCCCCTGCACCCACTCCTTCAGGGCGAACGGACCTGACCCGGCGGTCTTGTTGGCGAGGTCGTCGGTGGACTTCGAGTCGAAAACGATGCCTGCCGTCGACGACATGTCATACAGCCAGGCGTTGCTGGGACGGGTCAGGGTGACGGCCACGGTTCTCGCGTCGGGCGTCTGGACTGAGTCAACCACCGACATCTGCCGCTTCAGCGCGGCCGTCGACGCCGAGTTCTTGATACGGTTGATCGACCACGCGACATCCTCCGCGGCGACGGGACGGCCCGACGCGAACGTGGCGGCCGGGTCCAGCGAGAAGGTGTAGGTGCGGCGGTCGGGCGAGACCTCCCACTTCTGGGCCAGCAACGGCCGCAGGCGGCCGTCGGCATCCATCTTCACCAGCGTCTCGTAGACGTTGTAGAGCATCACCTGGGCGATGGCTGCCGCGTCGTTGGCGGTGGGATCCATGGTGGGCGGCTGGGCCGTGGCCCCGACGGTGAGGGTCTTCGGTCCCCCGGTCGCCGGGCCGGGGTCGGACGGGCTCGTGCAGCCCGCCAACGCCACGACCAGCGCCGCGACGGCCGCCAGAATCGGTCGGAACACCTCGAACCTCCTCCGCGCAGGCGCCCACGGCCGCGCGCATGGCGGCCACTCTAGCCACCCGTCCCCGCCATGTGGCGAGTCCGCGCCCACCGCGCCATGATGACCCCATGGATGCGCGGCGGTTCACCTGGCAGGGCATGGCGCTGCGTGCGTTCGACCTCAGTGAGAAGGGCGTACGCAGGGGCGCGGCTTCACAGCGCCGCCGTGTGGACCGATGGCGCAACCGGCTGTGGATGATCTGTCAGTGCGCCCTCACGGCGGGGATCGCGTGGTGGATCTGCGGTCGCGTGCTCGGCCACGCGCTGCCCGTCTTCGGACCGGTCGCCGCGGTGGTCACGCTGGGCTTCTCGTTCGGCCAGCGGCTCAGCCGGGCCGCGGAGATCGCGGTCGGGGTCGCGGTCGGCGTGTTCTTCGGCGACCTGTTCGTGCAGTTCTTCGGCACGGGCCCGTGGCAGATCGTGCTGGTCTGCCTGCTGTCGATGTCGGTGGCGACCTGGCTCGGGGCCCGCAACCTCATGATCATCCAGGCCGGACTTCAGTCGATCATCGTGCTCACGCTGATGCCCGACCCGAACCAGGGTTTCAATCGCTGGCTCGACGCGGCGGTCGGCGTACTCCTGGCGCTCGTCGTCACCACCATCGCCCCGGCCTCGTCAGTGGTCCGCCCGCGGCTGCTCGCCGCCGGCGTCCTCACCGAGGCGGCGGCCACGCTCGACGAGGTGCGCGATGCCCTCGTCGCCGGCGACCCGGAGGCCGGGGACCGGGTCCTCGAGCGCGCCCGCAACAGCGAGTCGACGCTGGACGAGTTGAACGAGGCCACCGACGAGGGCCTCGCGGTCGTGCGCTATTCCCCCTTCCGCCGGCGCGACCTCCCCCACATGCAGGAGATCTCCCAACTCACCGATCCGCTGGATCGCATGATGCGCAACCTTCGGGTCCTCACGCGCCGCTCGGCCATCGCGCTGTGGCGGGAGGAGAAGATCCCGCTGTCCTACCGCTCGCTGCTGGGTGCCCTCGCCGACGAGCTCCGCTACTGCGCGAACGAGCTCCAGGCCCGCCGGATCCCGGAGGCCGCCCGTCCCCGCCTGATCGCCCTCGGGACGAAGAGTTCCCACCTCGGCCTGGCCGACAACCTCTCGTCGATCGTGATGCTGGCGCAGGTGCGCTCGATCCTGGTGGACGCGCTCGAACTCACCGGCATGGACTACGCCGAGGCGCGCGAGGCGATCCCGGACATGGATTGAGTCTGCCGCTCATCGCCCTCGATTTGGCTTCTCGTTCACCCTCCTGTAAAGTTCTTCGAGTCGACGCGGGGTGGAGCAGCTCGGTAGCTCGCTGGGCTCATAACCCAGAGGTCACAGGTTCAAATCCTGTCCCCGCTACCAGATCCGAGGCCCGGCCACATCAGTGGCCGGGCCTCGGTGCTTTCCCGGTGCGCTAGCCTCGGCCAGATCAGGCGCCACGAAGGGACACCATGACCTCTCCGGGATCCGACCCGAGCGACGACCTCGCGTACCCCGTCCACCAGCACACCCTCGCCAACGGCCTCCGCGTCATCGTCAGCCCCGACCACAACGCCCCGGCCGCGGCGCTGAACCTCTGGTACGACGTCGGCTCCCGCCACGAGGAACCCGGGCGCACCGGCTTTGCCCACCTGTTCGAGCACCTGATGTTCCAGGGGTCGGCCGGCGTGGCCAGCGGCGAGCACATCGCCCTGCTGCAGGCCCACGGCGCCGCGGTCAACGCGACGACCTGGTTCGATCGCACCAACTATTTCGAGGCGCTACCCACCGGCGGGCTCGACCTGGCACTGTGGCTGGAGGCCGACCGGCTGGAGAGCCTCCTGGACGCCGTCACGCAGGAGAACCTCGACAACCAGCGGGAGGTGGTCAAGGAGGAGAAGCGCCAGCGCTACGACAACGTGCCCTATGGCGACCTCATGGAGCGTCTCGTCGCGCTCGTCTTCCCCTCCGACCACCCCTACGGTCACACCACGATCGGGTCGATGGCCGACCTCGACGCCGCCACGGTCGAGGACGTCCACGCCTTCTTCCGCCGTCACTACCTCCCCAGCAACTGCGTCCTCACGATCGTCGGTGACGTCACCGTCGACGACGCGTACGCACTGGTCGAGCGCCGGTTCGGCCACCTGCCATCCGGGCCCAAGCCCGACCGCGCCCTCGCCGCTCCCCTGCCCCCGCTGACCGGCCTACCGCGCGCGGAGGTCGACGCCGACGTCCCCGCCTCCTCCGTCGCCCTGGCCTGGCGACTCCCCGCACTCGGCGACCCCGAGCTCGATGCGCTCGACCTCGCCACCACCGTGCTGGGCGGGTCCCAGACCTCACGCCTCCACCGGGCTCTCGTCCGCCGGGACGAGGTCGCCGAGGGCGCCGGCGCCTCGGTGATGCCGCTGGTCGGCGGCAACTCCTTCGGGTTCGTCACCGCCCGCGCCCGCGACGGCGTGTCGATCGACACGGTGGAACAGTCACTCCTCGCCGAGGTCGAGCGCCTCGCCGACGAGGGCCCGACCGACGACGAGGTGACCCGCGCCCACGCCCGCTTCGAGCGCGACTGGCTCCAGTCGCTGGCCTCCCTCGACACGCGCGCCGACCAGTTCTCCGCGTACGCGACGCTCCTCGGCGACCCGACCCGCGTGAACCGCCGGGTGGCCGACATGGCCACGATCGATGGGACGGCCATCCGCGACGCCTGCCGCACTCACCTTCGCGCCGAGCAGCGCGCGACCCTGGTCCACCACGCCCTTCCGAAGGCCTCCCCCAGCCCCGCCACCCAGGAGGGTGTCCAGTGACCGCACGACCCGACGTCCCGATTCCTGCCCCCTGGGCCTTCCCCGAGCCCACCGAGGGACGCCTCTCCAACGGCATCCGCGTGCTGCGCCATCCCATGCCCGGCCAGCACGTCGTGTCGGTCGTCGCGACGGTCGAGGTGCCGCTCGCCGCGGAGCCGCGTGACCTCGAGGGGGTGGCGCTGCTGCTGTCCCGCGTCCTCGACGAGGGCACCACCGCCCACCCCGGCGACGCGTACGCCGAGGCGCTCGAGTCGGTCGGAGCAGCCTTCCACGCCAGCTGGGGTCTGTCGGGCCTGCAGGTCATGCTGGATGTCCCCGCCACGCGGCTGCTCCCGGCCCTCGAACTCTTTGCCGAGGCGCTGCGCACCCCCGAGGTCCGCGACGAGGACGTGCGTCGCCACGGCGCCCTGCGCCTGGCGGAGATCGAACAGCAGCGCGCCAACGCCGCGTCGCGGGCCACGATGGAGTTCAGGGCCGCCAGCTGGCTGGAGTCCGATCGCGCCCATCGCATGAACGGCGGCGACCCCGAGACCGTCGCGGCCGTCACCGGTGACGACGCGCGGGCCTTCCATCGTCTTCACGTCCGGCCAGGCGCCACGACGCTGGTGATCGCCGGCGACCTCCCGGACGGCACGGACCACTGGCTCGAGTCGGCCCTCGGCACCTGGGACGATCCTGAACCCCGTCGCCCCTCGCTCACCGAACCGCCGCCCGACCCCGCTCCTGCCACCGTCCGCCTCATCGACCGACCAGGGTCAGTCCAGGCCGACGTCCGCCTCGGCGGCCAGGGCCTCGACCGGCGTGACCCGCGCTGGGCACCGTTCCAGGTCGCCGCGTACGCGGTGGGCGGCGGCTTCCTGAGCCGCCTCAACTCGGTGCTGCGCGAGGATCGCGGCTGGACCTACGGCGCCCACCTCCAGCCGGTTCCGCGTCGGGCGGGCGGCACGTGGGCCGTGGCCGGCTCGTTCCGCACCGACGTGGTCGTCGACGCCGTCGTGGAGGCGCGACGCCTGCTCCACGTCGCGGACCGCCCCATCACCGACGACGAGGTGCGCCAGGCCGTGAGCCACCACACCGGCACCTCGCCCCTGCGGTACGCGACCGCCGAGGGCGTCGCCGACCAGCAGGCCGCCAACGTCCTGAACGGCACCCCGGTCGACCACGTGACGCGGTGGCTCGCCGCGCTCCGCGACGTCACGCCGCAGTCCGCCACTGCGGCGTACGCGGACGCGGTCGACCTTGACGCGCTCACGCTCGTGGTCGTCGGCGACGCCGCCGCGCTGCGCCCCGGTCTGGAAAAGGCGGGCTGGCTGACGGCCTGAATCCGTCGGCGTCACCCGTTCGGCTCAGCCGCCCCCGCCCAGCGCCTTGACGGCCTTCTGCACCGCGGCCCGCGCCTCGTCGGTCCGCTTCTTGTAGGCCGCCAGGTCGCCCTCGCGCAGGGCCTTGTCGGCCGACACGAAGAGGGCCTCGGCCTCCTTCACGGCCGCCGTGGCCGCGGCCTGGTCCACGGGCCCCGGCGGCTGGGCCGGCGCGCCGGAACCGGGGGGCGGTGTCTGCGTACCGTTCTCGCCGGTGTCGGCCCCCGCGTCGCCCGCGAAGACCTGGTCGAGCGCCTCCTTGAGCGTGTCTCCCACACCGACCTTCTCGCCGAAGCGCACGACGACGAACGACAGCGTCGGATAGGACCCCGCCCCGTTCTTCTTCGTGTAGACCGGCTGCACATAGAGCAGCCCCCCGCCGACCGGCAGGGTCAGCAGGTTGCCGTGGATCACCTCGGCGGTCTGGCGATAGCTCAGCAGGCGCCGCGCGACCTCGTCGTGGGTGTTCATCTCGTTGAAGGTCTGGCCGGGACCGGCGATCTGCTTCTGGTCCGACATCCGCAGGATGCGGAGGCGTCCGTAGCCCGGCGACGACGCGTCGGCGTCGACCGCCATGTAGGCGGCCAGGTTCGCCCGGCCGCGCGGCACGAACACCGTGGTCTGCGAGAACACCGGCGCCGGCTCGCCCGGCCACTTCACGGACAGATAGAACGGGTTCTCCTTCTGGGACGGCGTGACGGGGTCCGGCGGGATCTGCCACTGGTCGTTGCCCTGGAACCACATCATCGGGTCAGTCACGTGATAGCGCCCCAACACGTCGCGCTGCACCTTGAACAGGTCCTCCGGATACCGCAGGTGCTCCTTGAGGTCGGCCGGGATCGTCGAGCGGTCCGCAACGGTGTTCGGATAGGCCTTCCGCCAGGTCTTCAGGACGGGGTCGGCCTCGTCCCACGCGTACAGCTTCACGGTGCCGTCGTACGCGTCCACCACGGCCTTCACCGAGTTGCGGATGTAGTTCACGGTCTCGTCGGGCGCCACGCCTGTCGTGCCGACGCGCGACTGCGCGTCCGACGCGGCCTGCTGCAGCGAGATGCGGTGGCTGTTCGGATAGTTGTCCGACGTCGTGTAGCCGTCGACGATCCACACGATCCGCCCGTCGACCAGCGCCGGATAGGCATTCGAGTCGACCGTGAGCCACGGCGCGACCGCCTGCACGCGCTCCTTCGGCGTCCGGTCGTAGATGATCCTGGACGCCTCGTTCACACGCCCCGACAGCAGGAGGTTCACATCGGCGAAGCGCGCTGCGTACAGCAGCCGGTTGAACAGGTTCCCGATGGGTACGCCGCCCTTGCCGCTGTAGGTCGTCGTCGGTCCGCCCGGCGTGTCGAGCTCGATCGGAGCGGTGCCCGGCGGGGCGCCCACCACCGAGTATTCGTCGAACTGCTCGCCGAAATAGATCCGCGGCTCGGGCTGGTTCAGCTTCCCCTTGGGGGGCAGGTCGCCGACGATCCACTCGGGCTCGCCGCCGACATTGCGGTTGCCGTACGCGGCCACGAGCCCGTAGCCGTGGGTGTAGACCGTCCGCAGGTTGTTCCACGACTGCGATTCCAGGCCGCTCGTCTCGAGGTCACGAACCGCGACGACCGCATCGGTCTCCTGGCCGTCGATCCGATAGCGGTCGACGTCGAGGACCTGCGGGAACGTGTAGTAGCCGCGCACCTGCTGGCGCTGCTCGAAGGTCGCCCCGACCACCGCGGGGTCCACCAGCCGGATGCCGGGGAGCGCCTGGGCGTCCGCGCGGAGCTGGCCCGCCGTGGTGTTCGTCTCCGCCGAATAGTCGGTGATCTGCACCTGGTCGACGCCGTACGCCGCCCGCGTCGCCGCGATGTGGCGCTCGATGTAGGGACGCTCCTTGTCGGGCTCGTTGGGCCGGACGGTGAAGCCCTGCACGAATGCCGGATAGACCGTGGTCAGAACGATCGACGACACCACCGTCAGGACCGCCGCGGTCATGGGGAGGATCCAGCGACGCACCCAGATGTTGGCGAAGAACAGCAGCGCGCAGATCGCGGTGATGACGGCGACGACCAGCCGGCCGTTGACGCGCGAGTGGTCGTCGGTGAAGCCGATGCCGGTGAGCAGCGGGTTGGTGGTGGTCTGGTAGCCGTAGCGATCGAGCCAGCTGCTCGCCGCGAGCGCGAGCGCCGTCAGCCCGAGCAGCACCGACAGCTGGGCCTGCGCCGCAGCGGAGGTCTGCCGCTTCGTGCCCTTGGCGACCCTCAGCGCGCCCATGACGTAATGGACCACGGCGGCCGCCAGGGTCGAGAAGACGCACAGGGCGATCAGGAACCCCACGAGGAAGCGCCACCAGGGAAGATCGAACACGTAGAAGCTCAGGTCGAGGCCGAACTGGGGGTCGGTGGTGCCGAACGGGGTGCTGTTGCGCCACGCCAGGAAGGTCGGCAGGGCCGAGGCGGCGGACAGTCCGGCGAACAGCGCCACCACGACGCCCACGCCCACCATGATCTGCACGAAGCGGGTCTCCAGGGCCTCGCGATAGCGCTCGAGCAGCTCGCTCGCCGCGGGTCCCGGCCGGGTCGGCGGCCGGAACCGGTATGCCAGGGCCGTGCTTCCGACGACCGCCCCCGCCATCGCCAGGCCGAACACCAGGAACAGCACCGTGCGCGTCCAGAACCCGATGGAGAACACCTGGCCGTAGTCGACCGACTGGAACCACAGGCGCTCGGTCCAGACGTTCATGAAGGCCGAGAACACCAGGCCGAGCAGCGCGACGACGCCCAGCGTCGGCAGCAGCGCCGAGCGGCGGCGACCGGCGGGCTTGGGCGGGACCACCCGGGTGTGGGACACGTGCTCTCCTTCGTGTTCGGCGGGTTGTCGTGCAGGGACGAGGTGTGGTCAGGCCAGCGTAGCCGCGAGGGCCGACGCGATCCCCGGAGCGAGGTCGTCGCCCCCGAGCAGGTCTTCGGGACTGGTCACGAGGCGCGCCACGCCGTGGGTGATGCGCTGGCGGGTCGCTCCGACGACGACGCGGAGGTCCTGCCGTTCGGGGTGGCCGGCGACGAACGCGGCGGCCTCCTGGGGGTCGGCCGGGATCTCCCTCTCGGCGCTGGGCGGCAGGAAACTGCGCTCGAGCGCGATCGCGCAGCCGTGGACCGCGTCCGGCCAGGCGATGCGGGACAGGACCTGGGGCAGGTCGGACTCGTCGCCGTCTCGTCCGACCTCGCGGAAGTCCTCCTGCTCGATCGACGTGAGGGCCCCCTCGGGCGCCCCGTCCTGGGTGGCCCGCAGCCCGAGGTGGGCGGCGAGCGCGGGCTCGGCGACCAGGAGCTCATCGGTGCGGACCAGCGCGAACAGCCGCGCGGGCTGGTCCCAGCCGGAGCGACCGACGTGGCGCTCGATCTCGATGAGCGCGGCGACCAGCGCGTCGCGGTCGCTCTGCGTGGCGTGGGTGTTCGGAGAGTTCGGGTCGGTGGTCATGAGCAGCGGGGAACCTGATTCGCGGTGGCGGGATTGGCGGATTTCTTGAGGGCGTCGATCGTCGTGGCCAGCGTGTCGGCCCTGATCAGGTCGAGTTTGGTCGAGACGCCGGCGAGGTCGGCGCAGTTCGCGGCCGGCACGACGAAGACGGTGGCACCGGCCTCCTCGGCGCCTGCGATCTTCTCCTGGATCCCGCCGATGGGGCCCACGACGCCGTCGGCGGTGATGGTTCCCGTTCCGGCGATGTTGCGGCCGGCGAGGAGCGGGTCGGGCGTGAGCTTGTCATAGAGGCCGAGGGCGAAGACGAGACCCGCCGAGGGGCCGCCCACCTCCTGGCTGATGCCGAACCGCACGGTCTGGGGGTAGCGATAGCCGACCCCGGAGTCGATGCCGACCGCGGCCGCCTTGGGGTCGTTGTGGCGGCTGGTCGACGTGATCGCGACCCGCTGCTCGCGGCGGTCGCGCCAGACTGTGAAGGTGATGGTGTCCCCGGCGCTGCGCGAGGCCACGGCGCGCTGGACGTCGCCGACGGTACGCGTCTGGCGTCCGTCCACGGCAAGGACGAGATCGCCGGGGCGCAGCTTGTTGTTCGCAGGCCCCGACACGGTGACGGTGGACACGACGGGCCACTCCTCCACGGGCTGGCGTGCCGCGCGGAGGGCTGCGACGACGGCGTCCTGTTGGGAGGTGTCCATCTTGCGCTTCTCCTCCGACCGGACCTGGTCGACGGACTGACCGCGCTGGTAGACGGAGTCGCGGGGCAACGCGTCCCGACTGGGCAGCACGTGGGCCAGGAGCACCTCGGGCAGACTCGCCGACGAGTCGGACCGGCTGACGGCCACGGTGGTCATGCTGAGCCGCCCCGGGGTGTCGAACGTCTGCGCGCCCTCGACCCGCAGGATCGGCTGGCCCTGGGCGTCCACGCCCATGACGTCGTACGCCCGGCCCGGGCTGTAGACCACGTAGGGCACCGGCACGAGCGCCAGGGCCAGCGCCAGGCCGACGAAGGCGATGGCCGACGCGAGCGCCGTCCAGGTCTGTCGGGTGAGGAGGTGCGGGGCCACGCGCTGCCGCGGCTGCTCGCCGTCGGCGGGGGCGTTCATGGGAGACCCACCCAGGTCGTGGCGCCGTCGAGGAAGGCCTGCTCCTTCCAGATCGGCACTTCTGCCTTCAACGTGTCGATGAGGTCGCGGCAGGCTTCCAACGCGGCCGCGCGATGGGCTGCACTGACCGCCACCACGACGGCCAGGTCACCGATCGTCAGGTCGCCCACGCGGTGGTCGACCCCGACGGCGATCACGTCATGGCGGCTCGAGACCGCTCGTGCCACGCGTGCGAGTTCGTCGGTCGCCGACGGATGAGCCGTGTATGCGAGGCTCGTGACGCCCTGGCCCTCGTCGTGGTTGCGGACCAGCCCGATGAAGAGGGCGACGGCGCCTGCCGCGTCATCGCGCACCTCGGCCATGAGGGCGTCGACGCTCAGCGGCTCGGGGGAGACGCGGGCCGAGACGCGGGTCGCGGCCGCTTCTGACTGGTGCGACACGCGACGACCCTACCCCGCCCGCCCCAGCCAACGCACGCAGCGCGACGTCGCTTGGCCGGGTGCGGTTGAATGGGAGTCCGTCGATCCCACAGGAGTGAGCCACGATGGCCGAGAACCAAGACCGCCGCGAAGGCCGCGACGATGACGACCGCAACGAGCCGCAGAACCCCTTCGAGATGCTGTTCGGCAACCTCGGGTTCGGGGCTCCCGGTGCGTCCGGCGGCGGCCCCGGCGGCCAGCCCGACCTCCAGGCGATGATGCAGCAGTTCCAGTCCGCGTTGTCCCAGATGGGGATGGGCGGGCTGCTCGGCGGCGGCGACCCCGCCGATGCCGAGGGCGCTCGTTGGACCCAGATCCGCGACGTGGCCCGCAAGATCGTCGCGGGCAAGGGTGAGGATCCCTCGCCCACCGCCGCCGATCATGAAGCCGTCCGCGACGCGGTGCGCCTCGCCGACGCATGGCTCGACGGAGCGACCGCGTTCCCGGCCACGGGGGGCACCGTCCGGGCCTGGAGCCGCGCCGAGTGGGTCGAGGCCACCATGCCGACGTGGCGTCGATTGATCGACCCCGTCGCGGAGTCGATGGCCGATGCCATGGCCGACTCGATGTCACCCCCGGGCGATGCCGATGCCGGTCTCGGCGGCCTCGACGCCTTCCTGCGCCCGTGGCTGCGTTCCAGCGGCGCCACGATCTTCGGACTCCAGGCGGGTCAGGCCATCGGCGAGCTCGCCACCAGCGTCGTCAGCGCGACCGAGGTCGGACTCCCCCTCGACGGCGACCACAGCTCGACGATCGCGCTCGTCCATCACAACGCCGCGACGTTCGGGGAGGGCCTGTCCCAGTCGGCGCAGGACATCACGCTCTACCTCGCCCTGCGGGAATGCGCCCGCCAGCGCCTGTTCCGCGCGGTGCCCTGGCTCGGGCCCCAGCTGCTGACGCTGGTGGAGCAGTACGCGCGGGGCATCACCATCGACCTCTCGGGCGTCGAAGATGCGGTGAGCGAGATCGATCCCACGTCGCTGACCCCCGAGACCATGCAACAGCTCTCCGAGCAGCTGCAGGGCAACCTCTTCGAGCCCAAGCAGACCGCGGAGCAGAAGGGGGTGCTCGAGCGCCTCGAGACCCTGCTCGCGCTCGTCGAGGGGTGGGTCGACGAGGTCGTCGGCCAGGCCACCGTCAAGTGGATGCCCAGTTCTGGCCCCCTGGCCGAGGCCCTGCGTCGACGCCACGCCGCCGGCGGGCCCATCGAGGCCACGTTCAAGGCGCTGGTCGGACTGGAACTGCGCCCCCGGCGCCTGCGGGATGCCGCCAATCTCTGGGCCGCCCTGCGGGATGCGCGCAGCCCCGACGGACGCGACGCCGTGTGGAACCATCCCGACCTCATCCCCACCGCGGCCGACCTCGATGACCCGCTGGGCTTCGTCTCCGGCGACGTCGGCGCCCCGGCCGAACCGGGCGACCCGGACAGTGTCGCCGACGAGGTCGACGACATGGACGCCGAGCTCGAGCGCCTTCTCGACGCCGAGCGCCGTCGCGATTCGGGCGACGATCCGGGGTCGCCGGCGTGAGCCTGCCCGCGGGCGAACGGCCAGGAGAGGCACCCGGCGACCTCATGGGTCGCTGCCGCGACGAACTCGCCGCGTGGTCGGCGCCGAACGACCTGCAGGCGGGGCTCCGAGAGGCCTTCCTCACCCACGCGGACGCCCACCCCGACGGCTGGTCGCGTGACTGCCCCGGCGCCCACCTGACCGCGAGTTCCATGATCATCGCGCCCGCGGGTGACCGCGTACTGCTCGTGCTGCATCGCAGGCTGGGGCGCTGGCTCCAGACCGGCGGCCACCTCGAGGCCGGTGACCACGACCTCCTCCACGGTGCCCTCCGTGAGGCTCGTGAGGAATCCGGGCTCAGCGCGCTGCGCCCGCTGCCCGGGATCGCCCAACTCGATCGCCACGAGGTCCCCTGCGGTCTGGTGAGGCCCACCTTCCACCTCGATGTCCGCTATGTGCTGCTCGCCGACCCCGGCGAGCGACCGACGGTGAGTGACGAGTCCGAGGACGTGCGCTGGTTCTCCGTCGACGCCCTGCCTGAGGTCGACGACTCGGTCACCACCCTCGTGCGGGCCGCGCGGCAGCGGCTGCGGTCCTAGTCGTCCTGCGCCGGGGATGGCCCGGGGCCGATGAGCGCCGCGGCATCGCTCCAGCCCACCAGGTAGCCCTGCGCCTTCTCAGCCTTCGCGTACGCGCCCACGAGCCTCCAGAACCGCGGCGAGTGTTCTCGTTCGAACAGGTGGGCGAGCTCGTGGATCAACACATAGTCGACCACCCACGCCGGCATCGGCCGCAGCCGGTCCGACAGCCGGATGGTGCCCACCCCGGTCGTGCACGATCCCCAGCGGTGGTTCATGTTCGACACCCACGCGACGCTGGTCGGCCGGCGCGGCGTCGACACGTGCGGCAGGAGGTAGGTCTCGAGGAGCTCGGCCGCGCGTGCCTCGAGCTCGGCATCCCCACCCGGGCCCCTCACCTTGGCCTCGCGCGCATGGACCTTCGCGACCATGCGCTCCACCCAGGCCGTCTCCTCGGCGCGCGACAGCCGCGCCGGCAGGAGCACCACGATGCGCCCGTCCTCGCGGTGGGCCGACACGGTTCGCTTGCGGCGGGCGCTGCGCCGCACCTCCACCTGGTCCCCGGACGCGGAACGCAGCCACGGGCCGCCGGCGGCACCGGCGTCATGGGGAGCGACATCTGACATGACTCCAACCTAGTGCTCGCCACTGACGAGATCTGTGTCACGGGCGACACGCCGAGGTGTCCACAGGGTGAACGGGCCGTGACGGGCTTTCTCCGAATCGCTCCACACCCCCGGCATCGTCGTGCACAGGCTGTCCACACCGTTATCCACAGGCAGTGGACAAGCCTCCGAAGACCGGGTTGACGACGACCCCCACGAGCCCCTAGTTTCTTCCCCACGAGGCCCTCAGATGGTCGCCCGCTCGCAGGGGAAGGCAAGCGGTGACGATTTCCTGGGGGCCTCGTCTTTCTTTGTTGGGCTGGCTCGCGCGCCAGCGGTCGCTGGCTGGCCGGGAAGCTCTCCGAGCGAGCGCCAGCGAGACGAGGAGCCCCCACGCTGGCTGAGCGAGCGCTCCTTCCACGCTGGGTGAGCGGGCGCTCCTTCCACGCTGGCTGAGCGAGCGCCAGCGAGTCGAAGCCACAGACCCCCCCGTGGACGATTCGCACAGATCAGCCCTCAAACCCCCACTCACGGCCCCGAAACGACCGATCTCTGCACAACCTCCACGATCCGCCCGGTCCCGCCGGCGAGCGTCGGTGCGGCGCCCCCCCCCCTGTCTGGAGGACCACCAAGAACACGGCCCCACGCGTCGCCCACGTGACCCACAAACCAGGCTGCCGCGAGGAGCCGTCGACGACTGGGCCGAAGACAGGGGTAAAGCGCCGCGCGCGAGCCGGCCCCCAGAAAGAGGCCTGTGGATAGACGTTTTTCCCTGCCCTCCAGCCGCCAGACTTGTCTCATGCGCCCCCACCTCGATCCCCGCGTTCCCCTCCTCCCCCGCGCCTCCGGCCTCCAGGTCGGTGTCGATGCCGATCACGGACTGATCGTCCACGGCGACCCCGACCTCCTCACCCGTGCGCTCCGCCTCATGAACGGCACCCGCACGGTGACAGCGGTCGCCGAACAGTCCGGCATCGACCCCGACCTCGCCCGGGACATCGCCGCCCAGCTCGAGAGCCATGAGCTCGTCGTCCCGAAGCGCCGGCGCGTACGCCCCCGCGTACGTCTCGTCGGGTCGGGCGCCCTCGCCCGCGACCTGGCGGAGGCGATCTGCGCCACGGACCTGGGTCCCCTGGTCGTGGTCGATCCCGAGGCGCCGCAGCCGCGGGTGTATGCCCATCCGCGCCCGACCGGGGCCGAGAGCCTCAAGGCCCACCTCCTCGCACGGGGGCACCGGGTCACGGTCGACGGTCACTGGTACGCGGGCGATTCCGGGCACGATGTCACTGTGGTGGCCGACGACCGGCTGGAGCCCGATCGCGCCCTCACGCAGGTCCTGCTCCGCGGCAATCGACCCCACCTGTTCGTCCGCCCACAGGTGCGTGGGGTCGTGGTCGGCCCGTTCGTGCTGCCCGGCCGCACGGCGTGCACGCGCTGCATGGACCTCGTCCGCTCCCACGACCCGGAGTGGGTCCATGTCCTGGCGCGTCTGTGCATGACCCAGCTCTCCACCCCCTCCACGCAGCGCGCGTGGGCCGTGGGTCAGGTTCTGGTCTCGCTGCGGGCGTGGGCGGCGGGGGCCGAGCCGACGACCGCGGGGGTCACGCAGGAGTTGGGACGCGATTGGACCGTCACCTCCCGCGCGTGGCCGCTCCACCCCGAGTGCGGCTGCGCAGACTCCGCGGCCGCCGCCTGACCCCACCGCCGGGTCGCGGTTGGCACAGCGACGACAATGGGTCCATGCCTGGCGACTCCACCCCGCACAACCCCGATTTCGGCGACCGCGAGCCCGACGAGCGCGAGAGCCGTCCCGTCACAGGTTCGGCCGTACGCCGCGGCTCGCGCCTGCTGTCGCTCCCCCTGGGCGCCGCGGGCCGGTCGGCGCGCGGCCTGGGCCGTCGGCTCGGAGGCCAGACGGCCGACGAGGTCGGAGCCCAGTTGCGGGCCGAGTCGGCCGAGCAGCTGTTCCGCGTGCTCGGCGAGCTCAAGGGCGGAGCGATGAAGTTCGGCCAGATCCTCAGCCTGTTCGAGGTGATGCTGCCCGAGGACATGGCGGGCCCCTACCGCGTCCACCTCAAGCGCCTGCAGGACCAGGCGCCGCCGATGCCGACGTCCCGCGTCCACGCCGTGCTGGCGAAGGAGTTCGGGCCTGACTGGCGCGGCCTGTTCGACGACTTCTCCCAGCGGCCGGCCGCCGCGGCGTCGATCGGTCAGGTCCATCGCGCCACGTGGCGCGCGACGGGCGAGCCGGTGGCGGTCAAGGTGCAATACCCCGGCGCCGACCGTGCACTGGAGTCCGACCTCAAGCAGCTCGGCCGTCTGACGAGCGCAATGGCGCCGCTCGCCGCGGGCATCGACCTGCGCGCGCTGATCGGCGAGCTCGCCGCGCGCATCATGGAGGAGACCGACTACGAGCGGGAGGCCGCCTCCCAGGAGCAGGCCGCGCGTGGCTTCGAGGGTCACGCCGACTTCATGGTCCCCCACGTGCTGGCGCACGGCTCGAAGGTCATGGTGAGCCAGTGGGTGGACGGCGTAGCCCTGTCCCGGGTCGAGGAGTGGGACGAGGCCGACCGCAACGCGGTCGGTCTGAAATATGCGACCTTCCTGTTCGCTGGCCCGAAGGAGGTCGGACTGCTCCACGCCGACCCCCATCCCGGCAACTTCAAGGTGCTGCCCGACGGTCGCCTCGGCGTCGTCGACTTCGGCCTCGTCGACCGCCTCCCCGACGGGCTCCCCCCGTCGATGGGCCACCTCATGCGCATCGCCGTCGAACGCGACGCCGCCACCATGACCGAGGGCCTGCGCCGCGAGGGGTTCCTCACCCCGCGCTCGGGCCTGGTGGACCCCCAGGAACTGCTGGACTACCTGAGCCCGTTCCTCGAGCCGGCCGAATCGGAGGAGTTCCACTTCACCCGTGCCTGGATGCAGTCGGAGTTCCGGCGCGTCAGCGACGCCAAGACCGGCGGGCGGCTGATGCGCCAGATCAACCTGCCGCCGTCGTACGCACTCATCCACCGCGTGTGGCTGGGCGGCATCGCGGTCCTCTCCCAACTGGACGTCCGCGCGCGGTTCAGCGCGATCCTCGACGACCACCTCCCCGAGTGGCGGCCCGAGTGATCCCTCTCGCCTGCGCCGGCTGCGGGCGCCGCGCCGACGGCCCGACCGCGCCCTGGACCTGGTCGCGCACCACCGACGACCGCGGCCGCGAGTCGCTGCTCTGCGAGACCTGCGTACGCACCCACGCGCGCGACATCGAGGCGAAGCTGCCCGACGACTGGTGGGAATAGCCCCTGAACGCCGCGACGCCCTGGGCACGACGGAGCCCCGCGACCCACCGGGTCACGGGGCTCCACCTCGGCCGTTCATGCCGCGTGCGCGGCCTCCCGGCGCGCCGGGAGCTCCGCCGGCCGCTGCTCGGGCAACGGGTGCTTGCGCGGACGGCCACGCGGACGCTTGCGCGCCACGACGACACCGTTGACGAACAACTGCCCACCCCACACGCCGGCCGCCTCGCGGCGCTCGAGCGCGCCCGCGAGGCACGCCTCGCGCATCGGGCACGGGCCGCACAACGCCTTCGCGTGCTCGACCTCGGCCGGGGTGTCGGCGAAGAACGTCTCGGGGTCGACGAGGTGGCAGGGCAACGCCACGGCGGTCGATATTCGATCGTCGAGGATGGCGGTCATGGGGTGCTTCCTTCCTGGTGGTGCCTTGGCCCGGGAAGCACGAAGGCCGTGGATCCCGGTTGCTGGGATCCACGGCCTCGGAGGTCGGGGGGTGTCTACACCCCCACCATCCTTGGTCGGTGGGCCAGCGGGTGGCGCTCGCGGGCGCCGAACGTGTCGTTGCCATGGGCTGCAGGAGCCGTGGCGGTCGGGTCGGTGGAGGTGACGAGGAGGCGGACTGCGATCTGCGAATTGCGGGAATCGGCGCCCAGGAACGGATTCCGGGCGGCAGACGGCAGGGCTTCGACGCACGCGGTGACCAGGGCGCGCGGGGTCGCGAGCCAGACACGCATCAGGTTCGTCATCTTGTCCATCTCGTTCCCCTCCTCCCGGGATCAACCACCGACTGCGGTCGGCGCCTGCACCATGCAGGCAACAAGCACCCTACGGACGCGGGGTTCACCCGCGCAACCGATTTAAATCGCGGTCTCGAAAATCTTTCTCGGACGGTCGTCGCGGGGATCAGTCGGCGGTCTCGTCGGGGTCGCCCCCGGCGTCGGCCGACCCCTGCTCCGCCACGATCCGCAGCACGTCCTCGCCGTAGCGGTCCACCTTCGCCCGCCCGATGCCGCTGATCGCCAGCAGCGTCCGCTCGTCGGTGGGCAGCGCCTCGGCCACCGCGATGAGGGTCGCGTCGGTGAACACGACGTACGCCGGCACCTTCGCCTCGTCCGACGTCTCGCGCCGCCAGTCCTTCAGCCGCTCGAGCAGCGCCTCGTCGTAGGTCGACGGGCACCCCTCGTGGCGGCCGAGCTTGCGGTCGGTCGCGGTGTCGAGGTGGCGGTCGCAGACGCGGCAGGTCGCCGACATGCGCGTCCCCTTCGGCCCGGACGACTTCCGGCGCGGCGTCGGCGCCGTGCGCTCCGAGGCCGGGCGTACGCCGTCGAGGAAGCGCGACGGGTTGCGCTGTCCGCCCGACCCGGACCGGGTACGCGACCACGAGACCCGCAGGTGCTCACGTGCGCGGGTGACGGCGACGTAGAGCAGCCGGCGCTCCTCGGCGACCTCGGCCGGGCGCTGGGCGAGCACGAACGGCAGCGTGCCCTCCTGGGCGCCGACGACGGCGACGGCGTCCCACTCGAGGCCCTTGGCCGAGTGGATCGTGGCGAGGGTGACGCCCTGGGCCACCGGGGCGTGCTGGGCCTCGGCGCGGCGCTCGAGCTCGTCGAGCACGGCCTCGACCGTCGCGTACGGGTCGTGGGCGACGACGTCGTCGGCCACCGAGACCAGCGCCGCCAGCGACTCCCACCGCTCGCGCACCTGTCCGCCGCCCGAGGGCGCCTCGCGCGACCAGCCGACACCCTCCAGGATCGCCCGGACCTGCTCCCCCACCGGCTGGTCGTCGCCGACGCGGGCCTGCGTGCGCAGCACCCCGAGGGCCTGCCGCACCTCGGGACGCTCATAGAACCGCTCCGCCCCGCGCACGAGATAGGGGATCCCTCGGTCGGACAGCGCCTGCTCGTACGCCGGGGACTGCGCGTTGATGCGGAACAGCACGGCCATCTCGCGGGGGTCGACGCCCTTGGCGACGAGCGACTTCAGCCAGTCGGCCACGCCGGCGGCCTCGGACGCCTCGTCGGGCGCCTCGACGAACGCGGCCTCGGGGCCGGCGGGGCGCTGGGCCTGCAGCGTCACCGCGGTGAGCGCCGAGCCGCTCGCGCCCTCCTGGTTGGCGCGCTTCATGATGCCGTTGGCGACGTTCACGACCTGCGGCGTCGAGCGATAGTCGCGCACGAGCCTGACCACCGTGGCGTCGCGGTGGCGGTTGGCGAACCCCGTCAGGTAGTCGGCCCGCGCGCCCGCGAACGAGTGGATCGTCTGGGCCGGGTCGCCGACGACGCACACGTCGGCGCGGTCGCCGAGCCACAGGTTCAGCAGCGACTCCTGCAGGGGCGAGACGTCCTGGTATTCGTCGACGACGAAGTGCCGATACGTACGCCGGACCTCGTCGGCGACCTCCGGGCGGTCGGACAGCAGCGCCGACGTGCACAGCAGGATGTCCTCGAAGTCGATGCGCTCGCGGGCGCGCTTGGCGTCCTCGTAGGCCCGGAACATCCGCGCCACGACCTCCGGCTCGATCGACGCGAGCTCACGCCCGAAGCTGCGGGCGATCGCCGGGTAGTCCTCCGCCGTCACGTTGGACACCTTCGCCCACGCGATCTCGCCGACGAGGTCGCGCAGGCGCGCGGTGTCGACCGGCACGCGGAGCCGCGACGCCGACTCGGCCACCAGCGACATGCGGTTGTCGAGCACGCGGGGCAGGTCGCCGCCGTACGCACGGGGCCAGAAATACTGCGCCTGCCGCAGGGCGGCGGAGTGGAAGGTGCGGGCCTGGACCCCGCGTACGCCGAGCTGCTGCAGCCGGCCACGCATCTCTCCCGCCGCGCGCGTGGTGAAGGTGACCGCGAGCACGGTGGTGGGGTTGTAGACGCCGGTGCGGACCCCGTAGGCGATGCGGTGGGTGACCGCACGGGTCTTGCCCGTGCCGGCGCCGGCGATGACGGCCACCGGCCCCTGGAGGGCCGTGGCCACGGCGCGCTGCTCGGGGTCGAGGGCCTCCAGGAGCCGCTCGGGAGCGTCGGGGCGGGGCAGGTCGGTCACGATCCCCAACCCTAGGGGAATAGTCCGACAACCCTTCCGGTTGAGCCCCGCATGAGCCGTTCCACGACCCCGACCGTCTACATGACCACCTGGTGCCCCTACTGCCGCGCGCTGATCTCCGACCTCGACCGCGCGGGCATCGCGTACGCCCCGGTGGACGTCGACCGCGACGCCGCGGCCGGCGAGTTCGTGAAGAGCGTGAACAACGGCAACCGCGTGGTGCCGACGGTCCTCTTCGCGGACGGCTCGACGCTGACGAACCCGGATGTCTCGCAGGTGGCCGAGAAACTGGCCTAGTCGAGGTTGTGCCGCGCGCGAGTCGGCCCCAAAGAGTTGTCGGAGCCCATGAATAGGGTGGCACCATCATGAGTCTCCAGGTCCATCACGCCGCTCGCGCCGACGAGCTCGCCGCGCGCCTCGCCGCCCAGTTGGCCGCCCCCTTGGGCGACCCGTTCGCCACCGAGGTCGTCAGCGTCCCGTCCCCCGGCGTCGAGCGGTGGCTGTCGCAGACGCTGTCCCACCACCTCGGCGCGACCGGCGGCGCCGACGGCGTGTGCGCGGGCGTCGACTTCCCCAGGCTCGACACCTTGCTGCGGCGCGTGGTCGACGAGGCGTGCACGATCGATCCTGACACCGATCCGTGGCACCCGGCGCGGGGCGTCTGGTCGCTGCTCGCTGTGCTCGACGCGTGCGCCGACGAGGCGTGGATGGCCCCGGCCCGCGCGGCGGCGAAGGGCCCCCACCGCTGGGTCACGGCCCGCGAGGCGTTCCGCCGGTTCCGGGCGTACGCGGCCCAGCGCCCCGAGATGCTCGCGGCGTGGTCGGCGGGCCGCGATGTGGGCGCCGACGGCGGCCCCCTCGACCCCTCGGCGGCGTGGCAGGCCGAGCTCTGGCGGCGGCTGACCGCCTCGGTCGACGTGCCAGATCCGGCCACCCGCGTCCGCCGGGCGGCCGTGCGTCTCCAGGCCGACCCGGGCGCGATCGACCTGCCCGAGCGCCTGGCGGTCTTCGGCCCGACCCGGCTCGCCACCGAGCAGATCACCGTGCTCCGCGCGCTCGCCACCGGCCGCGACGTGTCGGTCTGGCTCCCCCACCCCTCACCCGCGCTCTGGGCGACCGTCGAGCGGGCCGAGCCCGGCGGCTACGCGGGGCCGCGCCGCGACGATCCCACGGCGACGCTCCCCCACCACCGCATCAACCGGCGACTGGGCCGCGACGCACGCGAACTCCAGCTCGCCCTCGGCAGCCCGGCCGCCGCGGCGCCCGCCACGATGGCGTACGGCCCAGGCGTCCTCGGCCGCCTCCAGCGGGCCATCGCGACCGACGGCGCCGAGGCCGAGGCCACCCCCCTCGACCCGAGCGACGACTCCGTCCGCTTCCACGCGTCCCACGGTCCCGATCGCCAGGTCGAGGTGCTGCGCGAGGTCGTCCTGGGCCTGCTGGCCGACGACCCGACCCTCGAGCCGCGCGACATCGTCGTGCTGTGTCCCGACATCGAGACCCACGCGCCGCTGCTCTCCGCGGTGTTCGCCCTCGACGGCGTCGCCGACGAGGCGGCCCACCCGGGCCAGCGCCTCCGCGTACGCCTGGCCGACCGGTCCCTGCGCCAGTTGAACCCCCTGCTCGGCACGCTGTCGCGATTGATCGACCTCGCCCGTGGCCGCGCCGGCGCCTCGGAGCTGCTCGACCTCTGCGCCGACGCCCCGGTCGCGCGTCGGTTCGGATTCTCCGACCGCGACCTTGAACGGCTCCACGAGCTGATCCCGGCGTCGGGCATCCGCTGGGGACTCGACCCGGCCTTCCGCGAGCGGTGGCACATGCAGGGCTTCGCCCAGAACACCTGGGCCGCCGGCCTCGACCGCCTGCTCACGGGCGTGGCCCTTGACGAGTCCGGCCTCCACCACACCGGCGGGGTCCTGCCGCTCGAAGCGGTCGACTCCTCCGACGTCGACCTCGTGGGACGCCTCGCCGAGCTCGTGGAACGCGTACGCGGGGTCCTCGCCTCGTTCGCCCGGCCCCAGCCGCTGGCCGCCTGGACGACCGCCTGCCGCGACGCCCTCGACTCCCTGACCTCGGTGCCGAACGCCGAGTCATGGCAGGTCGCCCACGCGTGGAGCGAGCTCGCCGCGCTCGCGGCCTCGGCCGGCTTCGGCGACGCCGACGTGGACGTGTCGCTGTCCGACCTGCGCAGCGTCCTGCGCGACGCCTTCGCCGGGCGCGCCTCCCGCGCCAACTTCCGCACCGGGGCGCTCACGGTCTGCACCATGACGCCCATGCGCTCGGTGCCCCACCGTGTCGTCATCGTGCTGGGTCCCGACGACGGCGTGTTCCCGCGCGCCAACCGCAGCGACGGCGACGACCTGCTCGCCGGCGACCCCTGGGTCGGCGACCGCGACCCCCGCAGCGAGGACCGCCAGCTCCTCCTCGACGCGGTGATGGCGGCGCGGGAGAAGTTCATCGTGGTGCTGCAGGGGTTCTCGTCCCAGTCGGGTGAGCGCCGTCCTCCCTCCATCCCGGTGGCCGAGCTCCGCGACGCCGTGGCCGACCTCTGCGACGGCGACCCGTGGCCGGTGCTCGAGCACAGCCACCCCCTCCAGCCCTACGCCGCGACCGACTTCACCGGCGAGCGTCCCTTCAGCTTCGACCCGATCGCCCTCGAGGCGGCCCGCTCCGCGATCGGCGTGCGCGAGGCGCGCCCCGGTCCGTACGCCCTCGCCGCCCCCCTGAGCCCCCTGCCGGAATTCTCGGGCGAGACCATCCCGGTCGACCTCGACGACCTGGTGCGCTTCTACCAACACCCCGCGAAGGCGCTGCTGCGTCGCCGCGGCCAGCTCTATGTGAGCGACGACAACGTGGAGCCCACCCTCGCCGACGAACTGCCCGTCGAGCTCGACGGGCTTCAGAAGTGGGCCATCGGTGATCGAATGCTCCGCCTCCACCTCTCGGGCGTCCCGCTGGTCGACCTCCGCGACGCCGAACTCGTCCGCGGCGACCTGCCGCCCCACGCGTGGGGCTTGGCCCAGCTCACCGACATTGGCCGCCAGGTGAAAGCCATCGCCGACAAGGCCCAGCCCTGGCTCGCCGAGCCTCCGTCCTCCACCTGGGTCAGCACCGCGGTGGGGCCCTACCGCCTGACCGGGCTGGTGTCGGGCGTCCGCGGCACGACGGTCACCCAGGTCTCCTTCTCCCGCGAGTCGGGGCGCGACCGCATCACCGCATGGATCCGCCTGCTCGCCCTCCGCGCCAGCCAGCCCCACGTCGATTGGAGGGCGATCACCATCGGCCGCGGCGGCTACGGCCACCGGCTCGGCCCCGTGGCCCAGTCCGATGCGCCCGCCCTGCTCAAGGACCTGTTGGACCTGTACGCCACTGGCCTGCGCCAGCTCCTCCCGCTGCCGCCCAAGACGTCCGCCGAGCAGGCGTACGCGGCCGACCGCGACATCCCGTCCCAGACCGCCAAGACCTGGCGGTTCGAGCACGATCCCGCCTGGGGCTGCTTCCTCCCCGACCAGATCGACGCCCTCGAGCGCTTCGGCGGCGGGCGCCGCGCGCCCCTGTCCTTCGAGAGCCTCGCGCTCCGCGTCTGGCAGCCGATCCTGCATCGCGAAGGGAACCTTCGATGACCCACCCCCAGGCACCCGACAGCGAGCCCCTGCCCTTCGACCTCACGGGTCCCCTGCCCGAGGGCGGCACCTGGGTGCTCGAGGCGTCGGCCGGCACCGGCAAGACCTACACCATCGCGGCGCTCGCCGCGCGGCACGTCGCCGCCGGACGGCCGATCTCCGAGCTCATGCTCGTGACGTTCTCGCGCGCCGCGACCGCCGAGCTGCGCGACCGCGTACGCGGCCGTCTGGCGTGGGCCGAGTCCGCCCTCCGCACGCGGCTGGCCGGCGGCCCGGTCGACGCCGACCCGGTGAATGCGCTGCTGGCCACCGGGACCGACGAGGAGGTCGCCGAGCGGCTCCACCGGCTGACCACGGCGCTCGCCGACCTCGACCGCGCAACCATCGCGACCACCCACGAGTTCTGCGGCCGCATGCTCGACGGCCTGGGCGTGCTCGCCGACCGCGACCCACTCGCCGAGGGCGTCGACCAGATCGACGACCTCGTGCGCGAGGTCGCCGCCGACCTGTGGCTCCGCAAGTTCTCCACGAACCCCGATCCCGACTTCACGTGGGACGAGGCCACCGACATCGCCCGCGCCGTGACCGAGCACCCCGATCCGCCCGAGCCTGCCGACGACGCCGACCAGGCGATCCGGTTGGCGTACGCCCGTGCGCTCCGCGCCCAGGTCGCCGAGCGCAAGCGCGACCGCGGGCTGCTCACCTACGACGACCTGCTGACCGGCCTCCACGCGCTCGTGGAGGGCCGCCGTGCCCCGGGCGTGGACCCCGATCCGGAGCTCGCCGCGTCGGTGCGCCAGCGCCTGCGCGACCGGTTCCCCGTGGTGCTGATCGACGAGTTCCAGGACACCGACCCGGTCCAGTGGGCCATCGTGCGCGACACCTTCGTCGGTCACTCGACCGTCGTGCTGATCGGCGATCCCAAGCAGGCGATCTATGCCTTCCGCGGCGCCGACGTCCACTGCTACCTGGCGGCGATCCGCACCGGAGACCACCACCACACCCTCGACACGAACCACCGCAGCGACCGCCCGCTGGTCGAGGCCATCGGCCACGTCCTCGGCGGGGCGGCCCTCGGCGACGTGCAGATCGTCGTGCGCGAGGTCGGCGCGAAACACGACGCCCGCCTCCGGTCGCCCGACCCCGCCCGTGGCCTTCCGCTGCGCCTGCGCACGCTCCCCACCCGCGACGCGCCGCGGCGCAGGGCGCCGCGTATCGCCCATCTCCGCGACCTCGTCGCCGACGACGTGGTGACCGAGGTCGCCACGATGCTCACCGACGGCACCACGATCACCGTCGACGGCGTCGAGCGCCCGCTCCGCGCCGACGACATCGCCATCCTGGTCCGCCGCCACGAGACGGCCGACGACCTGCGGTCCCGGCTGTCGGCCCACGGCATCCCGGCGATTCATGCCGGCTCGACGAGCGTGTTCGACCCCCGCAACCCGGCGGGCCGCGACTGGTCCACGCTCCTGCGGGCCCTCGAGGCCCCGCGGGCCGCCGCGATCCGCGAGGTCGCCCTGACCGACTTCGTGGGCTGGACCTTCGCCGAGCTGGCCGAGGCCACCGACGACCGGCTGAACGCCCTGACGGCCCAGGTGCGGTCGTGGGCCAGGGTGCTCGACCTCCACGGGGTGGCCGCCCTGATGGAAGCCATGACCGAGGCCGGGCTCGCGGTGCGCCTGCTCGAACAGCCCGACGGCGACCGCCGCTGGACCGACCTGCGCCACGTCGCCCAGGCACTCCATGCCGCCCGCACGCGTGATCGACTCGGCACCGCGGGCCTCGTGGAGTGGCTGACCGACCGGCGGCGCGAGGCCGCGACGGCCGGCGACGAGCGCACCCGACGACTCGAGACCGACGCCCAGGCCGTGTCGATCATGACGGTCCACCGCTCGAAGGGGCTCGAGTTCCCTGTAGTGCTCCTGCCCGACCGCTGGGACCACAACGAGCAGGACTACAAGGGCCGCAGCATCCGCTATCGCGGCGACGACGGCGAGAACCGCGTCTGGATCGCGGGCCGCACGCGGGGTGCCACGACCGCCCATCGACGCAACCTCGCCGAGGCGCGCGACGAGGCGCTGCGGCTGCTCTATGTCGCCATGACCCGTGCCCAGTGCCAGGTGGTGGCGTGGTGGGCGGCCAACGAGCACAACACCTCCGCGAGCGCCCTCCACCGGGTCCTCCACCGCGGTGAGGCCACCGTGCCGAGCGACCGCTATCCGTGGGACGACGACCCCACCGCCACCGCGGTGCTGGCCCACCCGCTCGTCCACGTCAGCGAGGTGCTGGACACCGACAGGCCCCCGACCGTACGCCGTCGCCGCGGACCCGACGCCGACGCTCTCACGGCTCGCGTGTTCGACCGGGCGATCGACACCGAGTGGCGCCGGACGTCCTATTCGGGCCTCACGGCCGAGGCCCACGATGCCGCCCACGCGCGGCCTGAGGGCCTGGACGACGACGAGCTCACGCAAGTCGTCGACGAGCCCGACGATCCAGCCGACCAGCAGGCGTCGCCCGCGGCGCCCGCGCGCGACGTGCCTGCAGCCCCGCCTCCCGGGACCCCCTCACCCATGGCCGCCCTCCCCCGCGGCGCCGACTTCGGCACCCTGGTCCACGCGGTCTATGAGACCTTCGACCCCGCCGCGCCCGACCTCGGCGCCGAGCTCGAACGCCTGGCGGCCCACTGGCTCGACCGCCTGCCCATGGCCGGCCTGAGCCCGGCCGACCTCGGCCGGGCGCTGCTGCCGAGCGTCCACACGACGCTCGGGCCCATTTCGGGCGGCCTGCGCCTGTGCGACATCCCCGCCCGCGACCGCCTGCCCGAGCTCGACTTCGAATACCCGCTGGCCGGCGGCGACGATCCCCGCTCGACGAGAGCGACCCTCCGCGAGGTCGCCGACCTCGTCGAGGCCCACCTGCCGGCCCACGACCCGCTGGCCGCGTACGCCGACCGGCTCCGCGACCCCCTCGTCGCCGCCCAGGGACTGCGTGGCTATCTGATCGGTTCGATCGATGCCGTGCTGCGGGTGCCCGCCGACTCCACGCCCGACTCCTCCGCTGACCACCGCTACCTCGTGGTGGACTACAAGACGAACTGGCTGGGCCCACTCGAGGGCGACGTCCCGCTGCTCGTCGAGCACTATGCCCCGCACCGCCTTGCCGAGGCCATGATGGACGCGCACTACCCGCTGCAGGCCCTGCTCTACTGCGTCGCGCTCCACCGCTACCTGCGCTGGCGCCAACCCGCGTACGACCCGGAGGCCCACCTCGGCGGGGTGGCCTACCTCTTCGTCCGTGGCATGGCTGGCCCCGACACCCCGACGGTCGACGGGACGCCCCACGGCGTGTTCGCGTGGCACCCACCGGTCGCTCTCGTCGAGGCCCTGTCCCGCCTGATCGACCGCGGCACCGTCAACGCAGCGACCTTCACCCAGGAGACCCGATGACAGCCGACCTCGTCCTCGATGCCCCCGGTCTGCTCGGCGAGTTCGCCCGGGCGGGCGTCCTCGGCCCGGCCGACGTCCACACCGCCCGCCGGCTCGGCGAGATCTGGGAGGAGCCCGACGAGTCCGTACGCCTCGCCCTCGCCGTCGCCGTGCGGGCGCTGCGCGGCGGCTCCGTGTGCGTCGACATCACCGACCCGGGCCAACTGGTGCTCGACACCGAGGCCTCCGACTCCGCCGCGGCCGACGCGACGATCCACCGGCCTGACGACCAGGACACCACCCCGCTCACCTGGCCCGAACCGGAAGAGTGGCGCCGCGCCCTCACCGACAGCCCCGCCGTCACGCTCGGTGTCGGTGAACTCGGCGACCGACCGCTGCGCCTGGTCGGCGACCTGCTCTACCTGGAGCGCTACTGGGGCCAGGAGCAGGCCGTCCGCCACCAGCTCCAGACCCGTCAGACCCTCGCACCCCCGCTGGCCGACCTCGCCATGGTCAACCGCACGCTGGCGAAGTTGTTCGACGGCAGCGACCTGCCCGAGGGACAGCCCGACCTCCAGCGGCTCGCCGCCGCCATGGCCGCCGCCTCCCCGGTGACGGTGATCGCCGGCGGTCCGGGCACCGGCAAGACGACCACGGTCGCGAAGGTCCTCGCACTGCTGGCCTCGGTGGGCTCCCTCGCTCCCACGGTCGCCCTCGCCGCGCCCACCGGCAAGGCCGCCGCCCGGCTCGAGGAGGCGGTCCGCGACGCGGCCGCCGGGCTCGGCGAGCCCTGGCGTACGCGCGTCGGCGACCAGCGAGCCCGCACGCTCCACCGCCTGCTCGGCGGGTTCCGGCCACCGTTTCGGCACCACGCCGGCAACCCCCTGCCCTACGACGTCGTCGTCGTCGACGAGATGTCGATGGTGTCCCTGTCGATGATGGCCCACCTCCTCGAGGCCGTCCGACCCGATGCGCGACTGGTGCTGGTGGGCGACCCGGACCAGCTCGCGTCGGTGGAGGCCGGCGCCGTGATGGCCGACATCACGCGGGCCGAGGTGGATCCGAACCCCGCACTGGAGGCCCGCGTCCGCGACCTCGCCGTCGGCGACCGTCCCGCCCCACCCGCCCCGCGACCCGGCGTCGTCACGCTGCAACACACCTGGCGCTTCGACGGCGGCATCGACACCCTCGCCCGCGCCATCCGCGTCGGCGACGCCGACGCCACGCTCGACGTCCTGCGCGCGGGCCTGCCGGAGCTGTCCTTCACCGAGGTCGACCTGTCCGACCCGGCGCGGCAGACCGAGACCGCGGCCGTCGCATCGCTGCGCCGCCGGATCGTCGAGGCCAGCCGGCCGATGCACGCCGCCGCGCTGGCCGGCGACGTCAGCGAGGCCCTCGCCGGGCTCGACGCCCACCGCGTCCTGTGCGCCCACCGCCGGGGCCCGTTCGGCGTGGCCTGGTGGGGGCGCCGCGTCGAGGACTGGCTGCGCGAGGACATCGAGGGCTACGGCGTCGAGGGTGAGTGGTATCCGGGGCTCCCCCTCATCGTCAACGCCAACGATGCCGATGCGGGGCTCTACAACGGCGACACCGGCGTGCTGGTCGAGACCGACGCCGGCCTGCGCGGCGCGTTCGCCCGTGGCGGTACGCCGGCCCTCTACTCCACGATCCAGCTCGACCAGGCCGGGCCGGTCCACGCGATGACGGTGCACAAGTCACAGGGCAGCCAGTTCCGCGGGCTGACGTTCATCGTGCCGCCGCTCGACTCGCCGCTGCTCACCCGCGAGCTGCTCTACACCGCCGTGACGCGCGCGAGCGAGCGCGTCGAGGTCTTCGGCACCGCCGAGGCCATCCGCCGGGCCGTGGAACGACCCGCGAACCGCGCCTCGGGCCTGGGCCGCCGGATCGGATGATCCCGCACGATCGGAGAAGCCGCGTACGCCGGCCCCGGGCCACGGTGGAACCATCAAGTCCGACGTCGCACCCATGCGGCACCCGCGAAAGGAACCCCCGATGACCTCCCTCTCCACCTGCCTGTGGTTCGACTCCGACGCCGAGGAGGCAGCCCAGCTCTACTGCGACGTCCTCGGCGGGGAGATCAGGAACGTCTCGCGCTATGACGAGGCGTGGGCGCCGCCCGGCAGGGCCGGCCAGGCACTCACGGTCGACTTCACGATCCTCGACCGCGACTTCATGGGCCTCAACGGTGGCCCGGAGTTCACGCCGAACCCCGCGTACTCCACCGTGGTGACGGTCGGCGACCAGGCCGAGCTCGACCGCGTGTGGGACGGGCTCATGGCTGGCGGTGGACAGGAGAGCCAGTGCGGCTGGCTCACCGACCGCTTCGGCTTCTCCTGGCAGGTCGTGCCGAGCCAGCTGGGCGCGCTGATGAGCGACCCCGAGCGCGGCGCGGCGGTGGGTCTGGCCCTCCAGCAGATGCAGAAGATCGACATCGCGACCCTGGAGTCGGCCGGCCGCTGACGCGGCCGCCGCGCAGGCGGTCGATCAGACCGTCAGCGTCCCCTCGCGCCACGCCGTGATGATGCGGTGGGCGATGGTGCCGGCGACCGGCACCTTCACTGTGCCGTCCGCGATGCGCGCGTCCAGTTCGGCGCGCGAGAACCAGCGGGCATATTCGATCTCCTCGCCGTCGACCGAGATGTCGGTCGTCGTCGCCCGCGCGACGAACCCGACCATCAGCGAACGCGGGAAGGGCCAGGGCTGCGATCCGACGTAGGTGATGTCGCCGATCTCGACATCGGCCTCCTCGCCCATCTCGCGGTGGACGGCTTCCTCGAGCGACTCCCCCGCCTCCACGAACCCGGCAAGCAGGGAGACGCGACCCTCCGGCCAGGTCGCCTGGTGGCCGAGGAGCAGTTCGTCGGCGTCGTTGAGGATCGCGACGATGACGGCGGCGTCGGTGCGGGGGAAACTCACGCGATCGCAGGCCGGGCAGGCACGGGTCATGCCACCCGACGCCATGGTCGTCTCGCCCCCACATCCGGGGCAGCGGGGATCGAGACGGTGCCAGTGCAGCAGCGCGAGCGCCGTCGTGGCCACGTCCAGCCACGCGCCGTCGAGGTGGTCGTTCAGGGCACGCAGCGACGCCACGGGACCGTCGGCGATGGCCTGCACGGCGAACACCGGCGACTCGTCGACGAGCCCGAGAAGGATGTGTCGCCGGGGGTCGTGCTCCACGAACGGTCGTGTCAGGCGAAGCGCGGTCCCGTCGGCGTCGGAGAACAGGTTGCCGTCCTCGTCGGCCTTCACCAGGAGCGCGTCCTCGCGGCGCCACAGCCCCGCCACCCACTCGGGTGAGGCACGGTGCTGCTCGGCCCGGTCGAGCGAGCTCGGGGTGGTCCACTGGTCAACGATCACAGGTCCACGCTAGCGCCCCGGCCGTCACCTCGCCCGCTCGTGTCGAAGTCGAGCCACCTCGCCAACTCGTCGCGGCCCGGCAGCCGCGCCGGGCGGACGACGACGTCGTCGCGCACGTGGTGGAACACCGCGTCGACCTGGTCCACCGGCACCCCCTGGAGTTCGGCCCACGCCAGGCGATAGAGCGCGAGCTGACCCGCATCGGCGGTGTGGGCGCGCGCCGTCTTCCAATCGACGACCTGCCACAGCGCCCCGGGTGCGTCGGGGTCGCTGCCGTCGAGCGCGAACACCGCGTCGATGCGCCCACGCACGAGCTGGCCGTCGAGCACCAGCGTGAAGGGCGTCTCGAGCGCGGCCGGGGTGCGCTCCCCATAGCGGCCTTCCGCGAACGCCGCGCACAGTTCCTTCAGGTCACGCTCGTCCACGGCGCCCGCATCGGCACGGTCGGCCAGCTCGTCAGGGTCGACGAGCGCCGTGGGGACCCCCAGCGCGCCGTAGTGGCGCTCGACCCAGCGGTGGAACCGCGTCCCGAAGCGCGCCGAACGCGATGGCGCCTTCGGCATCGGCCGCACGAGCTCGGCCGCGTACGCCTCGGGGTCACGCCGGGCCGCGAGCAACTGGGTGGCCGACAGCGCGGCCGGCACGCGTACGCGGCGCACACCCCGCCGCCCCTCGCGGGCCTCCGCGACGAGCTGGTCGAGGTCGGCGTCCCAGCCCGCGACGACCGACGCGTCGTCCAGCAGTAGTGACTCGCTTCCTCCGCCCTCGTAGTCGCCCGTTGCCCGGTGACGCTCCCGCGCCGCCTCCACCGCGAGCGCGGCCTCGCGCCGTCGCCCGAGCTGGTCCGGGTCGAGCGGGCGCGGCCACGGCTTGGGCTCGGCCGCGACGTCGAGCGGATTGATCGCGTCGGCCGCGACCGGCGCCGCCTCCGCGAGCACGTGCCCCTGCCGCTCGGCCTCGGCCAGGATGGCCTCGAGGTACGCCGACCGCTGCCGCGGCTTCGTCGAGCCGGGGCGCCACACGTGGCCCGACCCGACGAGCACGCGCTTGGCCCGGGTCACCGCGACATAGCCGAGCCGGTCCTCCGAGCGCACCTGCTGGTCCTTCAGCTCGGCCCTGAAGGCCTTCAAGCCGTCGTTCGACGCGTCCTGGAGCTGCGGGATCGAGTTGCGGTCACCCCGCAGCTCACCAGGGATCGCCGCGGGCGTCGTCACCCAGTTGTCGCTCACCCGGTCGGACGGGAACACCCCCGCGACCAGCGCCGGCAGGAACACCAACGTCCACTCGAGCCCCTTGGCCTTGTGGACCGTCAACAGCTTCACCGAGTCGGTGTCGGTCGGCACCGCGCGGTCGAGCCCGGTGCCCTGCTCGACCTCGGCGCGCAGGTAGGCCAGCAGACCGGCCAGCGACGCGTCCCCGTCCACGTCGACGTAGTCGGCGACCGCGTCGACGAACACCGCGAGCTGGTTGCGGCGCCCCGTGCGGGCGAACTGGGGCGTGGCCACCAGCTCGACGTCGAGACCGAGCACGGCGACCACGCGCCGCACCAGGTCGAGCACCGGCTCGTCGGCGTGACCCCGCAGGCCGGCGACCTCGGCGGCGAACGCGGCGAAGCGACGCCGCGCCTGTGACGAATAGGCCGCCTCCCCCGGGTTCTCGACCGCGTCGAGCAGCGAGATCACCTCGGTCGGGTCGACGTCGGCCACCGCCTGCTCGAGGGCGGCCAGCAGGGCGTCGCCGCCCCCGGCCTCCTGGTCGCGCGACCGGGCCAGCTCGCGCGCCCGACGACCCAGCAGCGCCAGGTCACCCGGCCCGATCGCCCAGCGCGGTCCAGTGAGGAGCCGCACGAGCTCCGGGTTGGCCGTCACGTCGTCGAGCAGCGTGAGGGTCGACACGACGTCCATCACCTCGGGCAGCGCCAGCAGCCCGCCGAGCCCGACGATCTCGACGGGGATGTCGCGGGACGACAGCTCCGTGAACAGCGCCGCGATGTCGGCGTTACGGCGGCAGAGCACTGCGATGTCGCTCCACGCCGCCACCTCGCCGGTGTCACGGGCCGCCGCGATCGACGACCCCACCCACGCGACCTCCACGGGCCAGGTGTCGAATGTGGCCCCGCGCACCTCGCCCGGCCCGGCCTCCGGCGGCGCGACCAGCGCCGACCCGCTGAGGTCGGCCGGCTGGTCGGCCAGCAGCGGGTCAGTACGCAGGGGCTGGGCCAGCACGTTCGCCACGTCGAGGATGGTCTGGCCCGAACGCCGGTTCACCGTGAGCGCGAATCCGCGGGCCGGCTCTCCCCCGGCCGTGGGGAAGTCGGTCGCGAACTGCAGGATGTTGCTGGCCGCCGCCCCGCGCCAGCCATAGATCGCCTGGAAGGGGTCGCCCACCGCCGTGACGGCGTGGCCCCGCCCATGAGCCGCGTCGGGTCCCGAGAACAGACCCTGCAACATCAGCGCCTGGGCCGACGACGTGTCCTGGTATTCGTCGAGCAGCACCACCTTGAACTGCGTCCGCACCAACTGGGGCACCGCCGGCACCTCGCGGACGAGCCGCGCCGCCACGGCCATCTGGTCGGCGAACTCGACGACGCCCAGCCGGGCCTTCAGGTCCTGGTAGTCCCCCACCAGCGACGCCAACTCAAGCCGCTCCTCGAGCGCCTGCTCGGCCTTTGCCACGTCGACATAGGTCTTCTTCATGCGGTTCAGCGGCGCCTGGGCCCAGGCGAGCCGATAGTCGCGGGCGTGCCGGTCGAGTTCGGCCCTCCCCACCAGGTGGGCCTGCAGGTCGGCGTCGAGTTTCAGCACGCGCTCGGTGATCGTTGCCGGGCGCAGCCGCGATAGCGCCTCGAACGGACCCGCGGCGCCCTTCACCACCCGGGCCGCCAGCCGATAGCGCGTCGCTCCGGTGATCATGGTCTGTTCCGCATCGACGCCGATGCGTAGCCCGTGCTCCGACACCAGCCGCGCGGCGAACGCGTCATAGGTCATCACGACCTGCTCGCCCGCCTCGTCGACGCCCGCCGCATCGAGCACCCCGGCGCGCAGCAGCGCGGCGCGTACGCGGGCCGACAGCTCGGCCGCAGCCTTGCGGGTGAAGGTCAGCCCGAGCACCTCCTCGGGCCGCACGGCCCCGGTGCCGACCAGCCAGACGACGCGGGCCGCCATGACCGTGGTCTTGCCCGATCCCGCCCCGGCGATGATCACGCCCGGCTCCAGTGGCGCGGTGATGGCCTCGAGCTGTTGGGCCGAGAAGGGGATTCCGAGCGCCTCGCTGATCTCCTCCGGCTGGGTCAATCGCCGCCTCAGCGGCAGCGTCGTCACGTTGTCGATCATGGAACGACCGTCCCTCCCTCGGCGCGGGCCGGGCAGCTGCCGGCGAACGCGCACCACTGGCACGCGGCGCCCGCGCGCGCGTCGAACTGCTCCGTACGCACCGTCCGGCACGCCCGCGCCAGCTTGTCGTGGACCCAGGTGGGCCCGACCACCTCGGCTTCACCCTCACCGTCGCCCTCGCCACCCGACCCCTCGCCACCCGTCGCCACCACCGGCACGTCGTCGATCGACGCCTGCGGCAGCACCACCGGGTAGGGCAGGTCGACCTTGTCCTGCACGCGCAGGTAGACCAGCTCGGCCCCGCCGACCCGCCGCTCCCCCGGCGCCAGGTGGTCGAACGCCCCCGCGGCGGCGGCCAGCTGATAGACCCCGAGCTGGTCGTGGGTCGGGACGTCCTTCTTGTCGGCGGGCTTCCGACCGGTCTTGAAGTCGACGACGTGGAGCCGCCCGTCGGGCAGGCGCTCGAGCCGGTCGACGGTGCCGTGGAGCACGACGTGGTCACCGGCGACCTCGAGGGGCACCTCGAACGAGACCTCCGAGCCCAGCACCTCGCGGTGGGCGTTCGCGTCCTGCCATGCCACGAAGCGCTCCAGCACTCCCTCGGCCTCGGCCCTCTCGACCGCCGACAGGTAGGCCGCGTCGAAGTCGATGCGGTCCCACACGTGGTCGAGGTGGTCGGCGAGGTCCGTCGCGTCGATGCCCTCGCGCTCGGCGTGGTCGATCAGCACGTGCATCACCTCGCCCGCGCTCGCCGCGCTGGATCGGCCCGACTCCGCCGAGGCGCGCCGCGACAGGAACCACTGGCGCGGGCAGGTCACCAGCGCGCCCAGCGTCGAGCCCGAGATGCGGATCGGCTCGTCGGCCGGCACCACCGGTCCGTCGACCTCGGTCACCGCCTCCATGCCCCACCAGCGGCGCGGGTCGGCCGACGGCGCCACCGGCCGCCCGTCGTCGTCGACGGCATCGGCGAGGCGCGCCAACCGGATCGCCGCCGCGTCGCGCAGGACGGGCGGCTGGTCGGGGTCGACCGACACCCGCCGCAACTCCCCGACCAGTGCGCCCAGCGTCAACGGGCGCGTCGGCCGTCCCGCCAGGTGCACCGGGCGTACGCCCAGCTCCGCGCAGAACCGCGACGGCTGGTCGCCCTCCCCCTCGGTGCCCTCCACGGCGGTCACGACCAGCCGCTCGCGCGCCCGCGTGCACGCCACATAGAACAGGCGGCGCTCCTCGGCCACGCGCGCCGACGTGGGCGGAGGCAGCGTGATGCCCCAGCGCCCGCCCGAGCTGCCGAGCCGATCGGCCTCCAGCAGCGACCCGCGCGTACGCAGGTCCGGCCACATGCCTTCCTGCACCGACGCCACCACGACCAGTCGGAACTCCAGGCCCTTGGACCGGTGGGCCGTCATCAGCCGGACCCCGCGGCCGCGGACGTCGGCCTCGCGCTGGGTGTCGGCGGGGATCTGCTGGGCCTCGACCTCGGCCAGGAACCCGCTCAGCCCCCGCAGCCCGACGAGCTCCTCCGACCGCGCCGCCACGTCGAACAGCGCGCACACGGCGTCGAGGTCGCGGTCGGCGCGCTGGGCCGCGTCGCCGCCCCGGGCCGCGGCGGACCGCAGCCGCTCGGGCCACTCGGTGCCGCTCCACAGCGCCCAGAGGGCCTCCTCGGCGGTGGCCGACCCGTGGACGCGCTCCTCGATCGCCAGCAGCAACCCGGCCAGGGTTCGCGCCTTCTCGAGCTCGGGGGACGTGCGCTCCAGCGCCACCACGGCATCGTCGATGCGCCCCGGGTCGGCCAGCGCCCTCGCGACCAGCTCGTCGCTCAGGGGCGGCATCGCCCCGCCCAGCTCGCGCCGCTCGGCCTCCCGCAGGTCGCGGCCCAGCCGGCGCAGTCCCAACGAGTCGAGCCCGCCCAGCGGCGACTGCAGCAGGCGCGCCGCCTCGTCGGCATCGCAGACCCGACCGCGCGCCACGATCTCCAACGCCAGCAGCAGAGGCCGCACGGCCAGCTCCGCGGAGAGCGCGATCTCGTCGCCCGCCACCTCGATGGGCACGCCGGCCGCGATCAGCGCGCGCGAGAGCCCGGGCAGCACCCGGCGCCCCGACCGCACCAGCACCGCCATGTCGGCCCAGGCCACACCGTCGTGGAGGTGGGCCTGCCGCAGCAGGTCGGCGATGTGCTCGGCCTCCGCGCCCGGCGAGTCGCACGTGAGGACCTCCACGCGACCCCGCGGCGCCGCCGGGTCGACGACGGGCGCACGGAACGCCTCGCGTACGGCCGCAGGCACCGCACCCGCCAGCGGCAGCCGGTCGCACACCTGCCGCGTCGCGGCCGCGATCGCCTTCCCGAACCGCCGCGTACGCCCCAACGCGACCACCGGCGCAGGCTCGCCCGCTCCGGTGCGGAACCGGTCGCAGAAATCGGTGATGCCGCGCGCCTCCGCGCCGCGGAAGCCATAGATCGACTGGTCGGGATCGCCCACCACCACGCAGTGGCCGCCCGGCCCCACGACCGTACGCAGCAGCGCGACCTGCGACGGGTCGGTGTCCTGGTATTCGTCCACGAACACCCCGTCGATCTCGCGGCGCACCGCGTCCAGCACCTCGGGATCGGTCAGCAGGATGCGGCTGCGGTGGACCAGCTCCGCATAGTCCAGCGCCTGCTCCCAGTCGAGCACCTTGAGGTATTCGTCCATGAACCGCGCCACGCCCTGCCACTCGGGCCGGCCCGCCTCGTCGGCGACCTCGGCGAGGTCTTCGGGGTCCATGCCGAGCTGGCGCGCCCGCGCGAGCACGCCGCGCACCTCCCCGGCGAACGCCCGCGTCTCGTACGCCGCCCGCACCGACTCCGGCCAATCGTCCGCCCCGTCCAGCGTGCCGGCCAGCGTCTCGCGCACCCGGAACTCCTGCTCGGGCGCGGTCAGCAGGCGCACTCCCGTGCCGTACGCCTCCTCGTCGCCGAACCGGCGCACGAGCGCGAAGCAGAAGGCGTGGAACGTCAGGACCGTCGGCGTCGTGACCGAGCGCCCCAGCCGCGCCGTGATGCGGGCGCGCAGGTCGACCGCGGCCTTGCGGGAGAACGTCAGCACCAGCGGGGCGGCCGCCGACTCCGCGCGCTCGAACCGGCGTACGACAGCCTCCACGAGCGTCGTCGTCTTGCCGGTGCCGGGGCCCGCGAGCACGAGCAGGGGCCCGTCGGCGTGGTCGACGACGCGCTGCTGGGCGTCGTCGAGGTCGGGCACGACAACATCGGGGACGACGCGTTCGAGGCGATAGGTTCCGGGCACGCGACCATGCAACCACCCGCCTCCGACAATTCCGGGCGTGACCCCCGTAGCGACTGAGAATGTTCCAATACCCGGGTCAAATATCGACATACAGATAAGAAACTCCCGAGAACGGGCCTCAGGCGACCGGCACTGTGCCACGCTGTTGCCGTCCCGTGAACCAGCGGGCAGCATCACAGGGAAAAGAGAAGGAACATGGCACAGGGCACCGTCAAGTGGTTCAACGCCGAGAAGGGCTTCGGCTTCATCGCAGTCGATGGGGGCGGCCCCAACGACGACGTCTTCGTTCACTTCAGCGCGATCGAGTCGACCGGCTTCCGCAGCCTCGACGAGGGCCAGCGCGTGGAGTTCGAGACGACCCAGGGACCCAAGGGCCCGCAGGCCGAGAAGGTGCGGCCCCTCTGAGCGACCCCGACCACCGCTGACGGCGCCCCTCGGGGCGCCGTTCGCGCGTTCGGGCGAAGGTCAATAGCGCGCCTGCGCTGGCTCCACCTCGTCCACCCAGGCGGTGACGCCCCCGGCCACGTGCCAGGCGTCGAGCCCCGCGCGCAGGAGTCCGTCGAGGACGGCGGCGGACCGCCCCCCCGACTTGCAGTAGACCACCACCGGCCGCTCCCCCAGCCCCGCCAGCGCCTCGCCCGAGTCGAACCCGGCCTTGGGCAGCAGCCGCGATCCCGGGATGGCATTGATCTCCCGCTCGTGCGGCTCCCGCACGTCGATGAGGTCGAAGTCGCGTACGCCGGCCCCGCGCTCCCCCAGCCAGTCACTGAGCTCGGCCACGGACAGCGTCCGGTCGGCCACGCGCGGGTCGGCCGCCGGCACTCCGCAGAAGGCGTCGTGGTCGACCAGCTCGGTGATCGTCGGGTTCCGGCCACACAGCGCGCACTCGGGGTCGGCAGCCACCTCGATGGTCGACCACCGCGCCTGCAGCGCCGAGTGGATCGCCAGCCGCCCCACCAGGGGGTCGCCCATCCCGACGATCAGCTTCAGCGCCTCGGCCACCTGGGCCGACCCGATCGCCGCACACAACACCCCCAGTACGCCGCCCTCCGCGCACGACGGCACGGCGCCGGGCGGCGGCGGCTCGGGGAACAGGCAGCGATAGCAGGGCCCGCGCCCCGCCCAGAACACCGCGGCCTGGCCGTCGAACCGGAAGATCGACCCCCACACGTACGGCCTGCCCTCGAGCGCGCACGCGTCGTTGACGAGGTAGCGCGTCGCGAAGTTGTCGGTCCCGTCGACCACGAGGTCGTACGCGGCCACCAGCTCACGGGCGTTGTCGCGCGTCAGCCGCGCGCGGTGGACCTCGACGGCGACCAGGGGATTCACCTCGGCGACGGCCTCGCGCGCGGACTCGACCTTGGGCCGGCCGATGTCGCCGGTCCCGTGGATCACCTGCCGCTGGAGGTTCGACTCGTCGACGACGTCGTCGTCGATCACCCCAAGGGTCCCGACGCCGGCGGCGGCGAGATAGAGCAGCGCGGGCGATCCCAGGCCCCCGGCCCCGACGACGAGTACGCGCGCATTCTTCAGCCGCCGCTGCCCGGTCACGCCGACCTCGGGAAGGATCAGGTGCCGTGAATAGCGCCGCACCTCGTCGGCGGTCAGGGCCTCACCGGGCTCGACGAGGGGAGGAAAGCTCATTGGGCGAGTCTATTGCGCAGGTCCGGGTGCGGATGGGGCGTGGCCCGGCCACCGACTCGGGCCCCCCGTTCTCCGAGCGAGCGCCCGCGAGACGAGAGGCCCGGCGTACGCGTTCGAGTCCCGAAAGGTCGTTCGAGGCGGTTCGAACAGACTCAAACAACCTGTCGGGACTCAAACAGCCTCCGATCTGACGTTGGCGAACGCTCGTGCACTTGGCGAGTCGGAATTGCCTTCGAGTGTGCTGCTGCACTCGCGAGGACAACTACGGCTCGCCAACTGCAGGACCGTTCGCCAACCGCCTGCGATGGCTCGGCCCTCCTCGTCTCGCTGGCGCTCGCTCGGAGAACGTCCCGGCCAGCCAGGCCTGGACTCGCGTGCCCGGTGTCTGGAGGACCGATGAGCGGCGCGGCCCCACCAACGAACCGCGGCCTTCGAGCGAACCCGGGCCGCGTCGCGAAGAGTGTCCGAAGACACCGGATTGAGCGCGCGAGGCCGATCGCGCCGCGGAGCGGCGCAATATGCACAGTCCCAGCCGCGAGCCGAGCTCGCGGACCCCCACCCCACGCACCCAACGAATCTCCGGCAGACTCATTTCATGCCTAAGTCCGAGCTCCGCACCGAGGTCGACGGTCGCGTGCTCAAGCTCACCAACCTCGAGAAGGTCCTCTATCCCGAGACCGGGTGGACCAAGGGCGAGGTCGTCAACTACTACCTCCACGTCGCCGACACCCTCCTCCCTCACCTGCGCGCCAAGGCGATGACCCGCGTACGCTTCCCCAACGGCACCGCGCCCGACGCCAGCTCGTTCTATGAGAAGAACCTCCCTCCGGGCTGCCCCGACTGGGTCTCCCGCCTGACCGTCAAGGCGTCCGACGGCGAGATCCAATACCTCGTCGCCGACGAGACCGCGACGCTCGTCTATCTCGCGAACCTCGCCGCCCTCGAGATGCACGTCCCCCAGTGGCACGCCGATCCCGACGGCCGGCGCGACACCGACACACCCCTCCCCCTCACCGATCCAGGCCCCGGTTCCGACACCGTCGTCGTCGACCTCGACCCCGGCGAGGGGCTGTCCCCGAAGACCCTGGCCCGCGCGGCCATGCTCACCGGCGGACTGATGGCCACCGACGGCCTCCAGCCGTTGATCAAGACGTCCGGCTCCAAGGGCCTCCAGCTCTACGCCGCGATCCAGCCCACTCCCGGCCGCGCCTGTGTCGCCTACGTCCAGGACCTCGGCCGCCGGCTCCACCGCCACGAGCCGGACCTGTTCGTCCCGACGGTGACGGTGGCGGAGCGCCCCGGCAAGGTCTATGTCGACCACAACCAGAACCTCACCGGCCGCAACACGATCGCGCCCTATTCCCTGCGTGGCAAGAATCCCTACCCGAACGTGTCGACCCCGCTCGAGTGGGACGAGGTCGCCGCCGTCGAGTCCGCCGAGGACCTGCGCTTCACCCCCGACGCCGTCCTCGCGCGGATCGCCGACCACGGCGACCTGTTCGCCGACCTCCTCGACCCCGACGACCCGCCCCGGTTGCCCGCCGTGTCCGACACGGCCACGTCGTGACGCGAGAACCGAACCGACAGGTAGCATTCGGCAGATGGAGCACCGCACAGCCCCCCGCAGCCCCCGCATGCCTCGCGACCAGAGGCGTACGCAGCTGCTGGCCGCCGCCGGCGACGTCTTCGCCGAGAAGGGCTATCACGCCGCGGCGATGGACGACATCGCCGACGCCGCCGGCGTGTCCAAGCCGGTCCTCTACCAGCACTTCCCGTCGAAGCTCGAGCTCTACCAGGCGCTCGTCGACCAGGCCTGCCAGGGACTCACCGACCGGGTCGCGAAGGCTCTGAGGTCGGCGGAGAACAACAAGGAACGCGTCCGCGCCGCCATCGGCGCGTTCTATGCCTTCGTCTCCGAGACCGGCAAGCAGTTCCGGTTCGTGTTCGAGTCCGACCTCGCCGACGCCCAGGTCCAGCAGCGCATCTGGCAGGTCCACCAGGACCTCGCGGGCGCCATCGGCGAGGTCATCTCCGCCGACACCGAGCTGCCCCCCGAGCAGGCCCGCATCCTCGGCATCTCCCTGGTCGGCATGGCCCAGGTCAGCGCCCGCCACTGGGTCTCCGAGTCACGCGCCGACGTCACGGTCGACCAGGCGGCCAACCTCGTCGCGAGCCTCGCGTGGCGCGGCATCGCGTCGTTCCCCAAGACCCAGCGCGACTGAGCCTCCCGCCGCGACCACGGCGTACGCGCCCCCCTCCCACGCCCCGCGGCGTCGCCCCCGTCGGGCAGTACTGTGGGCGCCAACGAGGCCGTCCGCCGGTGGATCGGTCTGGGAGACGAGAGGCGACCATGACGTTCCCGCACGACCAGCAGGGCCAGCCCGCACCCCACTCCCCGGCGACGCAGCCCCTCGCCCCGCCCGCCGGCGCCGAGGCCGTCCTCACGCTGGAGGCCCCGCCGGCGCCGGCGCCGGTCACCACCACCCAGGCCCCGAAGATGGCGCCCCAGGTCAAGCCCGAACAGGTCGGCGTGCTCGACCAGAAGGTCGACGCCTTCATGTCCGCGATGACGGCCGCCGAGTCGCGTTCGCCCGAGATGGACGCGCAGGCGACCGCGGTCCGGTCGATGGGCGACGCCGACGTCCGCAAGGCCGCCGAGACCTCCAACCGCCTGCTGGCCCAGCCCGTCAAGGCCCTCAAGGAGGGCGGCATCTCCCAGGGCGGCGAGATCGGCAAGACGCTCCTCGAACTGCGCCGCACCGTCGAGGACCTCGACCCCAGCCAGGCCACCGGCGTACGCAGGTTCCTCGGCATGATCCCGATGGGCGACAAGATCGTCGACTACTTCCGCAAATACCAGTCGGCGCAGTCCCACCTCAACGGCCTGCTCCACTCGCTCCAGAACGGCAAGGACGAGCTCGCGAAGGACAACGTCGCGCTGAACATGGAGAAGCAGAACCTGTGGGCGACCATGGGCCGGCTGAACCAATACATCTACATCGCCGAGCGCCTCGACGCGAAGCTCGCCGCCCAGATCTCCGAGCTCGAGATCACCGACCCCGAGAAGGCGCAGGCCCTGAGCCAGGACGTCCTGTTCTATGTGCGCCAGAAACACCAGGACCTGCTCACCCAGCTCGCGGTGTCGATCCAGAGCTACCTCGCGATCGACATCATCATCAAGAACAACATCGAGCTGATCAAGGGCGTCGACCGCGCCTCGACGACGACCATGTCCGCGCTGCGTACGGCCGTGATCGTCAGCCAGGCCCTCACCAACCAGAAGCTGGTGCTCGACCAGATCACCGCGCTGAACGCGACGACCTCGAACATCATCGAGCAGACGTCGCTGGCGCTGAAGCAGAACTCGGCCGCGATCCAGAAGGGCGCGGCCGAGTCCACCATCGGCCTGCCCCAGTTGCAGGCCGCGTTCCAGAACATCTACGAGACGATGGACTCCATCGACACCTTCAAGATGCAGGCCCTCGACTCGATGGCCCAGACCATCGGCGTCCTCGAGCACGAGGTCGGCAAGTCGAAGTCCTACCTCGACCGTGTCTCCCAGCAGGACCAGCGCCTGGCCTCGGGCTCGATGGACATCGCCGGCGGCGGCCCGCAGGGCCGCGACCTGCGCTGACATGGGCTTCCTCGACTGGGTGAAGGGCGTCAACGAGCGCCTCGAGCCCGAGGGTGCCACCACGACGCCGACGGTGCCGACCGAGGACGACATCCTCAACGCCCTCGACCGCACCGAGCAGCTCGCGCGCGAGTCCCGCCTCAACCCCGTGGTGCTCGCGCGGGTGGGGCGCGTCGCGCGCCTGGTACGCGAGACCATGCCTCGCCTGCGCAACGTCGGTCTCGGCTCCTCCGACGCGTACGCGGTGATGGCGACGGCGACGGACTACCTGCCGGAGGCCCTGTCGAACTACCTGCGCCTCCCCCGCGACTGGGCCGACTCGCGGCCGATCGAGGGCGGCAAGACCTCGCTGATGCTGCTCATCGACCAGCTCGACCTCCTGGGCGCGACGATGGAGAAGATGCTCGACGCGGTGGCCCGCCAGGACGCCAACGCGCTGATCGCCCACGGCCGCTTCCTGCAGGAGCGCTTCGGCCACGCGTCGACCGGGGGCGACCTCGACCTCAACCGGCCCACGGGCCCATCCGCACCATCAGCCCACCCGGCCGAGGCCCCGCCCGCGCCGCGCAACCCGCTCGACCTGGAGGGACCATGACCGACGACCTCACCCTCGCGACGGCGCTCGAACGCCTGACCCGCGCCGCGACCGCCGCCGGACTCGACGCCGCCCGCGCGCGTCACGAGGGCAGCGTGCTGGCCGCCGCCGTGGCCGAGTCGAACAGCCAGGCGTTCGTCGACTGGGCCTCGGAGACCGGCGCGGAGCCGGGTGCCGAGGAGTTCATGCGCGCGGCCCAGCAGGGTCGTCGCTGGCGGGGCGCCCCCACGGCCCTCCTCCACGAACTCGTGGTGAGCCGTTCCCCGGGTGCCCGCGCGTACGCCGAGGCCCTCGCCGACGTCTGCACCACGGCCTGCCTGCTCGGCAGGCCGACGGCCCGCGTCCTCGGCAACGCCCAGGCTGCGGCCGCCGCGCAACTCGCAGCCACCGAGTCCACGGCGCCCGACCCCACCACCCTCCGAGCGACCGCCGGCGAGTCGAGGAGCGATCCCACCTCCCTGTCCGCGTACGCCTCCGATGCCCGCGACTTCGCCGCGGAGGCGCCGGGCGTGCTCAACCGGGTCCTCGGCACGCTGCACGAGTCGATCCGCCGCCAGTCGGCCGATGTCACCGGCCGCCTCGACCAGCGCTCGAGCCTCGACCTCGACCCCTTCACCCCGCTGACGCCCGGCGCGTTCGCGGGCCTGCCCGGCTCGGTCCCACGTTCTCCGAGCGAGCGCCGGCGAGACGAGGAGCCGACTGCCCCCGCGCAGCCGGAGGAGATCGCGCAGCCCGAGCAACCCGCCGAACCCGAACCCGAGCCCAGGTCCCTCGAGGAGCTCCTCGCCGAACTCGACGGCCTCACCGGCCTGGCCCGTGTCAAGGACGAGATCCACAAGCAGTCCGCGGTGTTGCGCGTCGAGGGACTGCGCGCCAAGCAGGGGCTCACCTCCCCCACCGTCACGCGCCACCTGGTCTTCGTCGGCAACCCCGGCACCGGCAAGACGACCGTCGCCCGCCTCGTCGCCGGCATCTATCGCGCCCTGGGCCTCCTCAGCAAGGGCCAGCTCGTCGAGGTCGACCGCTCCGAGCTCGTCGCGGGCTATCTGGGCCAGACCGCCATGAAGACCGCCGAGGTCGTGAAGTCGGCCGAGGGCGGCGTCCTGTTCATCGACGAGGCGTACGCGCTGTCCGGCGACCAATACGGTTCGGAGGCCATCAACACCCTGGTCAAGGAGATGGAGGACAAGCGCGACGACCTCGTGGTGATCGTCGCGGGCTATCCGGTGCCGATGCAGGTGTTCATCGCCGAGAACCCCGGCCTGACGAGCCGGTTCCGCACGACGATCGCGTTCGACGACTACACCGACGCCGAACTCGTCGAGATCTTCCGCGGCATGGCGGCCGGAGCCGACTACGACGCCCCCGACGCGACCGTCGACCGGTTCCGAGAGCTCCTCGCCGAGGAGGTCCGCGACAGCGCGTTCGGCAACGGCCGCTTCGCCCGCAACATCCTCGAGGCCGCCGTGGGCGCCCACGCCTGGCGCCTGCGCGACGTCGAGGACCCGAGCCTCGACCAGTTGCGTACGCTGCTCCCCGACGACCTCGGACCCGACCCGACGCCCGACGACGACTTTCCCGACCTCGCTGCACAACGCCCCCGCGGGGACGAACCCCTCAACGCCCCCGAAGGCTTCGATGACGCCGACGGGGACACCGTCGACCTCGAGCCCACCACGCCCACCGAACGCGCCCAACCCCCCAAGACCATCGAGCCGACCGAGCCCTCCGAACCCGAGGAGACCCCGTGACCCAGGCCCAGGCCTGGCCGCCACCCGGGCCCGGCCAGCAGCCGGTCGGCGTCCCGGCGCCGCCGCGTCCCGGTCGCGCCCCCGGACAGGCCACGGCCCCCAGCGCCGCCGGTCCCCGAGCGACGGTGCAGACCCGCTCCCGCGCCTCGTCGCTGTCCACGCCGAAGCTACTGCGCCTCCTCCTCGCCCTGTCGATCCTCACCACCCTCGTCTTCGGTGCCACCACCGCGGCACAGCTCATCGGCGGGTCCAACTCCCTGGGCGAGGCGACCCATCACACCCGGCAACTGACCCGCATCCAGGCGATCCAGGCCAATCTGCTGAAGGCCGACGCGACGGCCACCAACGCCTTCCTCGTCGGCGGGCTGGAGTCGCCCGAACAGCGCGCCCAGTACGTGGCGGCCCTGGACGAGGTCGCCCGCCTCGTCCCCGAGGCCGGCGAGGCACAGCCCGCCGACTCCGACGCGCTGCGTGCCCTGAACGTCGAGGTGGTCGCCTACGCCGCCACCATGGAGCAGGCCCGCGCGAACAACCGTCAGGGCTTCCCTGTGGGCAGCGCTTACCTCGCCGACGCGGGCACCCACTTGCGCGCCCGGGCCATGCCGCTGCTGGACAGCCTCGTCACCGCGAACACCGCGCGCGTCCAGGCCCGGATGGATCCGTTCTCCCGCACCGCCGTCGTGCTGACCGGCATCCTGGCGCTGGGCGCGCTCGGGCTCACCCTCGTACTGGTCGCGCAGCGCTTCCGCCGCCTTATCAACGTGGGCCTGGCCATCGCCCTCGGCCTCGTGCTGGTCGCGCTCGTGTCGTCGCTGTCCACCATCGACAGTTCCGCCGGCTCCGTCGCCAGCGTGCGTCGCACGACGCTGGCGGATGCCCGCGCCGCGGGCGCCGCGCGGGTCCACGCGTACGACGCCAAGGCCTTCGAGTCCCTCACCCTGATCGCCCGTTCCCGGGGCGGGGAGTACGAGGCCCAATGGGCCCGGTCGTCGCTCCTGACCCGGCGCGCCCTGGCCTCGGCCGGAGGGAGCTCCCTGACCCGCCTCGAACAGGCCTGGACCGCCCACACGGTCAGCCACCGCAGGATCCGCGAGCTGGACCTCGACGGACGCTGGGACCTCGCCCGCGCCGAGGCGACCGGCACCGGTCCCCGCAGTTCGAACGCCACCTTCGCGGCGTTCGACGAAGCCGCGACGGCGACCGCCACCTCGTCGGCCCGCAACGCCGCCACCTCACTCGACGGGCTCCGGCTCGCGCCGCTCGTCTCCGCCGGCATCGTCGTGCTGGCGTGCCTCGGATCGCTGGTGGCCGCGACGATCGGCGTCAACCGTCGCCTCAAGGAGTACGCATGAGATCTCGCGCGCTCGCCGCGGCCGCGGCGCTGGCCCTGGCCGCCACCGCCTGCTCGACCTCGTACGCCCCCACGCCCCTCCCCTCCCCCCGCCCGGTCGACACCGCGCCGCCCCGGCCGGGGGCGAACTGCCCGAACCCCGTCCAGTCCTACGATCCCGTCCCGGTCTCGCCGTTGCCGCCGAACTCGACCATGACGCGGCTCGCCGACCGCGGCCGCCTCGTCGTCGGCGTCTCGGCGGACGCGGTGCCGTTCGCGTCCCGCAACGCCCAGAACGGCGATCTCGAGGGGTTCGAGATCGACCTCGCGAAGGCCCTCGCGAAGGCCATGTTCAACGACGAGTCGAAGCTCGAGCTGCGCGTGATCGGGCTGGCCGACCTCGACCGGACGCTCGCCGACGGCGACGTCGACCTGGTCGTGCGCCAGGTCGCGGCCACCTGCGAGCGCCAGAAGTCGATGCGCCTGTCGGCCCCGTACGCGAGCACCCCCGTCCGTGTGCTGAGCCGCGCCAACGCCGTCCCCGACAACCTGGCCGTGCTCGCGCAGCTGCACATCTGCGCCGTCCGCGGCAGTGACATCGCGGCGACGCTGCGCGACCGCACCCCCCGCGTCACCCTCGAGCCCACCGACACCGCCTGCCTGGTGCGGTTCCAGCGCGGCGAGGTCGACGCCGTCGCCGGCACTGCCCCGGTCCTCGCCGGGCTCGCCCGCCAGGACCCCTACGCCGCCATCACGAAGTTCGACCTCGGCACCGCCGACCTGACGGTCGCGGCCCGCGCCGACCGCCCCGACCTCGCCGCCTGGGTCAACGGCGTCCTCGCCCAGCGCTCGGGCGGCGCCTGGGCGGAGTCCTGGAATCGCTGGGTGCGCCCGTACGCCGGCGACGCCCAGCCGCCGAAGCCGACCTACGGGAGGGCCCGATGACCGCCCTCGCCCCGCTCGCGCCCGGACGTCTCGGCGACCCGATCGACCCGGCGGCGGCCGTGACCTATCTCCGCGACCTGACCGCCTGGGTGGCCGAGCGCCGCCGCGAGCTCGACGTACTCGACGCCGCCGTCCTCAAGTCGCCCCAGCGGGGTCAGCTGACCCGCGACATGATGCTGTCGATGGCCTTGTGGAAGGCGACCTCCGACCGCCTCGCCCTTCTGATGGCGACGTGGGACTCGGGCCGCGTCGACCTGACCGATCGCGAACGCCTGTCGGCGCTGATCTGGGGCCGGCTCGACGCCACGCTCGACCCGAGCCTGATCGCCCGCGCCGACGCGCGCGGTGGCCAGCACGCCCCCGGTTCCACGGCCGCGGGGCTCGCGGTCAGCCTGCCCGAAGCGTGTCGGCTGTCCGACGCCATGGCCTCCCAGCTGCGTACGCGCCTGGCCATCGACCCGAACGCCGACGCCATCACCGCACGCCTGCGCGACCTCCGCGCCCAGCTCGAGCGCGTCCGCGACCAGGTCGCCCTCGAGCCCGCGGGCCTGCGGGCCGCCCCCAACGCCAGGCTGGCCGAGCTCGCCACCCGCGTCGACGCGATGGTCGCGAAGGCGTCGCGCGGCGGCGACATCGGCGGCATGATCGGCCCCGCCGAGATCGAGGCCGCCCGCTTCGAGCGCGACCTGATCGTCGGCGGCGTCGAGCGCCGCGAGGCCCGCGACCTGCTCGACAAGGCCCGCGAGCTGCGCGCCGACCTGAGCGCCCGCGAGACGGCCCTGACGCGGCTGGTCCACCAGACCATCGAGACCGTCAGCCCGTGCCCGAAGTACGCGGTCCCCGACGTCGAGGCCCTCGGGGCGGTGCCGGGGACGCGCGAGCGCGTGGAGGCCTACCTGAAGCGCCTCGACCAGGTCAGCCGCGCGATGCAGGTCGTCCAGGACGCCTACTCGCGCGCGCTCGGCGACCGCGACGCGCTCGCCGGCCGCCTGGCGAAGGCCCGGGCCGACGCGGACGCTGCCCGTCACGCCGACCATGCCGACCTCGTCACGATCGGGACGCTCACCGCCGACGTGCTCGACCGCCGCCCCAGCCCCCTACCGCTGGCCCGCGAGCTCGTGGAGGCGTACGAGATGGCGCTGGCCACGCTGGTTCAGACGCCGGCGTCCGGCGCGAAGGAGTCCTGATGACCTGCACCCAGCCCGGTTGCGCCGGCACCATCGTCGACGGGTGGTGCGACCGCTGCGGCATGCCTGGTGACGCGCCTGCTCCGAACCAGCCCCAGCAGGGGGGCGAGGAGCAGCGTCCCGCCGGTCTCGTCCCCGTCCCCGGAGCGCGCCCCGCCGCGGCCGCCACCGGGCGCTGCGTCATGCCCGGCTGCGGCGGCGAGATCCGCGACGGCTACTGCGACATCTGCGGCTCCCCGCCCGATGCCGCCCCCGCTCCGGTCGGCGACGACGCCGGCCTGTCGACGATCACCCGCGGTTCGAACCGCCTCGACTCCACGGCCCTCGGCTCGGCCCGCGCGCGGAAGTCGGGCTCGAAGGCCACCCGCCGCACCGGCACCGGCAGCCAGCGCCTGCGGGCCGCCCGCATCGGCGCCGGACTGACCCGCGTACCCCCCGCCCCGCCGGTGGACCCGGCCGCGGCCCTGATGAAGGACCCGCAGGTCCCCGAGAACAAGCGCACCTGCCCCAGCTGCGGTGCGCCCGTCGGCCGCTCGCGCGACGGCCAGCCCGGGCGTACGACGGGGTTCTGCGCCAAGTGCCGCAACCCCTTCAGCTTCGAGCCGAAACTCAAGAGGGGCGACCTGATCGCGAACCAGTACGCGGTCGAGGGCTGCCTAGCCCACGGCGGCCTCGGGTGGATCTATCTCGCCCGCGACAAGAACGTCTCCGACCGTTGGGTCGTGCTCAAGGGCCTGCTCAACTCCGGCGATCCCGACGCGCTGGCGGCGGCGATCGCCGAGCAGCAGTTCCTCGCCCAGGTGGAACACCCGCTGATCGTCGAGATCTACAACTTCGTGACCCACGACGGCGCGGGCTACATCGTCATGGAATACGTGGGCGGCCGCTCGCTGAAGCAGCTGCTGAAGTCCCGCATGGCCAACAACGGCGGGGAGTACGACCCGCTGCCGGTCGACCAGGCGCTGGCCTACCTCGTCGAGGCCCTGCCCGCGTTCTCCTACCTCCACGACCTCGGCCTGATCTACTGCGACTTCAAGCCCGACAACATCATCCAGGTCGGCGACGCCATCAAGCTGATCGACCTGGGTGGCGTGCGCCGGGCCGACGACGAGGACTCGGCGATCTACGGCACCGTCGGCTACCAGGCCCCCGAGGTCGCCCGCATCGGCGTCTCGGTGGAGTCCGACATCTTCACGATCGGCCGCACGCTGATGGTGTTGTGCAGCGAGTTCCGCGGCTATCAGACGACGTATGAGTTCTCGCTGCCGCCGGTCGAGCAGACCCCGCTGTTCCAGGAGAACGACTCGCTCTACCGCCTGCTGCTCAAGTGCTGCGCGCCCGACCCCGCCGACCGGTTCTCCACCGCCGACGAGCTCCGGGTCCAGGTCCTCGGCGTCCTGCGCGAGACCGTGGCGCGGCGCACCGCCGGCACCGCGTTGACGTCGGCCAGCTCGCTGCTGTTCGAGGCGCCGTTGATCATGGGCGACTCCCTCGACTGGCACCAGCTGCCGCGGTTGCGCCCCGACACCGCCGACAGCCAGTACGCGTGGCTCTCCAACATCGACCTCGACGACCCCGCCGAGCGCCTGCAGGCGCTGGCGACGGCCCCGGAGTCGTCGCCCGAGGTGATGCTCGCGCGCGCTTCTGCGGCCCTCGAGCTCTCCGACGGCGCCCTGGTCCGCCAGACGGTCGACGAGCTGCTGGCCCATGACCCGTGGGAGTGGCGCGCGGTGTGGATGCAGGGGCTCCACGCCCTCCAGTCCGGCCAGTGGGCCGACGCCCAGGCGGCGTTCAACGCCGTCTACGGCCAGGTCCCCGGCGAGCTCGCACCCAAGCTGGCGCTGGCGCTGGCCTGCGAGCACGGGCAGGCGCCCGACGTCGCCGAGGCCCTCTACCTCACCTGCGTCGCGACCGATGCCAACTACGTCACGCCGGCCGCGTTCGGCCTGAACCGCGTACGCGCGGGCCGCGGCGACCTCGAGGCCGCGGTCGCCGCGCTCGACCTCGTGCCCACCACGAGCCGCGGGTACGCCGAGGCCCGCCGCCAGCGCTCGATGCACCTCCTTGCGCTGGGCCGTGGCCTCCCCGACCTCGCGGCCGCCCTCCAGTCGGTCGACGGCATCCGCATGGACGAGCGTGCCGCCGCCGAACTCCAGGTGACGGTGCTCGAACGCTCGCTCGCCGAGGTCACCCGCACCGGACCCCAGCCGTCGATCATGGTCGGCGACTATCCCGCCCACCCGGATGCCCTGCGCGGCGGACTCGAGAGGGCCTATCGTTCGTTGGCGCGGCACGAACTCGCCCCCGAGCGTCGCATCGAGCTGATCGACCGGGCGAACCGGATGAGGAAATGGAGCCTGCTGTGACCACCGAGGTGACCCCCGAGCCCGTGCCGTGCCCTTCCTGCGGCTCGCCGGCCGCCGCGTGGGAGTCGTTCTGCGAGGGCTGCGGCGCCGAGCTCACCCCGTCGGCCCCCGCACCGGCCGCCGAGACGCGCGAGGCCCCCATCACCCTCTCGGTCCCCGTGACCCGTGAGGGCGAGCAGGTCGCCACCGCGCCGGGCCCGCGCCGCCCCTGCCGCGACTGCGGCGGCACGGTCGACGCCGACGGCTACTGCGAGAGCTGCGGAGCCAAGGCCCCGAGCGACCGCGACCACTTCGAGGAGGTCGTGGCCCCCTGGGTCGCCGGGGTCTGCGACCGCGGCATCCGCCACAAGCGCAACGAGGACGCGATGGCCCTGTCGGCGCAGGACACCCGCGCCGTGCTGGTCGTGTGCGACGGCGTGTCGTCGTCGGAGGACTCCGACGTCGCGTCGCTGGCCGCGGCGCGCGCGGCCCGCGACGTGCTCGACGGCCAGCGGCCCGCCGGCCTCGGCCTCGAGCAGTCGCAGGTGCAGGCCCTCACCGCCACGCTGGCGCAGGCCGCACGCGCCGCCAACGACGCCGTCCTCGAGAACACGAGGCCCGAGAGCCGCAGCCCGGCGTCGTGCACGTTCGCGGCCGCCGTCGTGGTCGACGACCTGATCGTCTTCGGCAACATCGGCGACTCGCGCGTCTATTGGATCGCCGACGAGGGCGACTCGGTCCAGTTGTCGGTCGACGACTCGGTGGCCCAGATCCAGATGGAGCAGGGCATGTCGCGGGAGCAGGCCGAGAACGGCCCGCAGTCCCACGCGATCACCCGCTGGCTCGGCCGGGACGCCCCCGACCTCGTCCCCACCGCGGGCTCGCTGCGCGTCCCCGGCGACGGCTGGCTGATGGTCTGCTCCGACGGCCTGTGGAACTACGCGTCGGCGGTCGGCGACCTCGACGCGCTGTTCGCCCGCGCGCTCGTCGACGACCACCCCGCGTACGCGGACCCCCGCGCGCTCGCCGACCGCCTCGTGCGATGGGCCTGCGACCAGGGCGGGCGCGACAACATCACGGTGGCCCTCGCGCGCTTCGGCGAGGCCCGCCCGCTTCCGACCACCTGACCCATCGCAGCCTCAGCCACACCGACCCGATTCGACCCAGGAGGATCCCATGGCCGACTTCACCTCGGCGGTCTATCAGAACGAGTTCCTGCCCGACGGCGGCACCGACGTGAACGCGATCGTGACCATCACGTGCGCCAACGCCGGCAAGGCCGGGGCGGGCGCGGGCGGTGACGCCGGAGAGATCATCATCGTCGACACGTCGGGCTCGATGGGCGACACCAACATGGAGGCCGCCAAGCAGGCCGCCGTCACCGCCCTCGACCACATCGTCGACGGCACCTGGTTCGCGGTCGTGGCCGGCAACCACCAGGCCTACCTCGCGTACCCGCTGACCCAGTCGTCGCAGGGCATGGTCCGCATGGACGCGACGACCCGTTTCCAGGCCGCCCAGGCCATCGGCCACTTCCACTCCGACGGCGGCACGGCCATCGGGTCGTGGCTGTCGCTGACGCGCGCGCTGTTCGCATCCGTGCCCGGACTGCGCCAGAAGCACGCCCTGCTGCTGACCGATGGCGAGAACCACAACGAGCTGCCGCAGCAGCTCGACGCGGCGATCCAGGGCGCGATCGGCCAGTTCCAGTGCGACTGCCGTGGCATCGGCGTCGACTGGAAGGTCGCCGAGATCCGCAAGGTCGCCCAGGCGCTGCTCGGCACCGTCGACCTGATCCCGAGCCCCCAGGAGATGGGAGCCGCGTTCGCCGAGATCATGCAGCAGTCCATGGGCCGCGGCGTCGCCGACGCGAGCCTGCGCGTCTGGGCGCCGCAGGGCGCCCAGGTGATGTTCGTGCGCCAGGTCTCGCCGACCGTCGAGGACCTGACCGCGCGCGGCCGCCAGACCAACCCGCTCACGTCGGAATATCCCACCGGCGCGTGGGGCGACGAGGCGCGCGACTACCACATCGGCGTACGCCTGGCCGCGAAGGCCGTGGGCCAGGAGCAGCTCGCGGCCCGGGTCCAGCTCGAGGTCGACGGGCAGCTGGTGACCCAGGGCCTTGTCAAGGCCACGTGGAGCTCCGACGACACCCTCACGACCCGCATCAACCCGGCCGTCGCCCACTACACCGGCCAGACCGAGCTGGCGGACGCCATCCAGGAGGGGCTGGCCGCGAAGGCCGCCGGCGACGACCGCACCGCGACCACCCGGCTCGGCCGCGCGGTCCAGCTGGCCCGCGAGACCGGCAACGAGGAGGCGACCGCCAAGCTGCGGAAGGTCGTCGACGTGCAGGACGCCGAGACCGGTACGGTGCGACTGAAGAAGGCGGTCGACAAGGCCGACGAGATGGCCCTCGACACCGCCTCGACGAAGACGACGCGAATCCGAGGTTGACCATGGCACCGAGTTGCCCCGCGGGACATCCCAGCCAGTCCAGCGACTACTGCGACGTGTGCGGCACGCCGATGGCCGCGGCCTCGCAGGGGCCGGCGGGCGCCGGCGCGCCGTCCGGTTCCGCCCCGTCGTCGTCGCCCGGCCACGCCGCGAACGCCCCCGACGCCACCCCCGACAAGCCGGTCGGTGCGCCCTGCCCGAGCTGCGCGACGATCAACCCGCCCGACTCGCTGTTCTGCGAGGCGTGCGGCTATGACTACACCACCGGCACGATGCCGCGCGGCGCCTCGGCGCCCGAGTCGCCCGACCCCACCCGGGAACGCGAGCGGGAGGTGCCCGCGGCCGGCCAGGTGGCCCCGCCGGACCCCTCGGCGCCGGGATCGGCGACACCGCAGCAGCCCCCCGTGGCCGGTCTGCTCGACCTCGACACCCCCGCGCCGCCCGCGCCCAGCGCTCCGCAGGCCGCGGCCCCGCGTACGCCCGAGGCCACTCCCGCGCCTGACACCCCCGCGCCCCAGATCCCGTTCGAATGGATCGCGGAGGTCTGGATCGACCCCGAGTGGTACACCCTCCAGCAGGCCCCCGACCCGCTCCCCTCGCCCGGCCTGCCGACGATGGTTCCGCTGCGTCGCCGCTCGCTCCTGATCGGCCGCGCGTCCCGCAGCCGCAACATCCACCCCGACCTCGACCTCGAGCCCGACTCCGGCATCAGCCGCCGCCAGGCCCAGCTCTCGACCGACGGCTCGCGCTGGTTCGTCGAGGACCTCGACTCGGCGAACGGCACCTACGTCGCGGGCGCTGCCGAGCCGCTGCCGACGACGCCGATCCCGCAGGGCCGCCGCCGCGAGCTCGACGCCGACGACCGGGTCTATCTCGGCGCCTGGACGCGCATCGTCCTGCGCCGCGCCACGCCCGAGGAGAAGGAGCTGTACGCCTGACCGCCTGGGTCCGTGTCGCCCTCGCACTGACGGCGATCGCGTGGGGTGCCAACCAGTTCGCGTCGATGCTGTCGGTCTATCGCCAGTGGGGCGGGTTCACCGAGTCGACCGCAACGCTCGCGTTCGCCGCGTACGTCATCGGCCTCGTCCCCGGACTCCTCGGCGCCGCATGGGCGTCGCAGCACATCGGGAAGCGGCGTACGCTCCGCCCGGCCCTCGTCTGCTCGCTCGTCGCCACGGTGCTGCTGTTCCTCGGCGTCCACAGCACCGAGGCCGTGTTCGCCGCCCGCGTCCTCGCCGGCTTCGCCACCGGCGCGGCCATGGGGCCCGGCACGGCGTGGATCAAGGAGCTCAGTGCCGGTGAGCCCGTCGGCACCGGCGCACGCCGCGCCACGATCGCGCTCTCGCTGGGCTTCGCCGGCGGCCCCCTGGTCAGCGGCGTCCTCGCTACGTCCTGCCCCACCCGCGCGTGGTCCCCTATGTGCCGCACCTGGTCCTCATCGCCGTCGCGACGGTGCTCGCGTGGCGCGCGCCCGAACTCGATCGCAGCGACCACGCGACGCCCACGATGGGCGCGGTGTGGCGCGCGCTGGCCCACCGCTGGTTCTGGCTCGGCGTCGTGCCGGTCGCGCCGTGGGTCTTCGGCTCGGTCTCGATGTCGTTCGTCTATGTCGCGCCCCGCATCGCCCCCGGCCTGCCGCCCACCCTGGTGGCGGGCATCGCCGCAGGGCTCAGCCTCGGCACCGGCGTGCTGGTCCAGCCGAGCGTACGCCGGCTCGAGGCGCGCCACCCCGGGCGTACGCTCCCCCTCGGCCTCGCCCTCCTCGTCCTCGCGCTGCTCGCCTCCCTGCTCGCCGTGGCCGTACGCCACCCTGCCCTCATCGCGCTGACCGCCCCGCTGTGGGGCGCCGCGTACGGGGCCCTCATGGTGGGCGGCCTCCAGCTCGTGGAGGCCCGGGTGCCGCTGGGGCTGCTGGCGCCGGCGGCCGCGGTCTACTACTGCTTCACCTACGTCGGCTTCTTCGGCCCGTGGCTGATCTCGCTGCTGCCGGTCGAGGCGCCCACACCAGTGCTGCTCGTGGGCCTCGCCGTCGCGGTCGTGACGCTCGCCGCGGCGCTCCGCCCACGGCGAACAGATGCATGATCGCGCCCCCGCTCGTGGCAGGGTGGGGGCTGTTCGGCGCAGAGTCACCGCGCCCATTCGAGGAGGAACCGTGGAAGTCAAGGTCGGAATCCAGCACATCGCCCGCGAGCTGACGGTCGACACCGACGAGGCCGCCGAGAAGGTCGAGGAGGCCTTCACCAAGGCGCTGGCCGACGACGGCCTGTTCACCCTCGTCGACTCCCGAGGCGGCCGCACGCTGGTGCGCGCGTCCTCGGTGGCCTATCTCGACCTCGGCAAGGAGAACGTCCGCCGGGTGGGCTTCGGCGCCGTCTGATGCGCCGCTGGGGCGCCGCCCTCGCCCTGGTGGCGTTCCTGGCCGCCTTCGTGGCGATGTCGCTGGCGGCGAAGCAGGGCGGAAACCTCGTGTACGCAGCGATCCTGTTGCCGCTGGCCTGGGTCGTCTCGCCCCTGTTCTTCCCTCGCCGCACCCCGTACGCGGTCGCCCGGCGCCACCCCGAGCGGGTCACGATCTTCTTCCGCCCCGGCTGCGTGTTCTGCGTACGCCTGCGCCTGGGCCTGCGCAACATCGCCAGGAAGGCGCAATGGGTCGACATCTGGGCCGACCCGGACGCGGCGGCCCACGTGCGTGACCTCAACCGCGGCGACGAACTGGTCCCGACGGTGGTCGTCGGCGAGGAGGTCCGCCGCAACCCCGACCCGCAGTGGGTCGGCGCCCATTTGGTGAAGACCCCGCGCTGAATCACGTTCCCCGAGCGAGCGCAGCGAGTCGAGGAGCAGTCCTCACGTTCTCCGAGCGAGGCCGCCCGCGGCCGAGTCGAGGATTGGACGATCTGCGCCTACCGCCCAGTAGCGCCTCATGTCCGCCGTCCCGGCTCCGATTTCCGCACATCGTCCACAACGAGGCCTCATCAGCACGCCAGATGTCACGAACCGTCCAGTCGATCCCTTGGATCGGCGGTTTTGACGGATCTGCGAAGAGTTGTGGACGATTCGTGACACTGCTCCTCGACTCGCTGGCGCTCGCTCGGAGAACGTCACTTGCGTGGCTTCGACTCCTTCGTCGCTCAGCCAACGTGGGTGCTGGCACTCGCTCGGAGAGCGTCACTGGCGTGGCTTCGACTCCTTCGTCGCTCAGCCAACGTGGGTGCTGGCGCTCGCTCGGAGAGCGTCACTGGCGTGGCTTCGACTCCTTCGTCGCTCAGCCAACGTGGGTGCTGCGGCCGCTCGGAGAACGTTCGGCGCGGTTGGGGCGTGGGCCGGGCGCCCGCGAGTTCGGCGAAGCGGCGTAAAGACGCCGCGAACAAACGCGACCGAAGAAGATTCGACCCGGCGTCCCAGCCGCAAGCCGAAGCTCGCGGAGCCCGGCCCGCGCCCCAACCGCGCGCTCAACCCCCCGGTCAGACCCAGGCCTACTTCCGACGCAGAAGAGGCGGGTGCAGCACGTCCGCCCCACCGTGGCAATACAGCGTCGCCGGCCGCCCGCGACCCTGCGTCCGACGGCCGGTGTCGCGCACGAATCCCTTCACCGACATGACCTTGCGGTGGAAGTTGCGCGGATCGAGCCGCTCCCCCCACACCGCCTCGTAGACCTCACGCAGCTGCGGGATCGTGAACTCCGGCTGGCAGAAGGCCGTCGCCAGCGCCGAATATTCCAGTTTGGCCCGCGCGCGCTCGACCCCGTCGGCCAGGACCGCGCCGTGGTCGAACACGAGGTTCTCCCGCCCCGCGACCGCGACCGGCCACCAGTCGACCATCACGTCGTCGCGATCCGGCACCTCGAGGTCGGCGCCCAGCACCATGTGGGCCACCGTCACCGCGCGCCCCCGCGGGTCGCGCCCCGGGTCCCCATAGGTGCGCAGCTGCTCCAGCACCACCTCGTCGCCGGGCAGCCCCATGTGGGCGAGCTCCGCGTACGCGGCCTCGTCCAGCGAAAGGTCTGCCTCGACCGCGCGGCCCGGCAGCCCCCAGGCCCGCGCCCACGGCTCCCGCGTACGCCGCTCCAGCAGCACCGACAGCTCGCCCGCCCTCAGCGTGAGCACCACGAGGTCGACCGTCACCGCCGCCGCCAGGTTGTCCACGCCCCCGAGCATAGGGGGCGCCGGTGCCCGACCGAAGTGTTTCGCGTCGCTCACACGCGAAACGACCCCCGGGAGGATCTCCCGGGGGTCGTTCGCGATCAGCTCAGCTCTCAGCTCACTTCTTGAAGCCGATGTCCTGCACGGGATACCAGCTCTTCAGCGGCGAGCCGTTGAAGACGCCCGCACCGTAGTTGGCGACGTCCTTCTTGACCGCGATCAGCGTCGGACCGTTGAGGACCGGCATGATGCCGAAGGACTTCATGGCCTCGGCCTCGATCTTGTTGGCCTCGGAGATCTGGCCCTCCTCGGTGCCGATCTTGGCCATCGCCTGCAGCTTGGCGTCGATCTCCTTGGTGCCGGCACCCGACTTGTTCAGCGTCGAGTTGGAGCACCAGATCTGGCACGTGTACGCCACGCCGAACGGGTCGCCGGACAGGAAGCCCGAATAGACGATGTCGAACTCCTTGGCCTTCATGACCTTGGCGAAGTCGCCCGACGCCTTCTCGACGACGACGAGGTCGACGCCGTTCTCCTTCTGCATCGACTGCAGGGCCTTGGCCATGTTCTTGCGAACGGGGTTGTCGCCGAACAGCACGAAGTTCACCGTGAGCTTCTTGCCGTCCTTCTCGCGGACGCCCTCGGCGTTCTTCTTCCAGCCGGCCTCGTCGAGGATCTGACCGGCCTTGGCCTTGTCGAACTTCACGACCGAGCCGAAGTTGTCGTTGTAGCCCTTCTGCCAGGGGAACAACAGGAACGAGCCGGGCAGGTTCTCGGTGTAGTCGAGGCCCTGGAACGAGATGTCGGCGATCGTCTTGCGGTCGATGCCGGCCATGACGGCCTCGCGCACCTTGATGTCCGACAGCACCGGCGACGCGGTGTTCAGCGTGTAGAGGCCGTTGGAGGGCGTGTTGCCCTTGCGGACCTCGATGCCCTGCATGTCCTTGACCTGCGCGAGGCGGTCCTTCGACGAGACGCCGGTGGCGTCGATCTGGCCGTTCTTGAAGGCGTTGATCGAGGCCGACTCCTCCATCTGCTGGAAGATGCGCTTGTCGAGCTTGCCCTTGTTGCCCCACCACTTCTCGTTCGGGACGAACGAGACGATGCCCTTGTTGGCGTCGAACTGGTCGATCTTGTAGGGACCCGCGCCCCACTCCGGGTGGGGGTTGTTCACGAAGCCCTGGTTGAACACCTCGGCGTTGGCGGCCTTCGGGTGCAGGAGGCTGTTGAACAGGCCCTTCCACCACGGGAAGGCGGCCTTGAAGGTCACGACTGCCTGCTTGGCGTCGGCGCCCTGGGCGACCGACTCGATCTGGTCATAGCCGTCGGTCGAGTTGCAGGAGAAGGCCTCGTCGCCCTTGCCACACGCGATCCAGCCCGACTCGATCGCCTTCCAGTCGATGGCCGTTCCGTCGTTCCAGTTGGCCTTCGGGTTGATCGTGTAGGTGACGACGGTCTTGCCGCCCTTCTCCTCCGACTTCACGTCGGTGAAGTAGTCGGGGTTGGGCTTCCACTCGCCATCGGGCGTGTAGGACACCGTGACGGGGGTGAACCAGTGCTCGAGCTGGGTGGTGTACGCCGACGAGTCGCCGTGCCACCCGTTCATCTGGGCGTTGATCTCGACGATGGAGGTGGTCAGCGTTCCGCCGTCCTTGACCTGGTCGCGCGGCGTCTCGCCGAACTCGGCCTTGAGCGAGGTGTTGGTGCCCTTCGACGCGGAGCCGCCGGGCTGGCCGGGGGCGCCGCCACCGGTCTGGGGGCCGCCGCCTCCGCCGCCGCAGGCGGTCAGGCCGAGCGCCAGGGTGGCGAGCGCGGCCACTGCTGTCTTTCGATACTTCATGGTTCTCCTTCGGATGATGGGGGTGGGGGCGAGGATCGCCCCGGGTCCATGGGTGGTGCGGGTGAAAAGCGTGATGCGGGTGAAAGGTGTAGTGCGCGGATGCCGTCAGCGGAAGTGACAGGCATTGACGTGGTCCGCCTCCTTCCCGTGCAGCGGCGGGGTCTGCGACGTGCACAGCTCCCGGTCCGCCTCCGGCAGGGTGGCCCGCAGGGGGCAGCGCCCGGCGAACCGGCAGCCCTCGCGGTCGTCGGTGGGGCTCGGCAGGTCGCCCTTGAGGACGATCCGGTCGTGGTTGCGCGGGTCGTCGGGGTCGGGCACCGGGATGGCCGACAGCAGGGCCTGCGTGTAGGGGTGCTGCGGGTCGGCGAACACCTTGTCGACGTCGCCGTGCTCGACGAACCGGCCGAGATACATCACGGCCACGCGGTCGGCGAGGTGGCGCACGACCGACAGGTCGTGGGCCACGAACAGGTACGACAGCCCCAGCCTGGCCTGCAGCTCGTCGAGGAGGTTGATCACCCCCGCCTGGATCGACACGTCGAGGGCGGAGACCGGCTCATCGAGCACGAGCAGCTTCGGGTTGGTCGCGAGCGCTCGGGCGATGCCGATGCGCTGCCGCTGGCCGCCCGAGAACGCACCGGGGAACCGCTCGGCGTGGGTCGGGTCGAGTCCCACGAGCGCCATCAGCTCGGTCACCCGGTCGTGGGCGGCGTCGGCCTTCTCCCCCACTGCGGTCAGCGGCTCGGCGATGATCTCCTGCACCGTCAGACGCGGGTCGAGCGCGCCCATCGGGTCCTGGAACACCATCTGCACGTTGCGTCGCAGCTCACGACGTTCCGCGCTCGACCGCAGGGAGCCGACCGAGGTCCCGTCCAGCACGAGCTCGCCGTTCTCCGGCGCCAGCAGCGACATGATCTCGAGCAGCGTCGTGGTCTTGCCGCAGCCCGACTCGCCGACGATCGCCAGGGTCTCGCCGCGCTTGATCTCGAAGTCGAGGCCGTTGACGGCGTGGACCGAGCCCACGCGCCGCTTGAACAGCGACCCCTTCATCAGCGGGAACACCTTGGTCAGGTTCTTGACCTCGAGCACCGTCGGCCGCTCGTCGCGCGGCACGTCGGCCAGCACGCCCTCGGGCCGCTCGGGCAGCGGATAGAGCGGCCTGCCGTCGATCGCCCCGTCGCGGATCTCGCCCGAGCGGATGCAGGCGACGCGGTGGTCGCCGCTGAGCGCCGGCCGCAGCTCGGGCTCCTCGACCCGGCACGCGTCGATCGCCACCGGGCAGCGCGGCGCGAACGGGCAGCCGGCCGGCAGGTCGATCAGCAGCGGCGGGTTGCCCTTGATCGGCACCAGCGGATCGCGGGAATCGGTGTCCAGACGAGGAATCGCGCCGAGCAGGCCCACGGTGTAGGGCATCTGCGGGTGGCGGAAGACCTCGCGTACGGGCGCCTGTTCCACGGGCTTGCCCGCATACATCACGACCACGTCGTCGGCGGTCGCCGCGACGACACCCATGTCGTGGGTGATCATGATCACCGCGGCGCCGGTCTCGCGCTGGGCCTTGTCGAGCACGTCGAGGATCTGGGCCTGCACCGTCACGTCGAGCGCCGTGGTGGGCTCGTCGGCGATGATCACGTCGGGGTCGTTGGCGATCGCGATGGCGATGACCACGCGCTGGCGCATGCCGCCCGAGAACTCGTGCGGGAACGACCGCACCCGCTCACTCGGGTTCGGGATGCCGACCAGGTCGAGCAGTTCCACCGCGCGTTTCCACGCGGCCTGCTTGGAGATCTTCGAATCGTGCGTACGCAGGGCCTCGACGATCTGGTCGCCGACGCTGAACACCGGGGTCAGCGACGACAGCGGGTCCTGGAACACCATGGCGATCTTCTTGCCGCGGATGTCGGACAGCTTCTTGTCGCTCAGGCCGAGGATCTCGCTGCCCTCGAGCATCACCGAGCCGGTCACGCGGGCGGTGTCGGGCAGCAGCCCCATGATCGCCAGCGACGTCACCGACTTGCCGGAGCCGGACTCGCCGACGATGGCGAGCGTACGCCCGGCGTGCAGGTCGAAGCTGACCCCGCGTACGGCGTCGACGCGGCCGGCCTCCGAGGGGAAGGTGACGCACAGGTCGCGGACCGACAGCACGGGGCCGCCGGCCGGCGCCGCGGGCTCGGCCCAGGGGTTGGACTCCACGCTGGTGCTCATGCGCGACCTCCTGCGGCCGAGTTCGGGTCGAGGGCGTCGCGCAGGCCGTCGGAGATGAAGGCCATCGAGACCGTCAGCAGCGTGACGATGCCGGCGGGGACGTAGAACAGCCAGGGCGAGACATAGACCGACGCGACGCCCTCGCCCAGCAGGGTGCCGAGCGACACGTCGGGGATCTTCACACCGAAGCCGAGGAACGACAGGCCGGTCTCGGCCATCACGGTCGTGATCACGCCGAGGGCGAAGTTGATCACGAGCAGCGAGCCGATGTTGGGGATGATGTGGCGCACGACGTTGGTCAGGGCGGGCACGCCCATGAACCGGGCCGCGGTGACGTAGTCGCGCTCGCGCAGCGAGGTGGCGAGCGACCAGACCACGCGGGCCTGATACATCCAGCCGGTGGCGATGAGGATGATCACGAGGATCTGCCACTGGCCGCTGGTCTTGCTCGACAGCAGCGCGAGGATCAGGAACGTCGGCAGGATCAGCAGGAAGTTGATGATGTTGAGGATGACCTTCTCGATGCGGCCGCCGAAGAACGCGGCGAGCGAGCCGATGATGGCCGAGATGACCGTCACCGACAGCGACACCGTGAGGGCGATCATCAGCGAGCGGCGCAGGCCATAGACGCTCTGGACGAAGACGTCGTTGCCGGCGTCGTTCGTGCCGAACCAGTGCACGGGGCCCGGCGGTTCGCCGAGCGCCATGAAGTCGGTGTCGGTGGGGCCGAACTTCGTGAGCATCTGGCCCACCAGGCTGTAGAGCACCAGCAGCAGGAAGATCACGACGCCGACGCAGGCCATCCTGTTGCGGAAGAAGCGGCGCACATAGAGCCGCAGGCGGCCGCCGGGGCGGCGCTTGGGCGGCACGGGGCCGAGCGGGCCCGGATCGTTCTCGGCGTCGGCCGTGGTGGCCAGCACCTCGGGGTTCTGCATGACCATGTCAGTTCACCCGCACTCTCGGATCGAGGACGACCAGCGCGATGTCGGCGAGGATTGCGCCGATCGCGGTCATGAGGGCGCCGAACGCGGCGACCGCGACGACGCCGTGGATGTCGTTCTTATTCAGGGTCTCGATGAAATAGGAGCCCATGCCCTTCCAGGCGAACAGGGTCTCGGTGATCACGGCGCCGGAGAAGATGCCGGGGATCGAGAAGGCGACCGAGTTGGCGACCGGGATGATCGAGGCGCGCAGGGCGTGGCGGCGGATGGCCTCGGCCTTGGTGAGGCCCTTGGCCCGCGCGGTGCGGACGAAGTCGGCGCCGATGTTGTCGAGCAGCAGCGCCCGCTGGAGGAAGTGGTAGGACGCATACCCGATCAGCACGAGGGCGACCGTGGGGAGCGCGAGGTGCTGGATCACGTCGACGAACTTCGCGAAACCCTCCTTGGGCGTCGGCGACTCCGAGCCCGCGACGTAGAACACCGTGGTGCCGACCAGCTTGTTGAAGCGGATGCCGAGCAGCACGACGATCAGCGAGGCCACGACCACGTGGATGTTCATCGCGATGATGGAGGTCCACTGGAAGAAGCGGTCCCCCGCCTTGTACTGCCGCGACGCGGTGAACACTCCGATCGCGACGCCGATGACGACGGTGAGGACCGTGGCCAGGAGCATCAGCTCGAAGGAGATCCAGATGCGGTAGGAGATCTGGTTGTTGATGGGGTCGCCGATGGGCGACTTGCCCCAGTCCCAGTGGAGGAAGATGCCGCTGATCCAGGTCCACCAGCGCTCGAGGATCGGCTGCTGCTCCGACAGGTTGTATTCACGCAGCATCCGGTCCAGCTGCTGCGGGGGGATGGGGGGTCGCCGGTCGGCATAGTTGGACTCGGGGTCCAGGGCCCAGTTCGCCAAGAAGTAGGTCAGGTTCGTCGCCGCGAAGATCATGATGATCCAGGTGACGACCCGTTGCATGAGGTACTTGAACATAGGGGGTGGCCTACGCGCTTCTTCCCGGCGTCACCCGCGCCCTGGGTCGCAGGGCCCGTCTCCACCTTCGGTCGGGGATTTCTTCCACCGCGTCGTTGCGGTGACGCGAAACTAGTCCTCGTCTGGGCAGATTGACAGCACCCGGTGCCGAAGCGTTATCAAACTGTCAGAACTCAGAACTCAGGACGCCAGACCCAGACGATCCATGCGCAGTTGGTGATTCTCGACGAGCCGCGTGAGCATGCGCCCGATGGCCGCGAGGTCGAGCCCCGGACGGTCGGCCGAGCCCGACAGCAGCGCGGTCAGCGCCTCGCGGTCGACGGCGACGCGCTGGGCCTGGGTGAGCGCCTCCCCGACCAGCCGGCGGCCCCACAGGGCCAGCTTGCCGCCCACCGTCGGGTCCTCGGAGATGGCCTGGCGTACGCGGCCCACGATGTAGTCCGACGCGCGCTCGTCGGCCAGCACCTCGAAGACGAGGTCGCGGGTCTCGGGATCGACGTACGCGGCCACCTCCCGATAGAAGTCGGCCGCGAACCCGTCGCCCACATAGGTCTTGACGAGGCCCTCGAGCCACGAGTGGGGCTTGGTGAACGCGTGGTAGGCGTCGAACGCCTTGTGGAACGGCTCCATCACGTCCATCACGTCGGCGTCGAGGTCGAGCAGGCGCTGGCGTACGCGGTCGAAGTTGTTGAACTGCACCGCCGCCATCGACGACACCATGACGCGGTCGGCGAGGGTCGGGGCGCCGTCGGCGTCCTCGGCGAGGCGCTGGAACGCGGTCAGCTCGCCGTAGGCGAGGACGCCGAGCAGGTCGACGGCGCCGTCGCGATAGACATCGGGAGTGGACGGCTCGGGAGTGGAGGGCTCGGGGGTGAGCGCAGGCTGCTCTGACATGCCGCCATCGTAGGAGGTCGCTCCGCTCCCCACTCACGCAACTTGCGCACCCGACTGCACGGGTTGGGTGCCCGCCCCGGCGTGTCGCCGCGATTCGTGCACACGGGACACGCCGGGGAGCGGGCGTACGCGGCCGTCAGCCCAGCCTGTACGCCTCCTTCGCGATCTCCAGGCGCCCACCGGTCTCCTGGTTGAGGCAGGTGATGCCGGCCTCGGCCGACGAGCACTGGAACTCTGCGACCTTGATGGTCTGGCCATAGTTCAGCGCCACGGTCGGCGCGCCGTGCCAGTCGATGCGGTGCCCGGCGTTCGGGTGGCCGCTCCACCACGCCGTCGGCGCTGTCCCCTCGTGCGCCAACGCCTGGCCCGCCTGGGTTGCGCAGCCTCCGGCGCCGACCTGGGCGAGCCTGAGCACACCGGCGCTGGTGCCGGGCTCACAGTCGCGGGGCGGCGTCTCCCACTGACGTTCGTCAGCGTTGCAGGTGACCCCCTTCTCGGCGTCCATGGTGCAGCCGAGGTTGCCCGTCGGCGACGCGAACGCCACGGGGCCGGGAGCCTCGATGACGGGGTTCGGCTCCCCCGCGTGCGCCGACGTGCCGGTCAGCGTCGCCGCGGCGGCGGCTCCGGCGGTCGCGAGGGCGAGGATGGTCCTTCTCATGGTCTTCTCCTTCATGCTCTCGGGTACTGCTTCGGACCCCTGCGATGCACCCACCTCCCCCGGGTGTTCCCGGGTTCTCGCCCTTTTCGCGCTAGAATGGCCAGGCGTACGCGATCCCGCGTACTGTCGGCGGTCGCCCGGCGCCCTTCGGCGCTGCACCGCGACACACGTTCCACGCCGGGTCCTGACGGGTCCGGGACCCACAGAAGGAAACAGGATCCTGTCCGAGGACATCTCTGACATCGTCGCGGCCGAGCTCGTGACTGATGACCAGCCCATCGAAGACCCCCGCCAGACGTTCGCCGACCTGGGCGTGCTGCCCTCGATCTGCGAGGCGCTGGAGCAGGTCGGCATCACCCACCCGTTCCCCATCCAGTCGATGTCGATCCCGATCGCGGTCGCCGGCACCGACATGATCGGCCAGGCCCGCACGGGCACCGGCAAGACCTTGGCGTTCGGCATCTCGCTGCTGCAGCGCATCACCGTCGACAACGAGCCGGGCGTCGCGCCGCAGGCCCTCGTCGTCGCGCCGACGCGCGAGCTCGCGCTGCAGGTGTCGAAGGACCTCGCCGTGGCCTCGTCGGTGTTGGGCGCGCGCGTGCTCACCGTCTACGGCGGCGTGGGCTATGACCCCCAGCTCGACGCGCTGCGCGACGGCGTCGACGTCGTCGTCGGTACGCCGGGCCGCCTGCTCGACCTCGTCAACCGCCGCGCGCTCGACCTGCGCCACATCAAGGTCATGGTGCTCGACGAGGCCGACGAGATGCTCGACCTGGGCTTCCTGCCCGACGTCGAGCGCCTGATCGCCCAGACGCCCGACTCGCGCCAGACGCTGCTCTTCTCGGCCACCATGCCGTCAGCCATCGCCTCGCTGGCCCGCACCCACCTGACCCAGCCGGTCAACATCCGTGCGGAGCACCACGACGACCTGACGACGGTGCCGCTGACGACGCAATACATCTACCAGGCCCACGACCTCGACAAGCCCGAGATCGTCGGCCGCATCCTGCAGGCCGATGACGTGGGCAAGGTCATCATCTTCTGCCGCACGAAGCGGTCGGCCCAGCGCGTCGCCGACGACCTCGAGGCCCGCGGGTTCAACGCGGCCCCGATCCACGGCGACCTGCGCCAGGAGGCGCGCGAGCGCGCGCTGAAGAAGTTCCGCGAGGACAAGATCAAGGTGCTCGTGGCGACCGACGTGGCCGCGCGCGGCATCGACGTCGCCGGCGTGTCCCACGTCATCAACTACGAGTGCCCCGACGACGACAAGACCTACGTCCACCGCATCGGCCGCACGGGCCGCGCCGGCGCCAAGGGCATCGCCGTCACCTTCGTCGACTGGGCCGACACGACGCGCTGGAAGGTCATCAACAAGACCCTCGGCCTGTCGTTCGACGAGCCCGTGGAGACCTATTCGACGTCGGCCCACCTGTTCAGCGACATGGACATCCCGGCGGGCACGAAGGGCCGTCTCAAGGACGAAGAGCCCGCTCCCCCGCGCCGCGACCGCGAGCGCGAACAGGGCACCGAGCGCAAGCGTGAGGAGCGCCCGCGTCGCGATCGCTCGCGCCGGCGTACGCGCAACGGCGAGACGGTCGCCGAGGGCTCCGAGGCGTCCGTGCCCGCCGAGTCCGCGCCGCAGCGCGCGGTGGAGGGCGTCGCCCCGGTCGACGGCGAGGCCCGCAAGCCGCGCCGCCGCCGTCGCCGCCGCAGCGGTGGGGGCGACGGCGAGAGCACCGCGGAGGACCAGGCGGGCTGAACCGGCCCACGCCGGCTGAGCGAGCGCCCACCGCCCACGCTGGCTGAGCGAGCGCCAGCGAGTCGAAGCCACCACGGCACCCCCGAACAGGGGGTGCCGTTTCGGTGTGACGGCCATTACGTTGTGCCCCATGCGCAACGAAGCGACCTCCTCTGGCCCGACCCCGGAGGACCCGACCCTGTCCTACGCCGCCGGCCCGACCGACGTGCCCCTGCTGACCGAGACGATCGGCGCGAACTTCGAGGCCACCGTGGCCGCCCACGGTGATCGCGAGGCGCTCGTCGAGCGGTGGACGGGCCGCCGCTGGACCTACCGTGAGCTCGACCGCGACGTCGACGACGTCGCCCGGGCGCTGATCGCGGCCGGCGTGAGCACGGGCGATCGCGTCGGCATCTGGTCGCCCAACTGCGCCGAGTGGGTCCTGCTTCAGTACGCGACGGCGAGGCTCGGCATCATCCTGGTCAACATCAACCCGGCCTACCGGACCCACGAGCTCGCGTACGCGCTGAACCAGTCCGAGTGCTCGCTCCTGGTCGCGGCGCAGGCCTACAAGACGTCGGTGTACGCGGCCATGATCACCGAGGTCGCCCCGCAGGCCCACTTCCTGCGCGGCGTGGTGCTGTTCGGCGAGCCGGGCGACCCTGCCGCCGCGCTTCCCGACGCGTACGCCGCCGGCGACCTCACCGTGTCCAGTTGGACCGATTTCCTTGCGCGCAAGGATTCCGTGGCGATCGAGCGCGTGCGCGAGGCCTCCGATTCCTTGCAGGCCGGCGATCCCATCAACATCCAATACACGTCGGGGACGACGGGCTATCCGAAGGGCGCCACGCTGTCGCACACGAACATCCTGAACAACGGATTCTTCGTGGGTGAAGGGATCGGGCTGACCGAGGCCGACAGGCTGGTCTATCCCGTGCCGCTCTATCACTGCTTCGGCATGGTCATGTCGAACCTCGCGTGCACCACCCACGGGGCGACGATGATCCAGCCCGCGCCGACGTTCGACGCGGAGAGCTGCCTGCAGGCGGTGCAGGACGAGCGGGCCACGATCCTCCACGGGGTGCCGACGATGTTCATCGCAGAACAGAACCTGCCGTCGTTCGCCGACTTCGACCTGTCGTCGCTGCGGTCCGGCATCATGGCGGGATCCCCTTGCCCCATTGAGGTCATGAAGCGCTGCATGAGCGACATGCACATGGCGCAGGTGTCGATCGCCTACGGCATGACCGAGACCTCGCCCGTGTCGACCCAGACCGCGATGGACGACGACGTCGAGCGCCGCACCGCCACGATCGGGCGCGTCCACCCCCACGTCGAGGTGAAGGTCGTCGACCCCGCGACGGGCGAGACGCTCCCCCGCGGCGAGACCGGCGAGTTCTGCACACGCGGCTATTCGGTCATGATCGGCTATTGGAACGAGCCCCGAAAGACCGCCGAGGCGATCGACGACGACGGGTGGATGCACACCGGCGACCTCGCGGTGATGCGCGAGGACGGCTGTCTCACCATCGTCGGCCGCATCAAGGACATGGTGATCCGCGGCGGCGAGAACATCTACCCCCGCGAGATCGAGGAGTTCCTGTACGCCCACCCCGACGTCACCGACGTCCAGGTCGTCGGCGTGCCCGATGAGAAATACGGCGAGGAGCTGTGCGCGTTCCTCAAGACCCGCGACGGCAAGCAGTTGGACGCGGCGGCGATCCGGGAGTTCGCGACCGGGCAGCTCGCGAACTTCAAGATCCCGAAATACGTGCTCGTCGTCGACGATTTCCCGATGACCGTCACCGGCAAGGTACGCAAGGTCGAGATGCGCGCCAGCGCGGCGCAGCTGCTGGGGCTGTGAGACGGTGGGCCGAACGGCTCAGGCCATGACCTGCGCCCACTCGGCGCGCCGGTCGAGCATGGCCCGCACCGCGGCCTGCGCGTCGGCGAGCGAGTGGTTGGCGCCCCACCCGCACTGCACCTCGTTGGCCGCGGGCACCTCGGTCGCGGTGAGGATGTCGCTGAACGCGGCCTCGACGAGGCCCATCGCCTGGTCGATGTCGGGCTCGCCGCTCATGATCAGATAGAAGCCCGTCTGGCAGCCCATCGGCGAGAAGTCGATCACGGCATCGCTGTGGTCACGGGACTTCTCGGCGAACGTGTGCTCGATCGAGTGGATGGCCGTCATCTCGAGGTGCTCGCTGTTGGGCTGGCAGAACCGCACGTCGTATTTGGTCAGCACGTCCCCCTGCGGCAGCCGCTTGACGTCGGCGACGCGCACATAGGGCGCGGCCACGGCGGTGTGATCGAGGTTGAAGCTCTCCACGTTCATGCGTTCGGTCATGGGGCCAGTCTGCCCGACCACGACCCTCGAGACCTCACCGTCCCAGCAGCTCCCTGAGCCGCGCGTACATCTGTGGCGTGGTGAGGTTGCTGCCCAGCTCGTGGTCGACCTTGCCGAGCCCGTGGTGGTCCGACGAGCCCGTCCCCAGACAGTCCAGGTCCCGCGCGAGCGTACGCAGCGTCTCCCGCGCCTCGGGCCCGTGGTCGTGGTGGTCGACCTCGAAACCCGCCAGCCCGTGGTCGCGCACGAGCGACCCCAGCACGTCGGCCGTCAGCACCCCCCGCGACCCGCGCCCCCACGGGTGCGCGATCACCGGGACTCCCCCCGCTCCCCGCACCAGCGCGATGCCGCGCTCGAGGTCACAGGCATACCGCTCCACGTGGGCCGGGCCGCCGTCGTGCAGGAAGCGGTCGAACGCCTCGGTGCGGTCGGCGACGAATCCCTTCGCCACCAGCGCATCGGCGATGTGCGGCCGCCCCAGCGCCGGCGCAGAACCGGCCTGGGCGCGCACGTCGTCCTCCGTCAGTTCCATGCCGAGCCCGGCCAGCAGCGCGAGCACCGCCGGCAGGCGCCCGTCGCGCCCCTCGAGGATGCGCTCCAGTTCGGCGAGCAACGGTGCGTCCGTCACGTCCATCCCGTACGCCAGCAGGTGCACCGACCGCCCGTCGAGCGTCGTCGACATCTCCATGCCGGGCACGACGACCACGCCGGCCTCATGCCCCGCCGCCTCGGCCTCCGGCAGGCCCGCGAACGTGTCGTGGTCGGTCAGCGCCACCACGTCGAGCCCGGCCGCCTTCGCCTTGCGCACCAGCGTTTCCGGCGGATCGGTGCCGTCGGAGACCGACGAGTGGGTGTGGAGATCGATCCTCACGGCAGCAGCGACCTGACCGTCCTCAGCCCGACCGACAGGCGCGCCACGTCGGCCCGACCCTCGATCACCGACGCGATGGTGTCGCGCGCGGCCTGGCCGCGCGGCGCCGCCGCCACCCAGCCCGTGACGACCTCGTCCACGTCGTCCGCGTCGACCGCGGCCGAGCCGTGCGATCGCAGCACCTCCGCCGTGATCTGCGCGTGGACCTGCAGCAGGTCGTCGCGCAGCGCCGCCCGCGCCATCGAGTCCCAGTGGTCCTGGCGCGGGAGCGCCGAGATCTGGCTCAGCAGGCGGTCGAGGCCGAGCTCGTCGGCGAGTGCGAAGTGGATGCGCGCGACCGTGAGCACGTCGCGGTCGAGCGCCTGGGCGTTCTGCACCATGCCGAGCGCCTGATAGAGCAGCGGCGTCCCCGCCACCACGCGCGCCAGGTCGTCGGGTACGCCCGCCTCGGCGAGCTCGGAGTGGCGCCGCTCGAACAGCTCCAGCGGCCGCCCGCTGAGCACCGACGCCAGGTTCGCCTTGACCTCCTGCACGCCCTCGGTGAACTGGTCGAGCGCGCCCTGGACGTCGAGCGGCGTCGGCCGGTTCATCAGGATCCAGCGGCCGCCGCGCTCGACCAGGTTGCGCAGCTCGAGGCGTACGCGGGTCTGCACGTCGGCGTCGAGCTCGTTGTCGAGCCGCTGGGTCTGCACCTCGTGGAGCCCGACCTTGAAGATCGACCGCGCCGCGAGCTGGGCCCGGATGATGTCGGGCGCCGACGCGGTGGTCTCGTCGACCATGCGGTGGAACCCCGTGATGCCGGACGAGTTCACATAGCGGTTCACCGCGACCGTGGTGATGATCTCGCGGTGGAGCCGGTGCTCCGGCATCACGGCGGCGTACTTCTCCCGCAGCGCCGCCGGGAAATACTGCACCAGCCGGTCGGCCAGATAGGGATCGTCCGGCAGGTCGGAGGCGAGGATCTGCTGCTCCAGGTGGATCTTGGTGTAGGCCAGCAGGGTCGACAGCTCCGGTGCCGTCAGCCCGCGTCCGTCGGCCATGCGCCGGCCCATCTCCTCGGTCGACGGCATGAACTCGATGCCACGATCGAGCAGCCCGATGCGCTCCAGCTCGGCCATCCAGCGCTCGTGGACGCCCGCCATCGACGCCGCCTGGAACACGCCGTTCGCCAGCGCCAGGTTCTGGTCGTAGTTGTGCGCCAGCACCAGCTCGGCGACCTCGTCGGTCATCGATCCCAGCAGGACGTTGCGCTCTTCCATCGTCAGGCGACCGGCCGCAACCTCGTTCTGCAACAGGATCTTGATGTTCACCTCGTGGTCGGAGGTGTCGACACCCGCCGAGTTGTCGATGAAGTCGGTGTTCACCCGACCGCCGGCCATCGCGTACTCGATGCGGCCGAGCTGGGTGCACCCGAGGTTGCCGCCCTCGCCGATCGCCTTGCAGCGCAGGTCTTCGCCGTTGACGCGCAGCACGTCATTGGCCTTGTCGCCGACCTCGGTGTGGGTCTCGGTGGCGGCCTTCACGTACGTGCCGATGCCGCCGTTCCACAGCAGGTCGACCGGCGACGTCAGGATCGCCGAGATCAGCTCGGTCGGCGGCAGCGCGGTGACGTCGTCGTCGATGCCGAGCGCCTCGCGCACCTGCGGCGTGATCGGGATCGACTTGGCCTGGCGCGAATGGATGCCGCCGCCCTCGCTGATGAGCGACGCGTCGTAGTCGCTCCACGACGACCTCGGCAGGTCGAACAGGCGCCGGCGCTCCTCCCACGACGACGCCGCGTCGGGGGTGGGGTCGAGGAAGATGTGCTGGTGGTTGAACGCCGCGACCAGCCGGATGTGCTTGCTGAGCAGCATTCCGTTGCCGAACACGTCACCGGCCATGTCGCCGATGCCGACGCAGGTGAAGTCCTCGGTCTGGCAGTCCACGCCCATCTCGCGGAAGTGGCGCTTGACCGACTCCCACGCGCCGCGGGCCGTGATGCCCATGGCCTTGTGGTCATAGCCCACCGAGCCACCCGAGGCGAACGCGTCACCCATCCAGAACCCGCGCGTCGTCGAGATCTCGTTGGCCGTGTCGGAGAACGTCGCCGTGCCCTTGTCGGCCGCCACCACGAGATAGGGGTCGTCGCCGTCGTAGCGCACCACGTTCCGCGGCGGATCGATCTCACCCTCGACGATGTTGTCGGTCACGTCGAGCAGGGAGTTGATGAACACCTTGTAGGACGCGCGCCCCTCCTCGAACCACGCATTCCTGTCCACCCCGGGATCGGGGAGCTGCTTGGGGAAGAACCCGCCCTTCGCGCCGACCGGCACGATGACGGTGTTCTTCACCATCTGGGCCTTCACCAGACCGAGCACCTCGGTGCGGAAGTCCTCCCGGCGGTCGGACCAGCGCAGGCCGCCGCGCGCCACGTCGCCGAAGCGCAGGTGCACCCCTTCGAGGCGCGGCGAGCACACGAAGATCTCGTACGCCGGCCTCGGCTCCGGCAGGTCCTTCAACTCACGCGGAAGCAGCTTGATGGCCATCGCCTGGGCGTCGTCGCGGAACGCGTTGGTGCGGATCGTCGCGCCGATGATCGCCAGGAACGACCGGATGATGCGGTCGTGGTCGAGGCTCGCCACGTCGTCGAGCGCGGCAGTCACCTGGTCGACAAGGCGCGCGACCTCGGCGTGGCGCTCGTCGTCGTCGGTGAAGCCGGCCGGATCGAACTTGGTGCGGAACAGCGCCGCGAGGTCGGCCGCGATCTCGACGTTCGCCAGCAGCGCCTGCGCGATGTAGGCCTGCGAGTGGGTGGTCCCGGCCTGCTGGAGGTAGCGCGAGATCGTCCGCAGCCACGTCACTTCACGCCAGTCGAGCCCCGCGCTGAGCACGAGCCCATGCAGGAGGTCCGACTCGGCCTGGCCCGCGTACGCCGCCTCGAACGCCTCACCGAAACGCTGGCGCGCCTCCGGCGTCCACGACGCCAGCGCGGCCTCGCCGCCCGGCACCTTCAGCCCGAAGTCATAGACGTAGGCCCGCCCGACACCCGGCACGTTCATCTCGTAGGGCCGCTCGTCGATCACGTCGACGCCGAGCCGCGTGAGGTGGGGCAACACCTGCGACAGCGACATCGACGCGCCGCGGCGGAAGACCTTGAAGCGCAGGTCGGCCTCGTCGGCCTCCTCGTCGGGGGTGTACAGCACCATGTCCATGGCGCGCTGGTCGCCGAGACCGGTGAGCGCCGACAGGTCCATCACGGCGTGACGGGCGGAGAAGTCCTCCTTGTAGCCCTCGGGCAGCGCCTGGGCCACCGCGGCGAGGTGGCCGCCGATGCCGCCGTCGGCGACCTGGGCGGCGAAGTCGTCGTCCCAGCTGCGCACGGCCGCAGTCACGTCGGTCTCGAGCGTGACGAGGTCGATGTCGCCGACCCGCTGGCCCGGGGCCATGCGTACGACGAAGTGCAGGCGCGCCAGGATCGACTCATTGGCGCGCGCCTGGAACTCGACGGACGCCCCACCGAGGCGATCCATCAGGACGCGCTCGACCTTCTGGCGGACGGCGGTGTTGTAGCGGTCCCGCGGGAAATAGACGAGGAACGACGCGAACCGCCCGTAGGTGTCGCGGCGCGCGAAGACGCGCACCTGGCGGCGTTCCCGCAGCCGTGAGATCTGCTCGATGACCGGGCTGAGCACGTCGGCCTTGGTCTGGAACAGTTCGTCGCGCGGATAGGACTCGACCACGGCCTCGATGGCTTTGGCGCCATGGGAATCGGGGTCATAGCCGGAGTTGCGCAGGATGCGGTCGGCCTTCGCGCGCAGCATCGGGATGCGTTTGACCGAGTCGGTGTAGGCCGACGCCGCGAACAGGCCGAGGAAGCGTCGCTCCCCCACCACGTGGCCGTCACCGTCGAACAGGCGGACGCCGACATAGTCGAGGTAGGACGGCCGGTGGACCGTCGACTTCACGTTGTCCTTGGTCACCACCATCAGCAGCGGCCGGTCGTCGGTGGGCGGCAGCGCGTGGAAGGCGTCCTTCTCGTCGGCATCGGCGCGCAGGATGCCGAGCCCGGTCGTGGGTACGGGCGCGTACGCGCGGTTCTCCCCCTCGCCGGTCAGGCGATATTCGCGATACCCCAGGAACGTGAAGTGGTTCTCCCCCAACCAGGTCAGGAACTCCTCGGCGGTGTCGCGCTCGGACTCCGGGCACGGGATCTCGTAGCGCATCGCCTCGAGGAGGCGCACGGTCTCGCTCATCTTGGCACGCATGCGCTGCCAGTCCTCGACGGCCTCCTCGACCGACCCGATGACGCGGCGCAGGCCCTCTTCGAGCTCGCGCGCGACGTCCTCGAACGGCTCGTCGGACAGCGGGGCATCGACCTCCAGGTGGATCCACGACTCGCGCGTGGTCATGGGGTCGGTGAACGCGGCGGCGCTGTGCACGATGGCCTCGAGCCCGCCGACGGCGTCGCGGCGGACCACGTATTGGGGGTGGAACACCTCGCGGATGTTCCAGCCCTGGCGCAGGACCTCCATCGACACGGTGTCGACGAGGAACGGCAGGTCGTTGGTCACGACCTGCACGACGGCCGCACCGACCTCCCAGCCGTCGGCGTCGCGCACCGGGCGGAAGACCCGCACGTTGGGGCTCGCGTCGGCGCGCGTGCCGGCCAGCGTGACGTGGCTGTTCACCAGACCCAGGAGGTCGCGGGTGTCGCGGTCGACGACGTCGGCAGCGTCGACGTGGCGGAAATAGTGGCCGACGAAGGTGCGCACCTGGTCGGGGTCGGCCCCCATGATCTCCTGGGCTCGCTCGGCTCCGAGGTCGGCGACCTCGGCGATCTTCGACTCCTTGCCCCGGACGTCGCGGTCCTTGGTGGGCTGCATGACTGTCACTTCGCTGCGTTCCGATCTTGTGGATCTCTTCACCCGGGGCGGGGTCTTGTGGACCGCCCGGCGGGCACGTCGTCGTGCCCTCCGGCCCACCCTAGACGGCACGTCTGACCATCGGTCGCGGGGGTTTCGGCGCGCCGTGACCTACGCGCGAGTAGCCCGTCGACGGCGTAGGGCATAGTGAAGCCATGGACATCTCCACCACCGCAGATTTCGCCGCCGATCCCCAGACCGTGTACGCGATGCTGACCGACGAGGCATTCCTGACCGAGGTCGCGAAGGCGTCGGGCGCCACCGAGCACGAGGTCGCCGTCTCCGGCTCGACCACCCGCTCGAAGCGGGTCCTGCCGAACCCGCCCGAGATGGCGAAGTTCGCGGGCCCGAGCCTGACCGTCATCGAGGAGGTCGTGTGGGGCGAGGCGGGCCCGGACGGCTCCCGCACCGGCACGCTCGACCTCAAGGTGCCGGGCCAGCCCGTCACCATGCCGGGCCGGGTCTCGCTGGCCCCCGGTGGCCGCGGCACCCAGATCACCGTCAACGGCGACCTCACCGTGAAAATCCCCCTGCTGGGCAAGAAGCTCGAGAAGGCCGCGGCCCCCGCGATCCTCGAGGGGATCGGCATCCAGCAGCAGGTGGGCGACAAGTGGCTGGCGCGCTGAGCTGTCGCTGACGAGGGCCGCCGGGTCGCGCCTACCTGACCGGCCTGCGCGATGGCCCGCCTGATTCCTGCAGATCGTTGGGTGTGTATGCCCAACGATCGCCATCTCCTCGCGCAGGGCGGATCGAGGACATGAGGATCGTCGGGTGAACTCACCCGGCGATGGCCATCCCTACTTCTTCGGCCCGTTCGGCAGGTAGGTCGCCGGCACACCCGCCCGCACGCCCGTCGTCGGGTCGGACACCTCGACGAACTCGTCGCCGTCGCCGACCAGCTCGGTGACGGCGTCGACCGGGGCGTCGGTGGTCACGACGTGCACCACGTCCTCGTCGTCGTCCTCGCCCGCGAACCGTTCGGCCTCGGTGGAGGCCATGAAGCCTCCGAGGGTGAGCGTCTCGACGAACTCGTCCGCGGTCTCGGCGTCCGCACAGTGGATCCTGATGGCCATTCCCCCAGCCTATGAGAGCGTCGCCGCATGGCGCATGCGACCTACACCCACGGCCACCACGAGAGCGTGTTGCGCTCCCACCGCTGGCGCACGGCGGAGAACTCGGCGGCCTACCTGCTGCCCCACCTGCGCCCGGGCGAGAGCCTCCTCGACATCGGGTGCGGCCCCGGCACGCTGACCGTCGACCTCGCCCGCTCCGGGCCCAATGTCACCGCCCTCGAACCCACCGAGGACGCCCTCGACCTGTGCCGCGCCGAGGCCGAGCGCCAGGGGGTCGAGCTGGCGTACGCCACCGGCGACGTGCACACCCTCCCTTTCCCGGACGCGAGCTTCGATGTCGTCCACGCCCACCAGGTCCTGCAGCATGTCGGCGACCCCGTGCAGGCGCTGCGCGAGATGTGGCGCGTGTGCCGCCCCGGCGGGCTCGTGGCGGTACGCGACTCCGACTACCACGGCTTCGTCTGGGCACCCGCCGACCCCGCACTGGACGGGTGGATGGACCTCTACCAGCGCCTCGCGCGGGCCAACGGCGGGGAGCCGGACGCCGGTCGTCACCTCGCCCGCTGGGCCCGCGAGGCCGGGCTCACCGACGTGACCCCGACCTCGAGCACGTGGTGCTTCGCCACGCCCGACGACCGCGCGTGGTGGGGCGGCATGTGGGCCGACCGCGTCCTGCAGTCACGCTTCGCCGGTCAGGCGCTGGACGACGGAGCAGCCACGCGTACGGACTTGGATCAGATCCGTGGCGCGTGGCTGCGGTGGGCCGATTCACCCGACGGCTGGCTGTCGCTGCTGCACGGGGAGATCGTGGCGCGAAAGCCCTAGCGAGACGCCTCAGCCCATGTGCGGGTAGTCGATCGCCGTCGGCGGCACGAACGTCTCCTTGACCGAGCGCGGGCTCGTCCAGCGGATGAGGTTCCACATCGAGCCGGCCTTGTCGTTGGTGCCCGATGCGCGGGCGCCGCCGAAGGGCTGCTGGCCGACGACCGCGCCGGTCGGCTTGTCGTTGATGTAGAAGTTGCCGGCCGCCTGGCGCAGACCCTTCATCGCGCGCTCGGTCGCATACCGGTCCTCCGAGATGATCGCGCCGGTCAGCGCGTACGGCGACGTGCGGTCCACGACCTCGATCACCTCGTCGAAGTCGGCGTCGTCGTAGATGTAGACACCCAACAGCGGCCCGAAGAACTCGGTGGTGAGCACCTCGTGGTCGGGGTTCTCGGTCGTCACGATCGTCGGGCGCACGAACCAGCCCGTCGAGCGGTCCACAGAGCCGCCGGCCACGACCTCGGCGTCGTCGGCCGCCTTCGCCCGGTCGATCGCGTCGGACAGCTTGGTGAAGGAGCGCTCGTCGATGACCGCCGAGGTGAAGTTCGACAGGTCCCGCACGTCTCCGACGGTGATGGCGTCGGCCTGGGCGACCAGGTCGTCCTTCATCTGCTCCCACAGCGAACGGGGGACGTACGCGCGGCTGGCCGCGGAGCACTTCTGTCCCGAATATTCGAAGGCGCCGCGCAGCAGCGCCGTACGCAGGACGTCGACGTCGGCCGACGGGTGGGCGAGCACGAAGTCCTTGCCGCCGGTCTCGCCGACGATGCGCGGATAGGAGCGATAGTTCGCGATGTTCTCACCGACGGTCTTCCACAGCATCTGGAAGGTCTTGGTCGAGCCGGTGAAGTGGATGCCGGCCAGGTCAGGATGAGTGAGCGCCACCGACGAGATGTCCTCGCCGCGACCCGGCAGCAGGTTGATGACGCCGTCGGGCAGTCCGGCGGCGCGGAACAGCTCCATGGTGTGGTGGGCCGCGTACTGCTGGGTGGTCGACGGCTTCCACAGCACGACGTTGCCCATGAGCGCGGGGGCCATCGGCAGGTTGCCCGCGATCGCGGTGAAGTTGAACGGGGTGATCGCATAGACGAAGCCCTCGAGCGGGCGATAGTCGGTGCGGTTCCACACGCCGGGCGAGCTCTCGGGCTGGACGCCGATGATCTGCTCGGCGAACGCGACGTTGAAGCGCAGGAAGTCGATCAGCTCGCACGCGGAGTCGATCTCGGCCTGCTGGGCGGTCTTGGCCTGGCCGAGCATCGTCGCGGCGTTCAGGCGAGCGCGCCAGGGGCCGGCGAGCAGGTCGGCGGCGCGCAGGAAGATCGCGGCGCGCTCGGCGAACGGCAGCGCGGCCCAGGCCGGAGCCGCGGCGGCGGCCGCGGCGATCGCGTCGGTGGCGTCCTGCGCGGTCGACTCGGCCGAGTGGCCGAGGACGTGCTGGTGGTCCGACGGCATGGTCACGTCGAACTTCTCGCCGCCGGGCATGCGCGACTCGCCGTCGATGCGGGCGGTGAGGTCGATGGGACCCTGCGCGGACTGCTTCGCAAGCTCGGCCTCGAGGGTCGCGCGCTCGGGAGTGCCGGGGGCATAGGTCAGGACGGTCTCGTTGCGGGGCTGGGGTACGGGGCTGAAGATATCCACCCACGAACCATAGTTGAGGGAGCGCACGTTGGCTGAGCGAGGCCGCCCACAGCCCCCACGCTGGCTGAGCGAGGCCGCCCACAGCCCCCACGCTGGCTGAGCGAGGCCGCCTGCGGCCGAGTCGAAGCCCGCCTACCCCGCCCGCTCCCGCACCAGCCGCCGCAGCATCCGCGCGTCCGCGAATCCCACCGCCCGCGCCGCCGCCTGCCGCGTCCACCCCTGACCGACCAGGCGTTCGGCGTGCTCCACCCGCACGGCCTGCTGGTGGCGCAGCGGCGTCGTCCCGAGCGCGTGGGCGAAGAGTCGGGTGAGCGTACGCGCGCTCACCCCCACCTCGCCCGCCAGCAGTTCGAGCGGCAGCGGGTCGGCGTATCGCCCCTCGATCACGTCCTGCGCGCGATGCACCGCGTCGACGAGGTGGGCCCGGCGGCCCAGCAACACCGACTGTTGGGGCTCGTCCCCGTTGCGGCGGGCGTAGACGACCATGGCCCGCGCCACGCGCCCCGACGCGGCCGGTCCGAGGTCGCGCGCGACGAGGTGGAGGGCGAGGTCGATGCCCGACGCGATCCCTGCTGACGTGTGGATCGGGCCGTCGTCGACGAACAGCACGTCGGGCACGACGGTGACGCGAGGGAACCGGGCGGCCAGGGCCGCCTGGACGTCGTGGTGGGTGGTGGCTCGTCGCCCGTCGAGGACGCCCGCAGCGGCCAGCGACCAGGCCCCGGCGCACACGCTGACGGCCTCGCCGCCCGCGGTCATGTGGTGGCGGATCCACTGCAGGGCAGGCTTTCCGAGGGGCTGGCGTACGCGTCCGGTCCCCACCCGCCACCCCGGCACGACCACCAGACCGCGCCCGTCCGGCTCGGGCCAGTCCGTCCGAGCGGCCAGTTCGACGCCCTGGTGTGTGGCGACCGTCGACGTCTCGGCCAGGTGTTCCAGCACGTACGCCCCGCCGTGGTCGTTCGCGGTGGAGAACACCTGGGCCGGGCCGGCGAGGTCGAGCAGGTGGAGGCCGGGCGGGAGCAGGAAGCGGACGGGGGTGGTCATGATGTGGTCATCGTGCCAGCACCTCCTCCAGCCTGACCACCCGGGCGAATCTCCCCTGCAGCGCCGACGCCGTGCGCTCGACGACCTCGGCCGGCGAGAACGTGCCCGACCCGTCCCACCGCGGCAGCGGGTCGGTCGCCGTCGCGTCGACGACGAACTCGACTGTGAAGCCGAGGTCGGACGCGAGTCGGGCCGTCGTCTCGCAGCACTGCTCGGTGCGGATGCCGCAGACGCGGACCGCGGTGATCCCGCGCTCCTCGAGCAGCTGCCCGAGGTCGGTCGACGTGAACGCGTTGTGGGATGTCTTGTGGAGCAGGGGTTCCCCGGCGTCGGGATCGAGGGGTTCGAGCAGGCGTACGTGGCCGCTCTCGGGGTCGAACACCCCGCCGCTGCCGGGCTCGGCGTGGAGCACCCACACGACGAGCTCACCGCGCGAGCGGGCGTCGGCCACCAGACGCGAGCAGCGATCGGCGATGTCGGCCGGTTGCATCGCCGCCCACGAATCGGGGCGCGCGCGGAAGGAGTCCTGGACGTCGATGACGAGGAGTGCGGTGTCGGTCATGACACCAGACTCCCCTGCCGCAGGCCCGGCGACCAGAGCCGATCAGGTCGGGGGGCGGAACGATCTGGCCAGGTGGCTTCGACTCGCTGGCGCTCGCTCAGCCAACGGGGGGCGGAACGATCTGGCCAGATGGCTTCGACTCGCTGGCGCTCGCTCAGCCAACGTCAAACCCGCTCGCTCAGCCAACGTCAGACCGCGCTCGCTCAGCCGACGTGCCCCTCAGCTCGCCTTCGACTTCTTGGCCGTCTTCTTCGGTGCGTCGGACTTGGCGCCGGAGTCGGAGTCGCCCTTCTCCGCCTCGCGCCGCTTCTTCGCCGCCTCGACCGACGCGCGCAGCGCAGCGACCAGGTCGACGACCTCGGCCTCGCCCTTGGGCTCGTCGGCCTCCTCGGCCATCTCGACACCCGACAGCTTGGCCGCCACGACCTCCTCGAGCGCCTCGCGATAGGAGTCCTTGTAGTCCTCCGGCGTGAACTCCCCCGACAGCGCGTCGATGAACGACTGGGCCATCTTCACCTCGGCCGCCGACACTGTGACCTCCTCCGGCGGGGCCGCGAACTCCCCGTCGCGGATCTCGTCGGGCCACAGCATCGTGTGCATGACCAACTGGTTCTCGTGCACCCGGATCAGCGCCAGCGACTCGCGCGACCGCAGCGCCACCTTCACCAGCGCCGCGCGCCCGGTCTTCGTCAGCGCGTCGCGCAGCAGCACGTAGGGCTTCACGCCCGGCCCATCAGCCTCCATGTAGTAGGTCTTCGCGAAATAGGTCGGGTCGATCGACTCCTCCTCGACGAACTGCACGACCTCGACGGCCTTCGTCGTCGCCAGCGGCAGGTTGTCGAAGTCCTCCTTCTCGAGGATCGCCATGCGCCCGTCGGCGGTCTCATAGCCCTTGGCGATCTCCGCGTACGGGATCTCCTTGTCGCACTTGTCGCACACCCGCTTGTATTTGATCCGCCCGCCGTCCTCCGGGTGCACCTGGCGGAACGAGATGTCCTTCTCCTCGGTGGCGGTGTAGAGCTTCACCGGGATCGTCACGAGGCCGAACGAGATGGCCCCCTTCCACGTCGAACGAGGCATGTCAGGCTCCTGGGGTCTCGGGTCGGGACAACGGCGGCAGCTGGTCGACCTCCGAGGGGGCGAACCACAGCAGCGGGTGGGGATCGAGGGCGGACAGGTCGCCGCCGAGCGCGAGTTCGAACGTCTCGGGGGTCGGGGCGTCGTCAGGGTCGTCGACGAACACCGCGCGCACGTCGCGCCACGGCACTCGACCGACGGTCACCTCGCCGGGCACGCGCCCGTCGTCGCGAGCGGCGTCCGGCAGCGATGCCACCTCCGCCGCCACGACGAGGCGCGGCAGACCCCGGCGTACGCAGGCCAGCGACGCCAACACCAGGGCCGCGTGGTCGGCCTCCTCGTCCTCGGACGCGTCGAATCCGAACAGGGCAAGGAGGCCCGGCGTCGCCGAGTACGCCGGGCCGTCCGGCGCGTAGGCGGCCCCGACCCAGCCCGCCAACTCCTCGGAGGAGACGGGCACGAACACCATGGGCTTCACGACACGTCCTCCTGATCGGCGGCCGAAGGACCCGTACGCCGCCGCGCCGGTCGCGTGGGCGTCCGCGCCGCCGCCGCGAGGGCCGCAGTCTGGGCCAGCTCGTCGCGGGCGTCGATGACGCACTGCGCGAGCACGTCGAGGTCGCTGAGCGCGTCGCGGTCGCCGGTGAACCCGAAGAAGACCTCGCCGTTGTAGGACGTCACGCCGATCGCCAGCAGCTGGCCCGGCGCCAGCGGCAGCATGGGATAGCTCGCGACCATGGGAGCCCCCGCCGCGTACAGCGCGTGCTGCGGCCCCGGCGCGTTGGTGATCAGCAGGTCGTGGGCGCGCCGCGTGACGACGTTCGAGACCCGCGCCCCCAGGGAGTGCAGCGTGGTGGGCGCGAAGCCCGCGATCTGGCTGAGCGTGCGCGCGCCGACCGCGCGTCCGGTGTCGAGGTGGGCTCGCGTGCCGAAGCTGACCTGGTGGAGCCGCATCAGCGCGTTCGCCTCCCCCACCGGGAGCGAGATCAGGTGGGGCGCGACGTTGGATCCCAGCGAGGTCGGCTCGTCCTCCTCCTCCAGCACGCTCATCGGAACCATCGCGAGCAGCTCGCCGCGGCGCAGGCTCTCGCCGCGGGTCGCGACCCAGCCGCGCAAGCCTCCCGCGATCAGCGCGAGCACGACGTCGTTGACGGTGTAGCGCTCTTCCATCCGCAGCGAGCGCAGCTCCTCGAGGTCGAACGCGATCGTCGCGAAGCGCCGCTGCTCCGAGGGCATGCCGGCCAGCGGCGAGTCCCCGCGTACGCGTCCGCTGCCCCGCAGCGCCGACCCGGCGAGCTCGCCCAGCGTGCCGCCGATGCCGCCCATGGCCTCGCCGATGGTCACCGCCGTGCCGAGCAGACCCGTGACGCCGCGGCGCGCCGACTCGATCAGGGCGTCGGCGTCGCCGAGGCCCTCGGCCAGCGCGCCCAGCAGCAGGTCGACCGGGCGCGGTTCCGGCACCGGCTCCCAGCGCGCGGGCTCGCGGTCGGGGTCCCATTCGTCGTCCGGCGACTCGTCGAGCAACACCTGGCCGAGGTCGACGCCGTCGACGCCGTCGACGAGCACCTGGTGGGTCTTGGTCACGATGGCGAAGCGGTTGTCCTCGAGACCCTCGACGAGATAGACCTCCCAGAGCGGGCGGTCGCGGTCGAGGCGTCGGGCCATGACGCGGCCCACGAACTCGCGCAGCTGTTCCATCGTCCCCGGCCGAGGCAGGGCCGAGCGCCGCACGTGATAGGTCAGGTCGAAGTCCTCGTCCTCCACCCACACCGGCGCGGCGAGGGCCCCCGGGACCTGGCGCACGCGCATGCGATAGCGGGGCACGAAGTCGAGCCGGTCCCGGATCAGCGACACCAGCGCGCCGTAGTCGAAGTCCTCCGACGCCGCGAACACGTCGACCGTGCCGACGTGGGCGGGCGTGTGCAGCGTGTCCCCCGCCAGCATGGTGACCTCGCGCGCGCTCAGCCGGTCCGGCATCGATCCTCCTCGCGTCGTTCCTGAATCATTGCTCGTGCGTGCTCGTGACTGACATCACGGTACCGCCTGCCGTCCCACGCGCCCCGGGGGAACCCGCGCCCGGGGCCGTTCGTGGACCATGGTGGTGCGTACGCACGCCTGCGCACCCTCGCTCCACCACGAAAGGCCCCGATGTCACCCCGAACCACGCCGTCCGTCCGACCTTCCCTGTCACCCCGGCGCCTCCTGTCGGTCGTCGCCGCGCTGCTGGCGGTGGCGGTGCTCGCCGCCTGCCAGTCGGCGGCGCCCGCCCCGGCCCCGTCGGGCCCGATCGAGCTGAAGATCACCATCGCCGGGGGTAGGGTCGACCCGTCGGGCGCCAAGATCGAGGTGCCGAAGGGCGCGACGGTGCACGTGACGGCGACGAGCGACGCGCCCGACTCGATCCACGTGCACGGCTATGACCGCGAGGTGGAGGTCGGCCCCGGCAAGCCCGCCGACTTCACGTTCGTCGCCGACAAGATCGGGCAGTTCGAGGTCGAGAGCCATCACCCGCCGCGGGTGATCGCGCGCCTGAACATCCGCTGATGCGCCTCCTGCACGGCATCGCGTCGCGCCACGACCTTCCCCTCCCCTTCGAGGCGGTCGTCGGCGGCACTGTCGCGGTCCTCGTCCTGTCGTTCGCCCTGCTCGGCCTGGCGTGGCGTACGCCCCGGCTCGTCGGCACCGCCGGCCGCCCGCTGCCGCGGCTCACCCGCGTCGTCGACCATCCCGCGACGCGGGCCGTCGCCCAGCTTCTGGTGGCCGGGGTCTGGCTGCTCGTGCTCGCGGCGCTGTGGTTCGGGCGCGACCTCTACACCAACCCGGTGTTCGGCTTCGTGTTCGCGTGGCTGTGGGTCGGGCTGGTGCCGATCTCGCTGCTCGCGGGCCAGGCCTGGCGCTGGGCGAACCCGCTGGAACGCCTTCCCGAGCAGGGTTTCGGGAGCGTCAATGCCGTACGCGTGGGCGTGTGGCCGGCAGCCCTCGGCCTCGCCGCGTTCGCGTGGCTGGAGCTGGTCCAGCCCGACCGCGCCACGCTGCCGGTGTTTCGCGGTTGGTTCGTCGCGTGGGCGATCGCGGTCGTCGGCGGCGCGCTGTGGTTCGGGCGCCGCTGGCTGCGGGCGGCCGACCCATTCGCGGCGTACGCGTCCTCGCTCGCCGAGCTGTCGTGGCTGCGCCGGGTCGACGGAGTCCTCCACGCGGTCAACCCCCTGCGCGGACTCCTGTCGTTCGACGCGCCGCGCGGCCTCGCGGCCGTCGTGGTGGTGCTGCTGGGGGCCACCGCGTACGACTCGTTCGCGAACACGACCCTGTGGATCCGCGCGGTGCAGGACTCGGCGATCCCCGGCTGGGTCTGGGGCACCGGCGGGCTGCTGGCGATGATCACGATCGTGGCGGTCACCTACGGGGCGGCGGCCCGGGCGATGGCCCGCTGGTCGGACGTGCCGGCGCGCGACCTGCCGCGGCTGATGGCGCCGACGGTGCTGCCGATCTGCGCGGGCTATGCTATCGCCCACTACTTCAGCCTGCTCGTCGTCGAGGGCCAGCGCACCGCGATCCACCTGTCCGACCCGCTGGGCCGGGGGTGGAACCTGTTCGGCAGCGCCGAGATGGGCGTCAACGCGGCGCTGTTCGACCACCCGACGGTGACCGCCGTGGTGCAGCTCGTCGGCATCGTCGGCGGCCACCTCCTCGGCATCGTCGCGGCCCACGAGCAGTCGCTGCGCCTCGTGCGTCGCGACGCGGGCGTGGTCGGCCAGCTGCCGATGCTGGCGGTGATGGTGTTCTACAGCTGCGCGGGGCTGCTGCTGCTGTTCTCGCCGTGACCCCCCGCTGGCTGGGCGAGCCCGCCCTCCTCGCCTCGGAGAACGTTCTCCGAGGCGAGCGAGCGCCAGCGAGTCGAGGAGTTGTCCACAGATTTCCCCTCGACCCCGTTCCGGCGTCCCTCCGCGCGGCAGGCTGGTCCCATGTCGATCGCACTCATCCCCGATCCCCGCCCCCTACCGACCCCGCGACCCCTGGCGGCGCTGCCCACGCCGGCTGCGTCGCTGACCCTGCGGCTCGTCGACCCCATGGCCGTCCCCGTCGTGACCGATGCCGAGCCGCCGGCGGTGGAGACCGCACTGCGGCTCGCCCGCGCGGCGGCCGACCTGGCCGTGGGCCGGCGTACGCCCGCCCAGCTCGTCCGGTGGACCACCGCCGAGGCGCTCGACGCCCTCAACGGCTGGGCCCGGGCCCAGGACCCGCGGGTGCAGTGGCAGGTGCAGTCACTGCGGGCCCAACAGCCGGCCGTCGACGTCGTCGAGACGTGCGCGCGCCTGACCGCGCCCACGGGACGTTCGATCGCCCTGGCGCTGCGGCTCGAACGCACCGCGGGGAGCTGGTTGTGCACCGTCGCCGACCTGGGGCCGGCCCGCGCGCCGCGCGAGGCCCGCTCGACGAGCGCCTAGGGCTCAGCCGCGATTGGTGTAGGTCTTGCCGGGCGTCGTCTGGCCGCCCATCAGCTGGGTGACCGTGACGAAGACGTAGCCCTGGGCCTTGAGGTCGTCGACGACCCCCGGCACGGCGGCGACCGTCGACGCATGGATGTCGTGCATGAGCACGATCGACCCGGGCTTCGTCAGCCGCTTGACCTCGCCGCGGACGGCGGTGGCGTTGCGCGACTTCCAGTCCATGGTGTCGACGTCCCACAGGATCACGGACTCGCCGAGCTCCTTGGCCACACCGTCGACCATCGCGTTGTGGGACCCGTACGGCGGGCGGAACACCGTCACGTCCTTGCCGGTGAGCTCCTTGATCTTCCCGTGGGTCTGCGACAGCTGCTTCTTCACGCCGTCGCGGCCGAGACCCGTGAGGTTGGGGTGGGTCCAGGAATGGTCGCCCAGCTCCATGCCGGGGGTCGAGGCGACCTGACGGGCGATGTCGGGATAGGTCCGCAGCGACGGGCCCTGCATGAAGAACGTCGCGACGGCGCCGCGCGACGTCAGCGCCTCCAGGACCTTCGGGGTGTCCTTGCCGGGCCCGTCGTCGAACGTGAGCGCCACGCACTTCACCTTGGCGCAGTCCACCGGCGCGCCCGGAGGGGGCTGGACCCCCGGCGCGGGTGCGGGCGCGGGTCTGCCCGAGGGGCTGGCGGGGGCGGCCGACGAGGCCTTGCCGGACGGCGTCTTCGCCGGGGTCGCCGAGGCCGGCGTCGTCTTCGCCGGGGTCGGCGTGGGCGTGGGGGCGGGCTCCGGGGTTGCGGCCGGGGCGGGCGCGGGAGGCGGCGCCGACGTGGCCGCGGGCGCGGCCACGCGCTGGTCGGTGCCGGAACAGGCCGTGACCGCCAGCGCGAGGCCGACGGTCACGGGCAGCAGGAACTTCGAGGGGTGGGTCACGCGCCCATCATAAGGACGCGACGGCCCCGATCACGCGCTCTTGCCGTGGCAAGCCTTGAACTTCTTTCCGGAACCGCACGGGCACTGCTGGTTGCGGCCGACCCCGGCGTACGCGTCGTCGTCGCCGGGCTCGGCCTCGGCGCGCTCCTCGGCGTTGCCGTCCTCGCCGGGGGCCGAATAGTTCAGCGTGCGGGCGCGGCGCTCGCCGGCCCCCTTGACGCGGACGTGCTCGGGCTCCGCCTTCTCCTCGCGCTCGGCCAGCTCCTCGTTCGTGGGCTCGGAGCGGTCCTCGGCCGTGGTGGCCAGCATGGCCTCGAGCGTGTCGGCGGAGATGGCGTTGCCCTCGGCGTCGGCGAGCTGACGCACCTCGGGGACCTGGACCTCGACCTGGAAGATGAAGCCCACGACCTCCTCGAAGAACGCGTCGCGCATGGCGTTGAACATGTCGCCGCCCTCGCGCTGGTATTCCACGAGCGGGTCGCGCTGTGCCATCGCGCGCAGGCCGATGCCCTCGCGCAGGTAGTCCATCTCATAGAGGTGTTCGCGCCACTTGCGATCGAGCACGGTCAGCAGCACCTGGCGCTCCAGGTCGCGCATGCCTTCCTCGCCGATGGTCTCCTCGCGGGCGTCGTAGGCCTTCTGGGCGTCAGCCTGGAAGTCCTCGATCAGCGTCTCCTGCGAGATCTCGGCCTCGAGGTAGTCCTCGATGTCGAGCGTCACCGGATACAGCGAGCGCATGTCGGCCCACAGCTTGTCGAGGTCCCAGTCCTCGGCGAAGCCCTGGGTGTTCTGCACGACGTACGCGCCCACGACCTGGTCGACGGTGCCGCGCAGCTGCTCCTCGAGGTCGGCGCCCTCGAGCACCCGACGCCGGTCGGCGTAGATCACGTGGCGCTGGCGGTTCATCACGTCGTCATATTTCAGGACGTTCTTGCGCATCTCGAAGTTCTGCGACTCGACCTGCTTCTGGGCCGATGCGATCGAGTTCGAGACGCGCTTGTCCTCGATGGGCTGGTCGTCGGGGATCTTCAGCGCGTTCAGCACCCACTCGACGATGTCGGACTTGAACAGGCGCATCAGGTCGTCGCCGAGCGAGAGGTAGAACCGCGACTCGCCCGGGTCGCCCTGACGGCCGGAACGACCGCGGAGCTGGTTGTCGATGCGGCGCGACTCGTGGCGCTCGGAGCCCACGACATAGAGGCCGCCGGCCTCGACGACCTCCTCGTGCTCGGCGTTGGCCTCCTCCTCGAACGCCGCGAGCGTGTCGGCCCAGGCAGCCTCGTACGCCTCCGCGTGCTCGTGGGGGTCGATGCCCTGCTGCTTCAGCTTGAGGTCGGCGAGGAACTCGGCGTTGCCGCCGAGGATGATATCGGTGCCGCGGCCGGCCATGTTCGTGGCGACCGTGACCGAGCCACGCTTTCCTGCCTGGGCGACGATCGCGGCCTCACGCGCGTGGTTCTTCGCGTTCAGCACCTCGTGCTTCACGCCGGCTGCCTTCAACATCTGCGACAGGATCTCCGACTTCGCGACCGACGCCGTGCCGATCAGGACCGGCTGGCCCTTCTCGTGGCGCTCGGCCACATCGGCGATGATCGCGTCGAACTTCGCCTGCTCGGTGCGATAGATGAGGTCCTTGTTGTCCTTGCGGATCATCGGCTTGTTCGTGCGGATCGGCACGACCGACAGGCCGTAGATCTTCTGGAACTCCGACTCCTCGGTCTTCGCGGTGCCCGTCATGCCGGCGAGCTTGTCGTACATGCGGAAGAAGTTCTGGAGGGTGACGGTGGCGAGCGTCTGGTATTCGTCCTTGATCTCCACCTGCTCCTTGGCCTCGATGGCCTGGTGGAGGCCCTCGTTGTAGCGGCGGCCGTGGAGCGTACGCCCGGTGTGCTCGTCGACGATCAGCACCTCGCCGTCCATGACGACGTAGTCGCGGTCGAGCTTGAACAGCTCCTTCGCCTTGATCGCGTTGTTCAGGTAGGAGATCAGCGGGGTGTTCGCCGACTCGTACAGGTTGTCGATGCCGAGCCGGTCCTCGACGACCTCGATGCCGGGCTCGAGGATCGAGATCGTCTTCTTCTTCTCGTCGACCTCGTAGTCGCGGTCGCGCTTCATGCGGGTCACGATCTTGGCGAACTCCGGATACCACTCGTGGGTGTCCTCGGCCGGTCCGGAGATGATGAGCGGCGTACGCGCCTCGTCGACCAGGATCGAGTCGACCTCGTCGACGATGGCGTAGTGGTGGCCGCGCTGCACGCACTCCTCCACCGACAGCGCCATGTTGTCGCGCAGGTAGTCGAAGCCGAACTCGTTGTTCGTGCCGTAGGTGATGTCGCAGTTGTACGCCTCGCGCCGCTGGGCGGGCGTCATGTTGGACAGGATGCAGCCGACGCTCAGGCCCAGGAACTGGTGGACACGGCCCATCTGCTCCGACTGGACCTCGGCGAGGTAGTCGTTGACCGTCACGACGTGGACGCCCTTGCCGGTCAGCGCGTTGAGGTACGCCGGCAGCGTGCCGACCAGCGTCTTGCCCTCACCGGTCTTCATCTCGGCGATGTTGCCCCAGTGGAGCGCCGCGCCACCCTCGATCTGCACGTCGAAGTGGCGCTTGCCGAGCACGCGGCGGGCCGCCTCGCGGACCGTCGCGAACGCCTCGGGCATGATGTCGTCGAGGGTCTCGCCGTCGTCGAGCCGCTGCTTGAACTCCTCGGTCTGGGCCTTGAGCTCCTCGTCGGTCATCGCCTCGAAGTCGGGCTCGATGAGGTTGACCCTGTCGGCGACCTTGCCGAGCTTCTTGAGGATCTTGCCCTCGCCCATGCGCAGCAACTTGTCGAATACAGCCACGAGACCCTGTCTCCCTGAGTGTGTCGGCGTTCACCACCCCGCGGCGGGGCAGCCTTCCCCAGCCTAGTGGGTGGGGGGCAAGGGCGCAGCCAGCGCGGGTGCGAGGGCGCCCCAGCTAGGCTCGGCCCATGAGCTCGCCGACGCCGTGGGCAGGGACGCCCGGCCGGTGGCTGACCCCCGCGGACCGGGTCACGCTGTTCCGCGGAGCGCTGGGCGTCGGCTGCGCCGCGCTCGTGGCGGTCCAACACCTGGGGTTCCTCCCGGCGCGGAGTTGGTGGCTGTTCCTCCTCGCGGTGCCCACCACCGTGCTGGATGCCGTCGACGGACCCGTGGCGCGACACACCGGCACGGTGACCGAGCGTGGCGCGCGCTGGGACATGGAGGTGGATGCGGCGGTGCTGCTCGTCCTCAGCCTCGCCGTCGTCCCGTGGGCGCCCTGGGCCCTGGCGATCGGGCTCGCGCGCTACCTCTTCGTGGTGGGTGGACTCGTCCGTCCCCACTGGCTCGGGCCGCTGCCGTTCCGCCAGTCGCGGCGGCTCATCGCCGCGTTCCAGGCGGTCGCGCTCGTGACCGCCCTGGCCCCGTTCCTCCCACTGTGGGTCGGTCAGGGCCTGACAGCCGTGGCCCTCGTCCTGCTCGCCGGGTCCTTCGCTCGCGACATCAGGTTCCAGGAGCGTCGAGGACGAGGTTTCCGGCGCCGGTGAACTCGACGCGGTCGAGCCCCAGCCAGTCGGCCATCGTGCGGAGTTCCGCGTACAACTCGGGCGCCACCCGCGACGAGTCCTCCCCCGGCTCCAGCCACGCGGCCTTGACGAGCAGGACGCCGCGGGCGCGGTCGGCCTTGAGGTCGACGCGGGCGACGAACCGGTCGCCCAGCAGGAACGGGTAGACGTAGTAGCCGTAGCGCCGCTTCGCCTCGGGGACATAGATCTCGATCTTGTAGTCGCAGTCGAACAGCGCGAGCAGCCGCGCCCGTTCGAACACCAGGGAGTCGAACGGGCTGAGGAGTGCGCGGGCGCGAATGGCCCGGGGGCGGCGGGCTTCGTGCCAGAGGTACGCGGGCCTCGCCCACCCTTCCACCGTGGCCGGGATCAACTCGCCCGCGTCGACGAGGGAGTCGACCGCCGCTTTCGTCATGGCCGTGGGCAGACGGAAGTAGTCAGCCAGACAGGCGAGGGAGCCGACCCCTAGCGCGGCCGCGGCCCGGCGTACGAGGGTGAGGGCGGCGTCGGCATCGGTGGGCGTGGTCTCTTGTGTGATGTATTTCGGCAGGACGCGTTCGGGGAGGTCGAACCTGCGTTCGAACTGGCTGTTGCGGCTGGCGGAGGTGATTTCGCCGGCCCAGAACAGGAACTCCATCGCGGTCTTGGTGTCCGACCAGTTCCAGCCCCAGTGGTCGCGGCGCCGCTCGGCGCCTTCGGGGTTGTGGAGCGCGTCGATCTCGCGGGCCGTGATAGGGCCGCGCTCGGCGACGTCGGCGCGGATGCGGTCGACGAGATCGGGCTGGTCGGCGCTGATGCGCTGCATGCGACCCCAGGACTCCTCGCGGGCACGGGCCATGCGGAAGCGGAGGGCGGGCTGGAGGCTGACGTCGACGAGGCTGGCGGCGTGGCCCCAATACTCGAACATGCGACGGGGCGCGCGGCCGTACGCACGGTCGAGCAGCCCGGTGTCGTAGGGGCCGAGGCGCGAATAGAGCGGCAGGTAGTGGGCACGGGCCACCACGTTGATGGAGTCGATCTGGAACTGGGCGAGGCGATCGATCACACGCTGGACGTCGCGCATCGTCGGCGGGCGGTCCGGCCGTGGCCGGTCGAACCCCTGCGCTGCCAGCGCGATGCGCCGGGCGGCGGGAAGGCCAAGGCGAACAGGTGCGGGGTGCATGGGGGAACGCTAGCCGACCGGTCTGACAGGCTCTGCGAGCGAGCGCGTCCCCCACGCCGGCTGAGCGAGCGCGTCCCCACGCTGGCTGAGCGAGCGCCAGCGAGTCGAAGCCACCTCGCTGGCCCTGGGAGCCGCCCCCTCAGATCGTGTCGTCGAACACCGGGTCGTGCGTACCCACGTCGCGCGCGACCGCGAGGTGACCCCCCAGGAACCCTGCGGCGCCCACCAACGACAGCGCGGCGACCGAGGTGAGCGCGGCGATGCCGCGGTGACCCTTGCCGCGGGCGACCCACGACGCGCCCTGCAGGATGGCGCCCGCGCCGTTGGCGACCGCGTGCACGACTCCGACGCGCTTCTCCCGCTGGCCGGTCTCGGCGAGTTCGGCCCACCCGGACAGCGCGGAGAGCGGGACGGCGAGGAATCCCAGCCCGACCAGGAGTCGCGCGGCGCGGCCGTCCGGGTCGGCGCCCGTCGCGTCGAGCGCGGACGCGCTCATCCACGCCCCGATGGGCACCTGCACCAGCAGCGGGTGGAGGGCGTGGCCGAGCGAACGACCCTGCAGGGCGCCGCGTACGGCAGGGTTCGCCGTCACCGCGTCCATGACGGGCTGGACCGCGGCGACGGCCCCGTCGAGGCCGCTGGCGCGCTCGAGCTTCTGCATGAGGGGGCTGAGAGGGCTCTGGGCCTTCGGAAAGCTGCGGGTGGGGCGATCGGTGGCCATGGTTCCTCCAGGGATGCGGGCGTGGTCACCAGTCTGGCCCTCGTGGGAGATTCGGCTCCGCCCGGGGTCGGAGATCGCCGGGACGTCCTCCGCGCGAGCACTTCGTCTCGGCCGCGGACGGCCTCGCTCAGCACAGGCTCCGCGAGACGAGGAGTCGTGACGACCTGAGGACCGGTCCACCTTCTGCGAGAGAGCGCCAGCGAGACGAGGAGCCGGCTGGTTCGCTGGGGGCATGCTTCGCGCCCGCCGGGTGGGTTCTCCTGGCGGGTCGGTCAGCAGTGAGGTGGGCCGCGATCGTGCGGTTGGCTCAGGCGGCGGTGTCCTCCGTGAGGGGGATGAGGGCTGGGCTCATCTGAGCGAACAGTCGTTCTGCAGCAGCTCGTGCTTCCTCCTTGATCTGTTGTTTGGTGTGCTTGTCGGCGAGTTCGGCGGCTCGCCGGGTGGCCTGTCGGATTCTTCGCTGGGTGCCTGTTGGGTCGATGACCAGGTCGGTGTCAGGGCTCCGCGTATAAGTCCCGTGCGGAGTGGTCCAGAACTCCTGCCCCGTCGGGGTCTTCCAGTGCTTCACGCCCGGCCGGACCGGCGTGGAGGTGAACCCGCCGAACGTCTTGGCCCGGTGGACCCGCTTCGACAACGGGGTCAGGTTCGTGGTGCACGTCGCACCGAGGGGGAAGGGGGTGACGTGGTCCAAGTCAATGAATGTGCTCGCTGATTTCCTTGTGGAGAAGGGATACGCTTCGAATTCCTCCCGTAGCAACACTTCCCGGCGTTGCGCCTCAGTGGGTTCGTAGCCGACCGTCACGTGGGGCACCTCCGGATCCAGGACCGGCCGGACGGTGACCTTCTCGGCGTTCGCGAGGAGCGCGTCGAGTTGGGAGCGGGCGACCGAGCCGAGGACGGTGACCTGGCCGCCCGCACCGCGATCGACCTGGTCCGGGCGGACATGGACCACGAGCTCGAGCAGGTCCTTGCGCGAGGGCAATCCCGACGACGTGTCGGCTTGGTCAGTGCCGTCGAGGTCGAGGGTTCCGGCGCCGAGGACGCGTCCCGCGCGGGCGGGGTCGGCCAGGAGTTCGAGCGCTTGGGCGCGCAGCACGGCGAACTGCTCGTCCAACCGGTCGACCTCCGCCCCATCGACAACCGTGCCATCACCGTCGGCCGAGTCCCGGTGTCCGGCGTCACGGAGGATGCCCGCGAGCTGAGTGACGGTCTGGTCGAGCCGGAGCCCGGCGGGGCCATCGACCTGGCCCGTGACCAGCGCGGTCCCCGCTTCACCAGCACGCACGTTGACGAACCGCCGCTCGAGTGCGGCCTTCCGCCGGGCCTCGGCACCCTCGGGGTCGACGACATCACACAACAGTTCGGCCTGGTTGAGCAGCCGCGTGACGGTGTATTGCGGGGCGAACGGGGCGAGCTGCCGGTCGACCTCACCCGCCATCTCGTGGGTGAGTTCACGAGTCCGGGTGAGTTGGGCAACCTTCCGTGCGGCGTAGACACGGACGTAGCCGCCGATCACCAGCGCCCACAACTTCGGATGACGATGACGAAGGTCGAGGACGTCGGCGATCAGCTGGGCGGCGGCGTCCGGCGAGATGCCGAGCGCTGGACCGACCTCCAACGAACAGAACTCGGCGACCTCCGGCGTACCATCACCACCGAGAACCATCAGCCGTTCGCCATGAAGCACCGACGGCGCGGAATCGTTGTCGGACAGCGGTTCGTTGATCCACGAGTACGCCCTTGCTGCGGCAGCGATCAACGAGATCTGGTCGATCTCGGCCTGGTGTTGGCGGTCGGCGGCATCCTTCAGGCCGAGGATGACCGCGGTGCGGTCGGGTTTTCCCTTCGCAAGAAGGTGTTCGATGAGATCGTCCATGGTTCCCCCCTGGTGGTGTGGTGATGGTTCCAGCCTAGGAAGGGGGTCTGACAATTTCGGACCCAGAACAGGGGTGCGTGAAAAGTTTCTCGAACTATTTTTTTCTGTCGCAGAAGGTGATCGCGGGCTGGTGGCTTCGACTCGTTCCTCGCTCGGAGAACGTGAGCCCGGGGGTGGCTTCGACTCGTTCCTCGCTCAGCCAACGTGACCCCCAGGGGCTTCGACTCGTCCCTCGCTCAGCCAGCGTGACCCCCAGGGGCTTCGACTCATTCCTCGCTCAGCCAACGTGACCCCCAGGGGCTTCGACTCGTCCCTCGCTCAGCCAACGTGACCGCGAGTGGCTTCGACTCGTTCCTCGCTCAGCCAACGTGACCCCCAGGGGCTTCGACTCGTTCCTCGCTCAGCCAGCGTGACCGCGAGTGGCTTCGACTCGTTCCTCGCTCGGAGAACGTGAGCCCGGGGGTGGCTTCGACTCGTTCCTCGCTCAGCCAACGTGACCTCCAGAGCGCTTCGACTCGTTCCTCGCTCAGCCAGCGTGACCCCCAGGGGCTTCGACTCGTTCCTCGCTCAGCCAGCGTGAGCCCGGGGGGTGGCTTCGACTCGTTCCTCGCTCAGCCAGCGTGAGCCCGGGGGGTGGCTTCGACTCGTTCCTCGCTCAGCCAGCGTGACCCCCAGGGGCTTCGACTCGTCCCTCGCTCAACCAGCGTGACCGCGAGTGGCTTCGACTCGTTCCTCGCTCAGCCAACGTGACCTCCAGAGCGCTTCGACTCGTTCCTCGCTCAGCCAGCGCGACCGCGACTCCTCGGATCGGTCACCTGCTCCTCGTCTCGCTGGCGCTCGCTCGGAGAACGTCGGCGCAGTTGGGACGGAGGCCGGGCACCCGCGAGTTCGGCGCAGCGGCGCACCGACCGCGCACACGAACCCTGAGATCAGGGCCGCGCCGCGTACAGGCTCGCCACCTCCTGATAGCCCTCGATCAGCTGCGGCAGCCCGCGCCGGAGGGCTGCGTACGCCGCCGCGTCCGTGCGCGAGACCGCCAGTGGCCGCTCCTCCGGATCGCTGCCCGCCACCCGGCCGCCCAACGAGGTCAGCGCAGCCTCCAGCGAGTCGGCCTCCCCCACCGCCAGTACGCCGAGGGCCGCCGCCCCCAGAGCCGTCCCGCCCGCATCGGACGCCACGAAGAACGGGCGGTCGAGCACCGCCGACATGACCGAGCGCCACAGCTGGGCGCGGAACGGCCCGCCGGTCGCCCGGATCGACGTGACCGGCTCCACGGTCTCGAGCACGTCGACAATCGACCCGACCTGCAGGCAGACGCCCTCGAGCGCGGCGCGGAGGAAGTGCTGGCGGCGATGGCCGTAGCGCATCCCCAGGTAGGCCCCCGGGATCCCGCCGTCCCACAAGGGCGCCCGCTCAGGCAGCAGGTAGGGCACCATCACCAACCCGTCGCTGCCCACCGGTGCGGTGGCGGCGATCTCCAGCGCCTGGCCGGGATCGTTGCCCTCGACGACGTCGGAGGCGAACGTACGCGCGGCCCAGTCGAACGCGATGCCACCGTTGGAGACCGGCCCGCCGGCCACCCACAGGTCGCGAGTGAGCGCATAGCAGAACAGGCGGCCCTCGGGATCGAACGTGGGCTCGGCGACGGTCATGCGGACCGCGCCGCTGGTGCCGAGCGAGAGGCCGACAGTGCCGGGGGTCAGGGCGCCGGTGCCGAGGTTGCCGAGCGGCCCGTCGGCGGCGCCGATCACCACCCGCGTCCCTGCGTCGAGACTCCAGCGCTCACGCAGTTCCGGCCGCAGGTCGTACGCGGTGGTCGGGTCGACGACCTCCGGCAGACGGTCGCGGTCGAGTCCCGCGATCTCGAGGGCGACCTCGTCCCAGTCGAGGGTCGTCACGTCGAGCAGCCCATAGCCCGAGGCGTTCGAGAACTCCGAGACCAGCCCACCGGTGAGGTGGTGGATGACGAGTTCCTTGATGCCGCCCCACCAGCGGGCGCGGCGCACGAGGTCGGGCTCGTTGCGGGCGAACCACATCACCTTGGCGAGCGGGCTCATGGTGTGCACGGGCGTGCCGGTGCGCTGCAGCAGCATCGTCGCCAGGCCCTCCGAGCGCAGCGACGCCACCACGTCGGCCGCGCGCGCGTCGGCCCAGGTGACCACGGGTGTGAGCGGACGTACGTCCTCGTCGAAGGCCATCAGGCCGTGCATCGCCGTGGACACGGAGATCGTGACGACCTGCGCGCCGCCGAGCTGACGCAGGCACGACTCCATCGCCTGGTCCACGGCCTTCAGCAACGCCGCCGGGTCCACCACCTGCCACCCCGGTTGCGGCTGCTGGAGCGCGCACGGGCGTACGGCCATGGCGCGGGCCCCGGCGGTGCCCCCGATGTCGAAGGCCGCGACCTTGACGGCGGTGGTGCCGACGTCGAGACCGATGTGGACCGGCGGGTCGAGGAAGCCGTGCTCGGTCACCGGTCCCCGTCCTCCAACTCGGCCAGGCGCGCGGCCGCGAGGTCCACGAGCGCGTCGTCTGTGGCGAGGGCGTCCTCGCCGAGGGCGGAGAGTACGCCCCGGATCGCCTGTGTGGGTTCGGATTCCGAGGCGGCCTCCGCGTACGCACCGGCCTCCGCATCCTTGACCGGCGCACCGTGGCCGCGCAGGTGGGCGACCCACGCCGCGAAGGCGGTGGCCGCGCCCTCCGGCAGGTGGCCGGCTTCCCGCTCCGCGGTGAGGATCGGCGTGATCCTCACCGCGATCTTGGAGCTCCCATCGCCGGCGATCTGGGCCAGGTTGTGGCGTACGCGGGGGTTCGCGAACCGGTCCAGCAGCGCGGCGCGGTAGTCGGCCAGGTGGTCGGCCGGCAGCGTCAGATGGCGGCAGGCCTCGTCCCAGAGCTGTTCCACCCAGCGGCGCAGGCGCGGGTCGGCAATGGCCTCGGCGACGGTCGTGTGGCCGAGGATCGAGCCGGCGTACGCCATCAGGGAGTGGGAACCGTTGAGCAGCCACAGTTTCCTGCGCTCATAGGGTTCCACGTCGTCGACCAGCGTCGCACCCGCGTCCTCCCAACGCGGCCGCCCGGCCGGGAAGCGGCCCGCGATGACCCACTCCGCGAAGGGCTCGGTGGGCACGGGCGCGACGTCGTGGTGGCCGCACTCGGTGTCCACCACGGAGACCAGCTCGTCGGTCGTTGCGGGCGTGATGCGGTCGACCATGCTGGAGGCGAAGTCCACGTGGGCGTCGATCCAGGCGGCGAGGTCGTCGTCGGCGGCGGCCTTGAGCACGACGTCGCGGGCCACGGATCCGTTGTGGGGAAGGTTGTCGCAGGACAGGATCGTGATCGGCCCGGCATCGGCGTCGCGGCGGGCCCTCAGCCCGGCCGCCAGGCGGGCGGGCAGATCGCCGCTCAGCCACCCCTGCTCGGTGACCGTCGCGGTGACGACCGCGACCTCGGGATTCGCCAGCAGGGCAAGGAACGCGGCCTCGTCGGCCGCCGGATGGACCTCGGCGATCGACCCGATGACCTCGCAGCTGTCGCCGTCGGCGGCCCGCGTCACGAGCGTGAACAGGCCGTCCTGCGGGGTCAGCGCCTCGGCCATGGCGGCGGAGCGGCCGGTGAACCCCGCGATCCCCCACTGGGCGGCGTCGGGCGCGTGGTGGGTGTACCAGGCCTGGTGGGCGCGATGGAAGTTGCCGACGCCGACGTGGACGATGCGTACGGGCGGGGCTGGCGGCATGCCGGGGAGGTCGCGCGACAGGCGCGGGGCGTGGTTCTCGGTGGCCTGGTTCTCGGTGGCGTGGTCGGTCACAGTCGGAACACCTTCCTGGGTTGGGTTGCGACGAGGTCGTGGATGGTCTCGGCGGCCTCGTCCTCGGTGAGGCGGTGCTCGGCGACGAGCTGGGCGAGGAAGCCCGCGTCGAGGCGACGCGACATGTCGTGGCGCGCGGGGATCGAGCAGAACGCGCGGGTGTCGTCGATGAAGCCGCTGGTGCGGGTGAACCCGGCGGTCTCGGTCACCGCGGAGCGGAATCGACGGATCGCCTCGGGGGCGTCGATGAACCACCAGGGCACCCCGGCGTACACGCTGGGATAGAAGCCCGCCAGCGGGGCGATCTCGCGCGAGAACGTGGTCTCGTCGAGCGTGAACAGCACGAGGCGGAAGTTCGGGTTCGTGCCGAACGCGTTGAGCGCGGGCTCGAGGTTGTGGGTCCACTCGACGGCGATCGGGATGTCGCAGCCGACATCGGCGCCGAAGCGTTCGAAGGTCGCCATGTGGTGGTTGCGGTGCACCGCCGGGTGGAGGGTCATGACGAGGCCGTCCTCGCTCGACATGCGCGCCATCTCGAACAGGAGGTGGCGGCGCAGGCGGTCCGCCTCGGCCGCGTTCCCTTCCCCGCTACGGAATCCGGCGTACAGGCGCTCGGCCTCGGACGGCTCGAGCGGGACCATCCCCGGGTCGGCGTGGGAATGGTCGGCCGACACCGCGCCGTGGGCCTTGACGTGGGCGCGGCGCGACTCCATGGCGTCCACCCAGCCGGCCAGCGTGGACGTGTCGGTGCCGGCGACCTCGCCGAGTCGATCGACGAGCTCGGCCCAGTCGTCGCGCCCGGGCTCGAGATATCGGTCGGGGCGGAACGTCGGCAGAACCCTTCCGGTGAAGGAATCGTCGGCGGCGATGGCCGCGTGGTGGGCGAGGTCGTCGCAGGGGTCGTCGGTCGTGGCGAGCACCTCGATGCGGAAGCGGTCGAACAGCGCGCGGGGCCGGTACGCCGGGGTCGCCAGCTTGGCGGCGATGGCGTCATAGATCGCGTCGGCGGTGTCGGCCGCGGGCACGACGTGGACGTCGAACACGTCGACGAGGATCGACTCGAACCACAGCCGCACGGGGGTCCCCCGATAGATCGGCCAGTGCTCGCACAGGAGGCGGAAGGCGTGGCGGGACTCGGCCTCGGTCATTCCCGAGGAGCCCACCCCCAGCTCCCCCAGGTCGACGCCCGAGGCGTGCATCAGCCGGTTCACGTAGTGGTCCGGCGTGATCAGCAGCGAGGTCGGGTCGCCGAACGGCGTGTCCTCCGCCAGCCACGCCGGCGGCACGTGCCCGTGCGGCGAGATGATCGGCAGGTCGGCGACCGACGCGTACAGCTCGCGCGTGATGTCGCGGACCGTCGGGTCGACGGGGAACAGCCGGTCGGGGTGCAGCTCCAGTGATGCCATGGGGCCATCCTGCGGGGCCGGGGCGGGGATCGCCACCGGTTGCCAGATGTTTCCGCGCCTCACCAGACCGCAGGAGTCGGGACTACCCTGACTCCATGAGCACGCCTGACGCCTTCGGCACCGACCCCGGCGACGCGACCCGCGCGCGTACGCTCGGCGGGCCCGGTGACCACCTCGACCCCGCCGCCGTCGACGCCTTCGTGGCCGATCAGCTGGCCGCGTACGACTGGGACGGCAAACGCGTCTGCGTCGTCATCCCCGACGGGACGCGGTCCTGTCCCCTGCCGCTGGTGCTCGGCGCGGTCCACCGCGCGCTGCACGGCCGCGTGCGCGCCCTCACCGCCGTCGTCGCGCTCGGCACCCACCAGGCCATGACCGACGCGGCGATCGCGCGCCACCTGGGCTTCGCCGAGGGCGAGCTCGAGGCGACCTATCCCGGCATGACGGTGCTGAACCACGAGCACTGGGACCCCGACACCTTCACCACGCTCGGTCAGATCCCCGCCGAGCGCGTCACCGAGCTGACCGGCGGGCGGCTGCACGACCAGGGCGTGTCGGTGCAGATCAACCGCCACGTCGCCGAGGCCGACGTCGCGCTGGTGGTCGGGCCGGTGTTCCCCCACGAAGTGGTGGGATTCTCGGGTGGCAACAAATATTTCTATCCCGGCGTCGCCGGCGCCGACCTCATCGACCTGTCCCACTGGGTGGGGGCGCTGATCACGAGCTACACCATGATCGGGTCGCGCGGCGTGACCCCCGTGCGGGCCCTGATCAACGAGGCGTCGGCGATGATCCCGGCGCAGCGGTTGGCTGTGTGTCTGGTCGTCGCGTCGGGCTCCGACACGCTGCACGCCGTGGCGATCGGCACGCCGGAGGACGCGTGGGCGGCCGCCTCCGACGTGTCGGCGGAGACCCACATCACCTATCTGGACCGGCCCGTGAAGCGTGTCCTGTCGATGATGCCGACGAAATATGAGGACATCTGGACCGGCGCCAAGGGCTTCTACAAGCTCGAGCCGATCGTGGCCGACGGCGGCGAGGTCATCATCTATGCGCCCCACATCACCGAGGTCTCGGTCATGCACCCCGATATCCTCGAGGTGGGCTATCACAACCGCGACTATTTCGTCGGCCAGTGGGACCGGTTCAAGCACCACCACTGGGGCGTCCTCGCCCACTCGACCCACCTCCGCGGCATGGGCACGTGGACGCCGGAGGGCGGCGAGCAGAACCGCGTACGCGTGACCCTGGCGACCGGCATTCCCCGTGAGGTCTGCGAATCCATCAACCTGGGCTACCTCGACCCGGCCGAGGTGGACGTGGCGGCGTACGAGGCCGACCCGGACACGCTCGTCGTGCCCCACGCGGGTGAGGTGCTGCACCGGCTGCGGTGAGCGTACAAGTCAGGCGGTCTTCGCTGGCCCCACCGAATCGCGCAGGACCAGGCGTACGGGCAGGTGCACCGGCGCCCGCGCGTCGCCGTGCTGGGCGACCGACAGCAGGTGGTGGACGCCGGTCACCCCGAGCGTCAGCAGCGGCGCCGCCATGGTCGTGAGCGCGGGCGTCATCTGGGCCCCGTTCACGATGTTGTCGAAGCCGATCACGCTCACGTCCCCGGGGACGCGTACGCCGGCCCGCCGCGCCGCCTCGACGAAGCCGATGGCGAGCAGGTCGTTGTAGGCCATCACCGCCGTCGACGGCTTCTCCTGCCAGGCTTCGAAAAGCGACGCCCCACCGGAGATGGTCGGGTCGGCGGGACCGAGCCGGCGTACGCGGAGGTCGAGCTCGTGGGCGACCTCGCGCAGCCCCCGCCAGCGGATCCCATCGGCCCACGAGCGCTCGGGACCCGACAGCCACACGACCTCGCGGTGGCCGTGCTGGCCGAGCAGCTCGGCGGCCCGGCGTACGGCGCGGAGGTTGTCGGGGACGACCGAGCGCACATCGGTGACGACACGGTTCAGCACGACGAGCGGAACCTGCTTGGCGAAGCGACGGATCGCGGAATCGGGCATGCGCGACGAGGTCAGGATCATGCCGTCCACCGACCCGGCCAGGCGCGTCAGGATCTCCTCCTCGACCTCGGGCGAACCGTGGCAGTCGACGAGCATGAGGTGGTGCCCGGCCTCCTCGGCGGTGCGCTGCGCGCCCCGAATGAGCGGCGCGAACACGGGATTGGTGATGTCGGCGACAGCGAGGACGATGAGCCCGGCGGTGAAGCTCACGTCGCGATGGAGCGTACGCGTGCGATAGCCGAGCTCGGCCGCAGCGGCGCGTACGCGCTCGGCGGTCTCGAAGGAGACGCGGCCGGGCTTGCTGAGCGCACGACTGACGGTGGACGGCGAGACACCCGCAACACGTGCCACGTCATAGATCGTGGGTGCGGGGGACATGAGCCGATGCTATCGGGGCGGGCTCTTCGTGGACCGGGCCAGGCGTGGTTGGGGTGGGTTCCGGGCTCCGCGAGCTTCGGCTTGCGGCTGGGACGCCGAGTCGTGAGTTCTTGGGTCCCGTGCGCTCGCGGCGTCTTTACGCCGCTTCGCCGAACTCGCGGGTGCCCGGCCCCCACCCCACCCACGCCGAACGCTCTCCGAGCCGGCGCCAGAGGGACGAGGGGGCGACCGCCTCCCCCACATTTGAGTTCCGAAAAGTCGTTCGAGTCGGTTCCAACAGACTCAAACGACCTTTCGGGACTCGAACGTCCCCGGGGTCGCTCCGTTGGCGAACGCTCGTGCAGTTGGCGAGTCGGAATTGCGTTGGAGAGCGGTGCACCATTCTCGAGGACAACTACCGCTCGCCAACTGCAGGAGCGTTCGCCAACGGCTCGCGTGGCCGTGTGTTGGTGCGCGGGTGACTTCGACTCCGTCGCTCGACCAACGCGGGGCACACTCCTCGTCTCGCTGCGCCCGCTGGGAGAACGTCGGCGTGGGGTGGGTGACCGGGAGTTCGGCGAAGCGGCGTAAAGACGCCGCGAGCCCACGGGACCAAAGGACCTACGGCTCGGCGTCCCAGCCGCAAGCCGACGCTCCCGGACACCCACCCCGCGCACCCACGGAAATCCCCCGGCAACACGTGGCAACCTCTTGCGTACGCCATGAGCCCGAGGCAGGGTCGGACCATGACCAACACTCCCCTCGCCGACGTCGGCGTCATCGGCCTCGCCGTCATGGGCTCCAACCTCGCCCGCAACTTCGCCTCCAAGGGCTTTCGCACCGCGGTCTACAACCGCACCCAGGCCAAGACCGACGAGATGATGGACCAGTTCGGGTCCGAGGGTGACTTCGTCCCCGCCGCGACCCTCGAGGAGTTCGTCGCGAGCCTCGAGCGGCCCCGCCGCATGGTCATCATGGTCAAGGCCGGCGCCGGCACCGACGCGGTCATCGACCAGCTCGTCCCGCTGCTCGAGGAGGGCGACATCGTCGTCGACGGCGGCAACGCCCACTACGAGGACACGCGTCGCCGGGAGAAGAAGCTCCGCGAGGTCGGGCTCCACTTCGTCGGCGCCGGCATCTCGGGCGGCGAGGAGGGTGCGCTCCGCGGCCCCTCGATCATGCCGGGTGGGTCACCGGAGTCGTACGAGGCGCTGGGGCCGATCCTCGAGAAGATCGCCGCGCAGTATGACGGCGAGCCCTGCTGCGCCTACATCGGCACCGACGGTGCCGGCCACTTCGTGAAGATGGTCCACAACGGCATCGAGTACGCCGACATGCAGTTCATCGCGGAGGCGTACGACGTCCTGCGCGCCGCCGGGCTCACCGTCGCCGAGATCTCCGACGCCTTCCGCGAGTGGAACTCCGGCGACCTCGACTCGTTCCTCATCGAGATCACCTCCAAGGTCCTCGACCAGGCCGACCCCCGCACCGGCGAGCCCCTCGTGGACGTCATCGTCGACGAGGCCGAGCAGAAGGGCACCGGTCGCTGGACCGTCCAGATCGCCCTCGAGCTCGGGGTTCCCGTCAACACCATCGCCGAGTCGGTGTTCGCCCGCTCGACCTCGGGCCACAAGGACCTGCGCGCCGCCGCACGGAAGGCCCTCACCGGCCCCGATCGCACACTGCAGGCCGACGACCGCGCCGCCCTGCTCGACGACGTCCGCTCCGCCCTGTGGGCGTCCAAGGTCATCGCGTACGCCCAGGGGCTCGACCAGATCCGCACCGCCGCCGAGGCGTACGGGTGGGACATCGACGTCGCCGAGGTCGCGAAGATCTGGCGCGCGGGCTGCATCATCCGCGCGCGCCTGCTGGAGCGCATCCGTTCCGAGTACGCCGGCTCCAACCTCACCACGCTGCTCGAGGCACCCTCGGTCGCAGCCGATCTCGCCACCGCCCAGGACGGCTGGCGCCGCACCGTGGGCCTCGCGATCGCTGCCGGGGTTCCGGTTCCGGGCTTCTCCGCCGCCCTGGCCTACTTCGACACGGTGCGGGCCGAGCGCCTGCCTGCGGCGCTGGTGCAGGGCCTGCGCGACCACTTCGGCGCGCACACCTACCAGCGCATCGACGACGAAGGGAAATACCACATCGAGTGGACCGCCGACCGCTCCGAGTCGCGCATCGACATCGAGCCCGGCCAGGGCCCCGCACCCCGCTGACGGCGAGGCACACGAACCGCAGTCGAGCAATCACGAAGGCCCGGATCCCCGCTCACACAGGGATCCGGGCCTTCGCCGTTCGCACGGGCCGACGATCAGGCCGACTTCGCCTCGTCGGTGTCGTTGACGTCCAGGTGGATCACGCCGAAGTCGTACGCCCGGCGGCGATACGCCACGCTCGGCTGTCCGCTGCCGGAATCCACGAACAGATAGAAATCGTGGCCCACGAGCTCCATCTGCTCGATGGCCTGCTCCAGTGACATGGGCGCACCCGGGTGGGTCTTCTCGCGCACCACCAGCGGTCCGTCGCCGGTGACCTCGATCCCTGCCACAGAACGGGTCTGGGGCTCCTCGCCCTCCGCGGTCGCCAGGCCGTCATCGACCGACGGCAGCTGGGCCGTCGCCTCCTGCAGCGAGCGCGGCGCGTGCTGGCCGCGGTGGACCTTCTTGCGGTCCTGTGCCTTGCGCAGCTGGGCGCGCAGGCGGTCCATGGCGTGCTCGAACGCGGCCATCTTGTCCTGGGACGCGGCCTCCGCGCGCACGACGGGGCCCTTCCCGCGCACCGTGATCTCCACGCGCGACGCCTCATCGGCCTGTCGCTTGTTTGCGTACGCCGAGACCTGCACGTCGACCCGGATGACCTTCTCGGAGATCTTCTCGATCTTCGTGATCTTGTCCATCACATGGGCGCGGAACTCGTCCGAAACGTTGCAGTGCCTACCGGTCACCGTGACGTCCATTGCGAACCTCCTTGGGGTTGAGCGCTGTGCTTCTCCACGACAGTGGGAAAAACACAGGCACCCACGACGCTCCCGCAGTCGGTCGAAGGGGTCAGTGACCCGGTTCGGCCTCGGCGCGGGATCGTCGTCGGTGCCATGAACCAACGGTAGTGCCAACACGTGCCGTTCACCAGAGGTTCACCCCCGAAACACACGAGACATTGCCCACGCCACGCCCCCCGGCCCCGCCACGCCCGTCCACGCGCCCAACTCGTCTCAGAAACATGGCCGAAACATGAGACCAAACCTGTAACACACGCGGAACATCGACGCGATTCGCGCGAAACACCGGCCCAGTTCACTGATCTGCATGACAGCACTGGAGATCAACACCGGCGACACCGCCTGGGTCCTCATCAGCGCCGCCCTGGTGCTGCTGATGACCCCCGGTCTCGCGTTCTTCTACGGCGGCATGGTCCGCTCCAAGAGTGTCCTGAACATGATCATGATGAGCTTCGCGTCGATGGGCGTCGTCGGAGTCCTCTGGGTCCTGTTCGGCTACTCCCTCACGTTCGGCAACTCCATCGGCGGCGTCATCGGCTCGCCCACCCAGTTCCTGGGCCTCAAGGGCCTGATGAGCGAAGAGGCCCTCGTCGGCACCGTCCCGACCCTCGCCTTCGTCGCCTTCCAGTCCGCCTTCGCGATCATCGCCGTGGCCCTGATCTCGGGCGCGGTGGCCGACCGCATGAAGTTCGGCGCGTGGCTGGCCTTCTCGGCCCTCTGGGCCGTCCTGGTCTATTTCCCCGCCGCCCACTGGGTCTTCGCCTTCGACGGCGTCGCCGCGGAGAAGGGCGGCTGGATCGCCAACACCATCAAGGCCGTCGACTTCGCCGGCGGCACCGCGATCCACATCAACGCCGGCGCCGCGGCCCTCGCCCTCGCGCTGGTCCTCGGCAAGCGCATCGGCTTCCGCAAGGACCCGATGAAGCCCCACAACCTCACCCTCGTCATGCTCGGCGCGGCCGTCCTCTGGTTCGGCTGGTTCGGCTTCAACGCGGGCTCCGCGCTCGGCGCCAACGGCACCGCCGCGGTCGCCTGGGTCAACACGCTGGCCGCCACCGCCGCCGCGATGCTCGGCTGGCTCGTCACCGAGCGCATCCGCGACGGCCACCCCACCTCGCTCGGTGCCGCGTCCGGCATCGTCGCCGGCCTGGTCGCCATCACCCCGGCCTGCTCCGCGGTCTCCCCCGTCGGCGCGATCATCATCGGCCTGCTCGCCGGCGCCCTGTGCGCCCTCGCCGTCGGCCTGAAGTTCCGCTTCGGTTATGACGACTCCCTCGACGTCGTCGGCGTCCACCTCGTCGGCGGCCTCGTCGGCACCCTCGCCATCGGCTTCCTGGCCACCGAGTCGGCCCCGGCTGCGGTCAACGGCCTGTTCTACGGCGGCGGGGTCGACCAGCTCTGGCGCCAGGCCGTCGGCGCGGTCGCGGTCCTCGCGTACTCGTTCGTCGTCACCGCGGTCATCGCCAAGGTCCTCGACCTCGTCATGGGCCTGCGGGTCACCGCCGATGCCGAGACCGACGGCGTCGACACCCGCGAGCACGCGGAGTCGGCGTACGACCTCACCCCGCTCGGTGGCCGCCTCGGCCGCGGTGCCCTCGCGGCGGCTGTCGGCCACCCGTCCACCGGGCGTACGCAGGAGCCCGACGCCCGTCACCACGACGAGCTGTCCACCACCAAGGAAGAGAGCACCCGATGAAGCTCGTCACCGCCATCATCAAGCCCCACCAGCTCGAACCCGTCAAGGACGCCCTCGAGTCGTTCGGGATCCAGGGCATGACCGTGTCCGAGGCCTCCGGTTATGGCCGGCAGCGCGGCCACTCCGAGGTCTACCGCGGCGCGGAATACAACGTCGACCTGGTGCCCAAGATCCGCCTCGAGGTCCTCGCGGACGACGACGACGCGTCAGCCGTGGTCGGCATGATCGTCAAGCAGGCCCAGACCGGCTCCATCGGGGACGGAAAGGTCTGGACGATCCCGGTCGAGGACGTGGTCCGCGTACGCACCGGCGAGCGCGGCCCCGACGCGATCTGACCGCGCGCGACACCCAGCACGCACCCACCCCCAATGCGCCCGGCCGGGACACCCGGCCGGGCGCGCCCGCTCCGTGAAGGGACGATGATGACCACACGATCCGAGCAGCTCGCCCTCGGCGCCGCACTCCGGCGCCCGAACGGCCCCGGCGCGGCGCCGCACGGCTCCTCCGCCCCGCGCGGGACCGCCGCCCGCGGCGCCCAGTCCCACCGCATCGTCCACTGGCTGGGCGACCTGTGGCGCGACGCCGGCGGTCCCGACTCCGGCATGGCGCTCGCCTGCACCGGATCGCTCGCCCGCCGAGAACTCGGCCCGCTCAGCGACCTCGACCTCGTGGTCATCCACGACCGCCGCACCCCCGCCGCCCGCGTCGCCGAGGTGGCCCAGCAGGTCTGGTATCCCATCTGGGACTCCGGCCTGTCCCTCGACCACGCCGTCCGCACCCTCGAGGACTGCCGCACCGTCGGCGGCGACGACCTCTCGGTCGCCGGGGCGATGCTCGACCTGTCCCCCATCGCCGGTGACGGCGAGCTCGTCCACGCCACCGCGCGGCGCCTCGCCGACGACTGGCGCGCCCACGCCCGCAAGCGCCTGCCCGACCTCGCCGCCAACGTCGCCGCCCGCCACGCGCGGTTCGGCGAGCTCGCCCAGATGCTCGAGCCGGACCTCAAGGAGGCCCGTGGCGGCCTGCGGGACATGGGCATCCTGCGCTCGCTGACGGCGTCCTGGCTCGCGGATCGGCCCCACGGTCCGGTCGACGAGGCGTACGCGACCCTCCTCGACGTGCGGGACGCCCTCCAGCTGACGACGAAGCGGCCTCGCAACCTGCTGACCATGAACGACCAGGACGCGGTCGCGGACCTGCTCGGTGACGCGGACGCCGACGCCCTCCTGCAGCGGGTCGGCGGGGCGTCGCGGCAGGTCGCTGCCGCCCTGGACGCCACGCTGCGGCGCGCGGGCCAGAGCCAGCGACAGCGGCTCCCGCGCCGCGGGCCGCGGCGCCCCCAGCTCGAGCCACTCGGCGCCGGCATCTATGCCCACGACGGCGAGGTCGTCCTCGGTCGCGGCTCGGGCGTGGCGCAGCGCGAGACCGCCCCGGATCCGATGCTCGCCCTCCGCGCCGCCGTCGTCGCGGCGACCCAGGACATCCCGCTCGCACCGCACACCACCACGGCCCTGGCCGAACTGCCCCCGCTCCCCGAGCCCTGGCCCGAGGAGGCCCGATCGCTCCTGGTGGACCTCCTCGGCGGCACCTCGGTCGTGGCCACCTGGAACACCCTCGACCTGTGCGGCGTGGTCGACCGCTGGCTCCCCGAGTGGGCCGACGTGCGCGACCGGCCCCAGCGCAATCCCCTGCACCGTCACACCGTGGACCGGCACAGCCTCGAGACCGTCGTCGAGGCCCACCAGCTCACCGGCCGTGTGGGACGGCCCGACCTCCTGCTGGTCGGCGCCCTCGTGCACGACATCGGCAAGATCGGCGACGGCAGCGACCACAGCGCGACGGGAGCCAAGCGCGTACGCGCCATCGCCCGGCGCTGGGGCTTCTCGCACGCCGACGCCCGGACCCTCGAGCTGCTGGTGGCCGAGCACCTGACCCTCATGGTGCTGGCCACCACGCGCGACGTCGCCGACCCGGCGACGGCCGCCCGGCTGGCCCGGCGCGTGGGCGACTCAGCCGAGGTGCTCGACCTCCTCGCCGCGCTCACCGAGGCCGACTCCCGCGCCGCGGGGCCCCGCACGTGGACCTCGCTGCGCGCGGGCCTGGTCAAGGAGCTGGTGGCCCAGACCCGGGCACACGTCAGCTGACCGTCAGCGGACCACCTTCACATTGAACATGCCGGTGCCGAGCGCGCCGAACAGGCGCAGCCACAGGGGCAGGTAGGCATCGGTCCCGCGCGCCGTGTCGAGTCCGCCCAGGTCGAGGACGTCGGTGTGGCCCATCTGCGCCAGCAGGCCCCGCACGACCTCCTTGGCTGCGGCGTCGTCGGCCGACACGAAGACCGTGTGGTCGCCGGCGGCCACACACCGCCGGCGACCCCCGCGCGCTCGCCGAGGCGCTCGCGATGGTCCTCGACGGCGGACTGTCCTCCGGCGCCCTGGCCCCACCGCCGGGCGTGGCCCGGGCGGCCAGGGCCACGGCCTCGACCATCGTCGAGAGCGCGCTGGCTCGCTGATCCGGCCCCTGGCCTCACACCCGGGTCCTCCGCAGCACCGTCGCCGCCACCGCCGCCACACCGGCCACCTCCACCCCGGCGGCCTCGAGCGCCCGCACCGCCTCGGCCACCGTCGCCCCGGTCGTGATGACGTCGTCCACGACCACCACCGGCCCTGCCATCGGACGTCCACAGACCCACCGCGCCGCCACCAGCGATCCCGCCAGGTTGGCGCTGCGGCCCGCGCTGTCGAGCCCGCCCTGGTCGGCGACCCGGCGGCGCTGCGCGAGCGCGGGGACCACGCGTACGCCCCCGCCGAGCCGGCGCGCCGTCAGTCGCGCGAGGTGACGCACCGCGTCGCGGCCACGTCGCCGCACGGCGGCCGGCGACGACGGCACCGGGACCAGCACGACGGGACCCGGCACCAGCGACCCCACCGCCAACGCCAGCCGGTCGGCCAGTGGTCCTGCCGCCGACCACACACCGCCGTCCTTCGCCGAGGCCACGAGCGTCCGGGCGGGTCCGTCGTACACGTTCGCCGCGACCGCGCGCGCCGGAAAGCCCGGGAGCCGCCGCGTCACCCGCGCCGGGGACTCGGCCGACAGCGACGCCCGGCACCCGGTGCACAGGCGCCACGCGGGCGCGCGACAGCCGGGGCACCGGCTGCCGAACAGGAGATCGGCGGCGGCATCAACAGGACTCGGCTCACCGGGACCGGGCGCAACAGGACTCGACACCCAGGGACTATGGCGGCGCCCCCGAGGATCGTGCGGCTCCGCCCGAAACCGTGATCGATCCGTGACCTACGCGTACGCCGCCGTCAGCACGTCGCGGGTCAGCAGGGGCCAGCGGTAGTCCTCGTCGTAGCGCCAGGCCCCTCGCTCCCCCAGCACCACGGCCCGGACCGACCCCACGCGCGGGGAGGTCGCGAGGTGGGTCGCCTGCCAGTTGTCGGGCTGGCCGATCGCCGTCACCTGGAACGCGTTCTGGTCGACGCGATAGGGGCGCACGGGCTTCTTCGGGTCCTCGGCCGCCAGCACCATCAGCGTGGTCGCGTCGGTCCACCCCACGTCGACCGGACGGGTCGGCCCCGGGTCGGTCCCGTCGCCGAGCCGCAGCAGCCGCCACTCCTCGACGACCGGCTCGGGGCCCGTGCGGTTGATGCGCGCCATGCCGACCTCGAGCGTGTCCCCGCGCTTGAGCACCGCGGCGAGGCGCGCCCCGTCGGGTGACACCCGGAACGCCTGGACGCGGGCGCCCGCGAAAGCCGGAGCCGCCACCGGCACGACGCGGCGGTTCACCACCATGCGGACCACCTGGACGCCGTTCGCGTCGCCCACCGCCCACAGTTCGGGGGCGCTGCCCCCGACCCAGTGGGGTCGCTGGAGGTTCGTCATGCCGGTGAGGACCTTCTCCGGCGCCACCTCGGCCAGCGGCGCGTCCCACAGCTCCGTGCCGCGCTCGGCCACCACGGCGACGCGGTCGCCGGCGGGCGCCACGGCGAGCGCCGAGAGGCCGGCCTGCTTGGCCAGGGGCCCGGGCACGGGTGCGAGCTCGAGGCCCCGCGAGTTCTCGTTCATCCGGACGATGCCCTGGGCGGTCGCCCCGAACAGCTGCGGCGAGCGCTGCAGCGGCACCGGGTCGAGCCAGCCGTACTCCCCGATGGGAATCACCCCCTGGACCTGCTCCTTCACCGCCCACGGCGCCCCGTCGACGGTCACGCGCACGCCGGTCACGCCCGACACCTGGCCGAGGGTCCACACGATCTGGGCCGCGACGCGCGACCGCTGGTCGTCGGCGAGCCCCGCCACGGCCTGGTTGAGTGACACCTCGACGACCCCTCGCGGGTCGCGCGACGCCGACTGCACGTTCAGCCGCGCCTGGCTCGGGATCGCCGACACCACCACCGGCCTGATCCAGCTGGTGGGCCCGCGGAGCAGCGCCTGCAGCAGCGGCGTGGCCAGCTGGGAGCCCTTCGGCAGGAACAGCGGATCGGGCACCAGCGTGGAGAAGTCGGGGTCGTAGAAATACGTGTTGACACGCTCATAGAACCGGCCGAACAGGTATTGGCTCACGAGGATGCCGGTCGGCGGGCGGCCGATCCGCCACTCGCCGGTGGGGTCCTTCACCAGCCCGAAGTCGACGCGCATCTGCTCGTCGACGTGCTCGTACGCCCCGTCGGGCCCGACGCGCCCCACGACGGGCGCGGCCAGGACGGCCGACTCCGGGGCGCTGGTCACGCCGTACCCGTCGGCATACACCGTCACGCCGTCCTCGGGCTTCCAGGCGTCGCGCACCTCGGGCGCCAGGTATTCGCGGGCCACCGCGTACCCCTGCTGGTAGTTCGCCATCGCCTGCAGGAACCCGTTGACGATCGTGCCGGGCGCCGCCCCGGCGCGCGGCGGTTCCGGCGCGATCTCGACCGACACGTCGGGGGCGCGGGACGGTCCGTTGCCGGGGGTGACGGGTCCGGTGGTCGGGATCGTCGCGCAGCCGGTGAGCACCATGAGGACGAGGGCGTACGCGAGCCAGCGTCGGGTCATGGGGTGGCCCCCTCACTGCCGGCCGTGAGCTCCAGCGGCCGCGCGGTCGCGCGGGCGGCGGCCATCTCGGCGAGGTCGCGGGGCACGACCGGGAGGGGTGAGATCTCCAGCACCGCGCCGGCGCGACGCGGCAGGGTCAGCCGGAACTGCGCCCCCTGGTTGGGGCGGCCCCACGCGTTGAGCCAGCCGCCGTGCAGCCGGGCGTCCTCCATCGAGATCGACAGCCCGAGCCCCGTGCCGCCGACCGTGCGGTTCCGGGCGGGGTCGGCCCGCCAGAAGCGGTGAAAGACCTGCTTGACCTGGTTGGCCTCGAAGCCGACGCCGTGGTCGCGCACCGCCACGGCCACGGCCTTGTCGTCGGCGGCGACGGTCACGTCGATCGGCTGGCGCTCGCCGTGCTCGATCGCGTTGGTCAGCAGGTTGCGCAGGACGCGGCGTACGCGGCGTACGTCCATCTCGGCCCGGCATGGCTCGGGCGCATGCAGCCTCAGCTCGGTGCCGTTGCGCTCGGCGAACTTCGCGTGGGCGTTCAGCTCGCTGCGCACCACCTCGACGAGGTCGACCTCCTCGGTCGACAGCTCGGCGGCGCCGGCGTCGAACCGCGAGATCTCGAGCAGGTCGGCCAGCAGTTCCTCGAACCGGTCGAGCTCGTCCTGCAGCAGCTCGGCCGAGCGGCGCTCCATCGGCGCGAAATCGTCCTTGCTGTCGTGGAGCACCTCGGCGGCCATCCGGACGGTCGTCAGCGGCGTACGCAGCTCGTGGCTCACGTCGGACACGAACCGTTGCTGGACGCGGGACAGCTCCTCGAGCTGGGTGATCTGCTTGTGCAGTTCCGCAGCCATGTTGTTCATCGACGTCGCCAGCAGGGCGAGGTCATCGGTGCCGCGCACCTCCATACGGTCATCGAGGCGGCCCGACGTGATGCTCTCGGCGGCGAGCCGCGCGTCACGGATGGGCGCGACCACCTGGCGCGAGACCAGCGCCGCGATGATCGCCAGGAGGATCGTCAGCAGCAGGCCGGTGGTGATGACGGCGCGCTGGAGCACGTCGAGGGTCTGGCGCTCCTGGGTCAGGGGGAAGACCAGATACATCGGGTAGCGCGTCGACGCCGACGTCTCCAGCGTCGCCCCGATCGCCAGCCCGGGCTCGTCGGCGCGCCCGTCGCCGTAGCGCACCAGCGTCGGCGTGGTCCAGAACCGGTCAGAGCCCGCGTTCGACAGGACCGTACGCCGCAGCTCGGCCGGCACCGACTCGGGCAGTACGCGGCCCGAGCGGATGTCGGACACCGGACCGGACACCACCACCTGGTATTGCCCGCCCAGCGTGCCGCGGTTGGCGACCTCCACGGCCAGCTGGGTGAGGAGGTCGTTGACATTGGCCGTGGTCAGGTCGGCCGCGCGGAGCTTGCGCTGGGCCGTGTCGACCGCGACGGAGGCCTCGGCCAGCGCCGACTGGCGCTTGCCACTGAGCACGCCGTCGGTCGCCTGCTGCATGAGCAGGACGCCGCCGAGCAGCAGCACGACCGCCGAGGCCAGCAGGATCGAACCGATCACCCGCAGCGGCAGCGAACCCCACCACACGGCCAGGGGGCTCTTCAGCACCCGGGCGGCACGACCCCGGAGGCTGGCCCCCTCAGACACGGTCACGGGTCCCACCAGACACGATCACGGGCCTAGTCGACCTCGCCGGCCTTGTAGCCGATGCCGCGGACCGTGACGACGATCTTCGGGTGTTCGGGGTCGAGCTCGATCTTGGAGCGCAGGCGCTGCACGTGGACGTTGACCAGGCGCGTGTCGGCGGCGTGGCGGTAGCCCCAGACCTGCTCGAGGAGCGTCTCCCGCGAGAACACCTGGCGCGGCCGGCGCGCCAGCGCGAGGAGCAGGTCGAACTCCAGCGGCGTCAGGGCGATCGGCTGGCCGTCGCGCTTGACCGAGTGGCCCTCCACCGAGATCGTCAGGTCGCCGATGCGCAGCGTGTCCTGGTCGGAATCGGCCGGCATGCGACGCAGGCGGGTGCGGATGCGGGCCACGAGTTCCTTGGCCTTGAACGGTTTCGCGACATAGTCGTCGGCGCCCGCCTCGAGACCTGCGACCACGTCGAGGGTGTCGGACTTGGCCGTCAGCATGACCACCGGAATGCCGGACTCGGCCCTGATGTCGCGGCAGATCTCCACGCCGTCACGGCCCGGGAGCATCAGGTCGAGCAGAACCAGGTCGGGGCGCGCCTCCCGGAACACCTGCACGGCGGTGTCACCCTGGCCGCACCACACGGTCTCGAAGCCCTCCTGACGCAGCACGATCTGCAGCATCTCGGCCAGCGCGGCGTCGTCGTCGACGACGAGGATCTTCGAATGGGCCTTCGAATCGGTCACGTGCTCCCCCTGGTCTGCGGTTGGGCTGCCCACATCCTAGGCCCGACGGGCGCGTACGCCACCGCGTACGCGCCGGTCCCCCGGCGGGCTCAGCCCGCGACCGGGAACCGGGCGACGACCCTCCCACCGAATTCGGTCACATAGATGCTGCCGTTCTCCCGCTGGTCAAGGGCGTAGACGACCGTGCCGCGCGCCTTCTGGCCGGCCCCGACCGTCCCCACGGCGGGAGGGGGGCAGGCGTCGGTGGAGATCCACGGATTCGGGCCGTTGCGACGCGTGTCGGAGGCGAACTCCCAGCCGTGGTAGAAGACGCGGTTCTCACCCGACTGCACCCCGATCTCCACGTCGACGCACAGGTTCATGCGCCCCAGGTGCGGCTGCCACCGGGCAGAGACGACCCGGACCGTGTAGGTCCCCAACCGATCGGTGACCTGCACGTCCTTCCCGAGCGCGCTCTCGCCCACCGTGGGGCGCATCGCCATCGGCTTCTCACCGGTGTCTGCGCCCGGCAGGGGGACCGTGAGGACGGTCTTGGGCATGGACTCGCCGTTGGCCCCGCGGAAGACGAGGTCACAGGGAGCCTTCGCGCGATCGAGGTCCACGATCCCCCGGACCGTGGGACCCTCCTTCACCGGATCGGTGGGGAACGCGGGAGTCGTCCCCGCTGCGCGATCGTCGCCCAACGCCTCGGGGCCGTCGCAAGTGATGACGTCCACGGCGACCTGCCCGCGGGTGGTGGTCATCTCGACCCCCACCAGACCCTTCGACTCACCCTTGTCGGTGCGGGTCCACTGCACACCCAGGACCCTGATGTCGGCTTCCCCGGTCTTCGTGATCACGTGCACCTTCTGCCCGATCTCGGCCCGAAGGTCCCGGGGTGTCCGGTCGTCGTCGCCGCCCCCTCCCACGAACGACGTCGCCACCAGCACGAGCACCAGCACCGCGGCCAGGGCGCTCACGGCCAGCGCGACCCACAGACCGGTACGCGACGGCCTGGGCGGGGGGAATCCCTGCGGGGAACGCGCGGGCTGATAGGGCGGAGGACCCTGGTGCGGCGGAGGACCCTGGTGCGGCGGAGGACCCTGGTGCGGCGGAGGACCCTGGTGCGGCGGAGGACCCTGCGGGTGGCCGCCGGGGGGGCCCATCGGCCCGCCTGGGGGGTATCCGGGGGGCGGCGGGGGTGGGTACGTCATCAGCGACCTCCTCGTGGCACAGGCCGCACCTTAGCCGACGGCGGGTCGCCGACCCCTCCCCCGACCCCCCCTCAGGCGTGCGGGGACGCGGGGGCCATGTGGCTCTGGTCGCCCTTGGCCTGGGGCCATGTGCCGCCCCCTTCGGCGAACGGGACGCTCTTCGCGGTCGCGTGACGGATCTCGTTCTGGACGGTGTGGACGTCTTCGCCGAACCTGCGCAGCTCCGTGACGCTGTTGTCGAACTGCTGCTTGACCTGCACGAAGGTCTGCTGGGCCGCCTTCATCCGGGTGCACCAGTGGCGCGTATCGGCCGGCGCCGGCAGGTTCTGGATGCGGAGCACACTGCTGTCCACGATCCCTCGCATGTTGGTGTTGGCGAGTCCGAGATGGACGCTCCCCTTCTTGTAGACGTCCGCGCTGCGCTGCACCAGCTGGCTCATCTCGTTCAACGCCCCGCGCTGCGACGGGATGGCCGCCTTGTAGGCGTCATGACCGTCACCCTTCCAGTGATCCTGTTTCTCCAGGTCGTTGAGGCCGGTCAGCATCTGCTCGATGTTCTTGTCCTGCTCCTGCTTCCATTCCACGGCCTTCTGGCTCAGCTTGGCCGCACCCACGGTCCCGGTGCGGAGGTCGTTGTTCCACACCGCCACCATGTCGTCGTAGGCCTTCCACATGCTCGTGTGGACCCCCTCGTAGTAGCGGCGGGTGGCGTCGGCGACCTCGTTCGCGGAGAAGGCCGACATGATGACCGCACCACCGGGACTGATCACCGGCACCCAGAAGTTCTTGCCGGTGAAGGTGTTCTTGATCGCGTTGCCGACCTCGTCCCAGAAGCTGCCGTGCTCGTCGATCTGGTCGCTGTCCTTCTTCGCGCAGTCCTCGGCGAGCTGGCGCAGTCGGTCGATGCGCGTGTCGATCTCGGTCGCGACGCGATCGATCTCCGGGCTGCCGCCGCGGCCTTCGTCCATGGGCCTCATCGTGCACTCCTCGGTTTGGCGGAGCGTGCCACTCGGGTGGCCTCGTCCTCGGTGTCGCCGAACTGCTTGGCATTGGTGCGGAGCTGCTCACCGATGCGGCGGAACTCCGTGGATCCCTGCCCGAACCAGGCGTCGTTCTGGGCCCAGTTGTCGCGATAGCCCTCGGCGACGCCTCCCGCCACGCCGAAGTGACTCAACTGGAGTTCGGGCTCGGCCAGGGCCTTGCTCGTGCGATCCAGCTGGTCGGCCAACTCGTCCCAGCGCGCCGCGTCCTTCTTCAACAGGTCCTCGCTGGACTGATGGCCCGCGCCCGCGTCCCCACCGCCGCCGCCCCCGCCAGAGGGCACCGAGGGCGTACTCGGGCCACCCGTGCCTCCCGGTCCGCCCGGCATCTCGGGGGTCTTCGGTCCGCCCGGCATCTCGGGGGTCTTCGGTCCGCCCGGCATCTCGGGGGTCTTCGGTCCGCCGGGGAAGTCGGGGTCCTTGGAGTCGGGAATCCCGTCACCGTCCTGGTCGCCCGGCTTCGGACCCCGGAAGTCAGGGTCCTGCGAGTCCGGGATCCCGTCACCGTCCTGGTCGCCCGGCTTCGGACCCCGGAAATCCGGGTCCTTCCAATCCGGGATCCCGTCACCGTCCTGGTCGCCCGGCTTCGGACCCCGGAAATCCGGGTCCTTCCAATCCGGGATCCCGTCACCGTCCCGGTCACCCGGCTTGGGCGTCCGCAGATCCGGCGTACGCAGGTTCGGCGACCCGAGGTCGGGCGTACGCAGATCCGGCGACCCCGGACCACGCGGCCCACTGCCGCCCGGAACCGGGAAATCAGGATCGTCGTAGTCCGGGATCCCGTCACCGTCGACATCGGGCAGGCCTGTTTTCGGACGATCATCGAGTCCGGCCGCCGAGGTGCCGGGGCCACCCGCCGCGAGGTCACGTCCACCACCCGGCCCGCCCAGCCCCGCAGCACCGCTCCCCGGGCCAGCACCGCCCCCCGGGCCAGCGCCGGCCCCGGGGCCACGCAGGCCGGCCCCGGCCGCACCCGCACCCAGACCCCCCGGAGCCCCACCCGCACCTGCGGCACCGCCGCCTCCCATCGGCGGCATCATCATCGGACCGCCGCCCGCGCCGCCCTTCTTGCCCCCACCGGCGCCGCCGCCGTTGGGATCGATCAACGCCTCATACAGGTCGAGATCCTCATCGGTGTCGTTGAACCGATCGCTGATGTTCGTCACACCAGCACGCGTCGACAGCCGGTCGTTCCCGGACTTCTCCGTCATGACAGAACCTTTCGTGGATCGATCCACCCACCGGCGACCAGCAGGGGGTGAAGGGTGCGTCGGCGCAGGTCGGCGAACTCGTCGGCCAACTCGTCATATTCGCCCGGCTCGACGACGGGCTCGCGCCACTGCGCGTACGCGTCGGCGAACGCCTCGGTGACGGACTCGGTGATCTTCTCCGTCCGCGCCCCCGCCAGCCACCGGTCGTCGAAGACCACCGTGGTGGGCCGGCGGAACTGGTCGAGGGTGATGCTGACCTGCCGATTCTGGCTGTGGCCCCGCGCCTCGTCGAAGTGGACCACGGTCGGTCGCACATCGTTGCGCGCCTCGAGCGCAGCCAGCCGTTCCCCGAGTTGGAGGGTCTCCTCCTCCAGCTCCGCCAACAGCCGCTCGTCGTAGGTGCGCTGGAGGATCGGGACGGACGGATGGGGCGGCGTGTCGGGCAGTGCCTCGACACCGTCACCCGGTGGCTCCGCATAGAGCTTTCCCAGCGTGGCGGCCTGGGCCGCGAACAGGAGCCGGTGACCCAGCGGCTGCGGCGAGGCGTGCCGCCACCGCGTCGACACGCGTACGCGCACCACCGCGTACGCCTCGTCGACCCACACCGTCACACTGCCGCTCGGATCGCTGAAACCGCCACCGTCGTCATCGTCGTCGTCGTCCGACGAGCCCGCCGCCAGGAGCTCCTGCACCGACACCGTCTGGTCCTCCGGCACCCCCGAACGCGGCTGGTCCTCCCGCGGCGGGCGCGACAGGGCGTCGACGACCAAATCGTCGTCGTCACTCAGGTCATCCCACGTGGTCACGAGACAACCCTGACAGGATCTCGGCTCAGTTGGCCTCCGGATCGTCCGTCCAGGTGGAGTAAACGGCAACTTCCGGATTCTGTCGGCGCAGCACCGAGCGCCACAGGCCCTCGGGCGCCGCCCCGAACACGTCGTCATAGCGCGCCTCGGCCACGAACCACCAGCCGCGGGCCAGCTCGACCTCCAACTGGGACGGGTCCCAGCCCGCATAGCCCGCGAAGATTCGCAGGGACGCGTACGCCCCCGCAACCAGCTCGATCGGCGTGTCGAGGTGGAGCAGTCCCACGTCGGAGAACACGCGGCGCCAGCCGGGCGGCTCCTCGTCGCCGGCCAACGAGGCCAGGCAGATCGCCCCGTTCGGCGACACCGGGCCCCCGTCGAACAGGTCGCGGGGCTCGCACACCTGGTCGGCCCAGTCGGGCAGCACGGACGCGAGCTCGACCTCGGAGATGCGGTTCAGGACCACGCCGAGCGTCCCGGTCTCGTCGGAGTCGAGCACCAGGATCACCGTCTGGTCGAACCGGTCGTCGGCGACCTGGACGTGGCTGATCAGCAGGTCACCGGCCTTCACCGCACCCATGCCGCCTCCTTCACGCGCCTCACCCTCGGATGGAATCACACGTTGTGCCGCTCGTACGCCGGGGCGCGCCAACCGAGGATGGCCTCGCACATGCGCGCCGTGTCGACGCCGCCAACCACGTCGTGGACCCTCAGGATGCGCCCGCCGCGGGACACACACCAGGTGGCCGCCACGGCCGACCCCACCAGCCGCTCGGGCTTGGGCCGGTCGAGCGTCTCGCCGACGAAGTCCTTGTTCGACAGCGCCACGAGCGTCGGCAGCCCCAGCGCGGTGATCTCGTCGAACCGCCGACAGATCTCGAGGGTGTGGCGGGTGTTCTTGTTCAGGTCGGGGCCGGGGTCGATCACCAGGCGCGCCTCGGGAATGCCGTGGCCGCGCGCCGTCTCGACCAGTTCGGCCAAGCGGTCGCGGACGTCGGTGACCACGTCGGCGTACGCGGGCCTCGGCAGGTGGACGCCGGGCCGGGCGCGCGAATGGGTCAGCACGAGCGTCGCGTCGGTCTCGGCCACCATCGGCGCCAGCTCGGGGTCGTGCAGCGCGGAGGTGTCGTTGACCACCGACGCGCCGGCGGCGAGGCAGGCGGCCGCCACCCCGGTCCGCCAGGTGTCGACCGAGATGACGACGTCGCTGGCCGCGGCCACCCGCTCCACCACCGGCACGAGCCGCTCGATCTCGTCGGCCTCGGTGACGGGCTCGGCGTCGGGAGAGAACGGCACGCCGCCGATGTCGACCCAGTCCGCCCCCAGCCGCGCCGCGGTGAGCGCGGCGTCGACGGCGGCGTCGAGCGCGAAGGTGCGGCCCTCGTCGAAGAAGCTGTCACGGGTGCGGTTGACGATCGCCATGACCGCGACCTGGCGGTCGAAGTCGAAGGCGCGTCGGCCGATCACCCGTGGGGACATGAGGCAAACCCTAGCGATCCGGACGGGCGGGTGCAGGAACGCACGAACGCCCCGGCCCGTGGGCCGAGGCGTTCGCGCACTCGTCGAGGTGATCGTGGAGATGGCGGGAATCGAACCCGCGTCCTCAAAACGTGGACCAGGGCTTCTCCGGGCGCAGCCGGCTAGGCGATCTGCTCGGCCCCTGCACTCACGCCGGCGAGTTGCAGTCAGGCCCAGTCCTGAAAAAGTCCCCCGCTGACCTCAGGACAGAGTCAGTGGAGCAAGCCTTCTGAATGAGGCCAGGAACCGGGGCGAAGGCGTCCCCGGGCTGACCCTTCGGTCACTGCTCAGGCAGCGAGAGCGAAGTCAGTGCGCTGGTTGTTGGCACTTATTGGTTTCCACAGAGCGTTAACGAGATAACTGTGGCTCCTCGGCCCGCTTCCCCTGGAGCAAGCGCCCCAAGTCGAAACCGATCATCCCCTCTTGAGTTGTCTCCGGCGGCTCGTCGGCCTGAGCCTCGGGTCACCGCCGGAGATTCCATGTTACACCCCGTGGCGAGCACCAGCCACGGGGTTTCCCCGTGTTGCGGGGGGCGGTTCACCTCTCCGAGACCGGCTTCCACGGGATCATCTTGTTGACCGGGTTGACCCAGTCCTCACCCTGCGAGGCCTTGACGCCGCCGACGATGTTCAGCACCACCCAGCCCACGAAGCCGATCGCCATGATCGCGTCGATGCCGGTGATGCCGGCGACGATCCCACCCAGGACTCCGCCGATGAAGGTGTAGATCTGGAAGTTGAACGCCTGCGCGGCCTGGCGCTTGGCGTAGGAGCCCTGCGTGCCGAGCATGTACATCACCAGCGGCCCGAAGAACCACGTGAAGAAGGACGAGAAGTGGGCCAGCGACGCCATCGCCTTGCCGGTGCGGCCCGTGTTGCCCTGGTTCATGAGCGAGGGGCGGTACGCGGGGTGGAGCCCCAGCGCCTGTGAGGTCGACGGCACCTGGACCAGCCCGTAGAACGCCTGGTTCAGCTCGCGCCGGTTCGTCGCGCCCATGACCTGGTCGATGCGCACCTCGAACTCGGCGTGCGTCAGTCGGCCGTCGGCGTACGCCTCCTGGAGGAACGACTCGGCGCGCTCGCGCTGCTCGGTGCTGACGAGCAGGTCCAGGGTGGGGTGCTGGAAGGCGGGGGCGTACGCCTGCGCGGGCTGGGGCTGCGGCTCGGCGTACGCCTGGCTCGGCGCGACGGTCGGGTTCGCGTAGGCGGCGGTGGGGCCGGCGTCGGAGGACGCCGGGCGCTCGAGGTAATCGCGGTAGTGCGGGAACTGGGTGCTCATAGGTGCAATGCTCCCTCGCGGGGCTCCCCCGCACCATCGGTTGGACCCCCGGTCGCCCCCTGACCTGTCGGTCGTCGCTAGGGTCGAGACCATGACTGACATGAACAGCAAGCCCGAAGTCGACTTCCCCGGCGGCGAGCCGCCCACCGACCTGAAGGTCACCGACATCGTCACGGGCGACGGCGCCGAGGCCAAGGCCGGCGACGTGGTCTCGGTCCACTACGTCGGCGTGGCGTTCAGCTCCGGCGAGGAGTTCGACTCGTCGTGGAACCGCGGCGCGCCGCTCGAGTTCCCCCTCGGCGCCGGCAGGGTCATCCAGGGCTGGGACCAGGGCGTCCAGGGCATGAAGGTCGGCGGTCGCCGCGAGCTCGTCATCCCGTCCCACCTCGCGTACGGCGAGCGGGGGGCGCCCGGCGCGATCGCGCCGAACGAGACGCTGATCTTCGTCTGCGACCTCGTCGGCATCAGGGGCCGCTGAGCCTCACCAGCTGTCGCCGCCGCCCCCGCCGCCACCGCCGCCGGAGAACCCTCCGCCGCCGAACGACGACCCACCGCCGAACCCGGAGCCGCTCGATCCCGTGCTGGGAGCGGGCGGCTCCGGCATGCTCGAGTGGGCCAGGGCGTCGTTGAGGTAGATGACGTTGAAGCCGGAATAGTGGCCGGCGTACCAGGTGGGCTGGTATTCGGGGATGCGCCCCATCCGCACGAGCTGTTCGCACAGCGTCGCCCAGCGCTCGGCGAGGTCGAGCATGATCGCCCACGGGAGATATTTCGAGAAGATGTCCTCGCCCTCCTCGAACTTCAGCTGGTTCGCCTCGGCCGTCGCGAGGTAGGTGCGGAACCCCTCGATCTGGTCGGTGACCGCGCGCCCCTGGGCCGTACGCTGGCCCCGCTTCATCTTGGCGCGGACGACCAGCACGGTCGCGATGACGGGGATGAGCGGCAGGATCCAGACCAACGGCCCGATGGCGCCGGCGCCACCCAGCACCGAGCCCAGGAGACCCGACCCGAGCTGGGGGAAGAACCAGAACGCCGCGATCACGACGATCCACAGCGAGCCGGCGCCGAGGCGTACGCCCGACCCGCCGCCGGGGATGCGGCGGAACCATTGCCGCTCGGTGACCTGGCTGCGCAGCGACCGGGAGACCTCCTCGTGGGCGTCGGTCAGGGTGCCGCGCTGGCCGAGCTCGACGCTCGCGCCCGGCCCGGCGCCGCGGAACAGCGCGTTGAGCAGCACGACCTCGTGGGGGGCGGCGGCCACGCCGGGGTCGCGCAGGGTCGCGCGATAGTTCGAGCCACCGGAGTCGGCGAGGGTGAGGGCCCCGCGTACGGCGAGGTCGATCAGGGTCGCGGTCGTGTCGCGGATGTCGACGGCACCGTCGATGAGGAGGCCGGCCTCCCCCACCGGGATGCGGGGCGGGGAGAAAGCGACCGGGATGTTGGTGATCGTGTCCGGGCCCGTCGCCGCGGGCGCGCCGGCCAGCGGGACCGTGCCGGGGGCGAGGCCGACGTAGCGCTCGTCGCGGCCGTTGCGGCGCCAGTGGAGCAGGCCGACCAGCGGCGCGAGGAGTGCGGTCAGCCCGGTCGCTCCCCCGGCGAGGAGCAGTTGGCGCTGGGACTCCGCGGCGGCGTTCGGCACCAGGCGCGGGTTCGGGTTGGTCACCGCGCCCTTCGGGAGCTTGATCGCCACCGTGAGGTTCTGGCCCTGCGGCAGCGAGGACTGGGTGAACGTGGCGGTCGATACCGACACGGACTTGCTGGTGCAGGGCGTGGTCGACTTCACGGGTCCGGCGAAGCAGATCGTCTCCTGCGGCGCCCGGGGACCCGTCACGTCGACCGTGATGTTGCGCATCGGCATCTTCCAGTCGAAGCCCGTGGCGTCCCACGAGAACTCGTCGTGGTCGGCGAAGGGGCGCATGGCGCCCGCGACGCTGTATTTCAGGACGTACGTCTCGCGCCGGTCGACGTAGCGATCGGGGTCGCCGATGCGGATGGCGGTGGTGGCGTCGGAGCCGTTCTCGGCCGACTTCACCGTGTATTGGGTCGGCGCGCCCGTGGGGCTGGTGACCGAGATGTTCGAGATCGGGAAGGTGGCGTCCTGCTTGTCGTCCCAGCGCTCGCGCGTGACGAGCGTGCGCTCGAAGCCGTGGCGTCCGCTGCTGCCGAAAGTCATGTCGATCGTCTCGGAGACGTCCACCCGCCCGTCGGGCGCGATGGTGTAGGTGATCGCGTACTTCTCGATCTGGTCACCGGGGGCCGCGTACGCGGGGGTCGCGGCCAGCGGGCCGAGCGCGGCCAGGCAGAGCGCGGCGACGAACAGGAGGCACCGGTGGAGCGCGCGCGTACCCACGGTGTCAGTGCTTCTTCTGGCGGTCGGCGATGGCGCGGTCGGCCTCGCGGTTCGCGTCCCGCTTGCGGAGGGTCTCGCGCTTGTCGTATTCCTTCTTGCCGCTGGCGATCGCGATCTCGACCTTCGCGTAGCCGTCGTTGAAATAGAGCGACAGCGGGACGAGCGTGGTGCCCTTGTCCTGCAGCGACTTCTCGAGCTTGCCGATCTCGCGCCGGTTGAGGAGCAGCTTGCGGGTGCGGCGGGCGGTGTGGTTGGTCCAGGTGCCGTGGGAATATTCGGGGATGTGGGCCTGCCGCAGCCACACCTCGCCCTCGTCGACGGTGGCGAAAGCCTCGGTGAGCGTTCCGCGCCCCTGCCGCAGCGACTTCACCTCGGTGCCCGTGAGGACCATGCCGGCCTCGAAGGTGTCGTGGATGTGGTAATCGTGGCGCGCCTTCTTGTTCTGCGCGATCAGCTTCTTACCGGTCTCCTTGGGCATGGGGCAATGATAGTGGGCCGCGGGGACGGAGTCTCGCTGATATCGCGGGGCGCTCCTCGTCTCGCTGGCGCTCGCTCGGAGAACGTGAGGGCGAGCCGTACGCGTCGCGGAGCGACGCAATTCAGCTCAGTACCAGGAGATCGGGTTCGTCAGGTCGCCGTCCAGCCACACCATGTAGTGCAGGTGGCAGCCCGTCGAATAGCCCGTCGAGCCGACCGAACCGACGACCTGGCCCTTGCGTACGCGCTGGCCGGGGCTCACGTTGTAGGTGATGGCGTGGTTCAGCGCCGTGGTGACGAACCGGCCGTCCACGCGACCGTGGTCGATGATCAGGCGGTTGCCGTAGCCGGCGTTGTAGTAGCGCTCCTTCACCACGCCGTCGTAGGGCGCGAGGATGGGCGACCCGCAGGCGGCGCCGAAGTCGGTGCCGTCGTGCAGCTTCCAATAGCGGAGCACCGGGTGGAGGCGCATGCCGAACTGCGAGGTGATCGCGGACCCGCTGGGCCAGATGAAGCCGTGGTGCTCGGTGGCCCGGGCGGCGGTCATGTTGACCGGTGCGGGGGCTGCCGGAGCCGGGGCGGGAGCGGCGGCCCGGGGCGCGGGTGCGGGGGCTTCGGCCCGGGGTGCGGGAGCTGCGGCCTTCGGGGCCGGGGCTGCGGCCTTCGGGGCCGGCGCCGCGGCCCTCGGGGCGGGCCTGGCGGCGGCCTCTTCGGCGGCCTGCTGGGCCGCGCGGGCGCGGCGTGCTGCGGCGTCAGCCTCGGCGCGGGCACGTGCTGCGGCTTCGCGGGCCTGGCGCTCGGCGACGGCACGGGCGGCGTTCTCCGCCGCGATGCGGGCCTCCTCCGCGCGCTGGGCGGCGATCCGCTCGGCGATGCGGCGCTCGACGTCGTTGCGCTCGGAGTTGAGCCCGTCGAGGTTGTTGCGCTCGGCCTCGACCTGGTTCTGCGCGGCGCTCTGGGCGACGGCGTTGGCGTTCACGAGCGAGGCGATGCGGTTGGTCTGGGAGCGCGCGGACGCCTCGAGCTGGCGCTGCGTCTCGAGGTTCTGGGCGGCCGTCTGGCGGTCGGCGGCCACGCGGGCCTCGACCGCGGTCTGCGCGTCCTTGGCCGCGGTGAGCCGGGCCTGGGTCGCCTTGAGACGGTCCATCTCGGCCTGGGTCGTGTCGAACATGGTGGTCGACCACTGCATGCGCGTGCCGACCTCGCCGGTGGACTGGCCGGAGACCAACATGCCGATGCCGACGAGGCCGGTCTTCTGCTGGTACTGCGTACGCACGATGTCGCCGACCTTCGCCTGCTCGTCGGCCACGTCGAGCTCGGCCTGGGCGACGGCGGCGCGGGCACGCTCGAGGTCGTTCTGGGCGGTCGCCAGCGCGGCGGCCATGGCGGAGTCCTTCTCCCGGGCGTCCGCCAGCTGGGCCTGGGTCTGGGCGAGGGCCGAGCGGGCCTCAGCGAGGTCTGCCTGCGAGCGCGCGAGGGCGTCGGCGGCGGCATTGAGGGCCGTGTTCGACTCGTGCAGGTTCGACTGCGACTGGGCGAGCTGACGGTTCACGCGGTCGCGCTGGTCGGTGAGGTCGTCGGCGTACGCGACGGGCGCGAGCCCGCCGAGGCCGATGGCGACCGCGGCCATGGAGGCGACGATCGTGCGCTTACGCGGGCGGCTGGTGGTGCCGGTGCGCGGGCCGCCGAGGGCGGAGGGAAGGTCCCGTTGCACAGCTGGTCCCCAATCAATGTCGATGGCTGCCCGAAGGTGGCCAGGAGGGTCACACCTTCAGATACTTACGAGTTGCAATCAGCGTGGGGATTATGGACAGGAGAATGCCCACCAGGGCAACCCCCGCCATGGCCAGACCCGCATGGGGCCAGCCGATCCAGGGTGAAGCCTTGAGTAAGACTTGAGCCTTTCGGACGATCAGGAACTCCTGCGCGGCGGCGAGCGTGAGGCACGCCAGACCGGCGCCGATGAGGGCCGAGACGAGTGCCTCCAGCAGGAACGGCAGCATGATGTAGAGGTTGCTGGCGCCGACCAGGCGCATGATGCCGATCTCCCGTCGCCGGGCGAACGCGGCCATGCGGATGGTGTTGCCGATCTGGAGCGCCGCGGCCAGGAGCAGGAGGCCCGACGCGATGATGGTCCCCCACTTCAGGAAGCCCAGCCACTCGAACAGCTGGTCGAGCACCCGGTGGAGGTCCTGCACCATCTGGACGCCGCGCATGCCCTCGACCGCGGACACGACGCCCTGGTACTGCTCCGGGTTCTTCAACTTCACCCGGAACGACTCCTGCATCTGGTCGACCGTGAGGGAGTCCTGGATCGGGCTCCCCTCGTACGCCCGGCGGAACTCGTCGTACGCCTGCTGCTTGGTCTCGAAATAGACCTGGGCGACCTCGGGGTTCGTCTTCAGGGTCTGTTCGATGGCCTGCTTCTGGGGCTCGGTGACGTCCTGGCCCGGGTCGCAGTAGTCGCCCCGGGTGTCCTTGGTGCACAGGAACACCGAGATCTCGATCTTGTCGTACCAGCGGCCCTTCATCAGGTCGACCTGTTGGGTCGCCATGAGGCCGGCCCCGAACAGGGACAGGGAGACCCACATCGTCACGATCACCGCGATCGTCATGGTGAGGTTCCGGCGGAGGCCGGACCAGGTCTCGGACAGGGTGTGGCGCATCAGTGATCCTCGGTGTGGCGTCGGTGCTGGGCGGGTCGGGTGGTCATCGCTGATACCCGTAGACGCCCTTGGTCTGGTCGCGCACGATCTCGCCGTCGTCGAGCTCGATGACGCGTTTGCGCATCTGGTCGACGATCGTGGAGTCGTGGGTCGCCATGACGACGGTGGTGTCGGCCCGGTTGATCCGATCGAGGAGCTTCATGATCCCCACGCTGGTGGCGGGGTCGAGGTTGCCGGTCGGCTCGTCGGCGATCAGGATCTTGGGCCGGTTGACGAAGGCGCGGGCGATCGCGACGCGCTGCTGCTCGCCACCGGACAGTTCCTCCGGGAGGCGGTCGCCCTTGTTGCCGAGCCCGACGAGTTCGAGCGTCTCGGGCACGGCGGTGCGGATGTGGGCGTTGGACTTGCCGATCACCTGCAGGGCGAAGGCGACGTTCTCGTGGACCGTCTTGCCGGGCAGCAGGCGGAAGTCCTGGAACACGGTGCCGATCTGGCGCCGGAGGCCCGGGATCTTCCAGTTCGGCAGGCGCGAGAGGTCCTTGCCGGACACCCAGATGCGGCCGGTGGACGGACGGTATTCGCGCAGGATGAGGCGCATGAACGTCGACTTGCCGGACCCCGACGCACCGACGAGGAACACGAACTCGCCCTTGGCGATCTCGATGTCGATGTTCTTGAGGGCAGCACGACGCTGGCCCTCATAGGTCTTGGAGACATTCTCGAAACGGATCACGGTCATCCAGGGCCGAGTTCGACATCACGCCCCCGGGGAAGGAAGGGGCATGCCCCCATCACGAGGACGCGCAGGGGAACGGCCTGCGGGGAGTCTAGGCGCGCGCGTACGCCGTGGGTCGACATTTCCGCCGCGCACGGCGTGGCGCGCCTCAGGCGTCGGCGGTCTCGGACTGCTTGCGCCAGCGGATGCCGGAGTCGATGAACCCGTCGATGTCGCCGTCGAAGACGGCGTCGGGGTTGCCGACCTCGTGGTCGGTACGCAGGTCCTTGACCATCTGGTAGGGGTGCAGGACGTAGGAGCGCATCTGCGAGCCCCACGAGTTGCCGCCATCGCTCTTGAGCGCGTTCATCTCGGCCTCGCGCTCCTGGCGCGCGCGCTCGAGCAGGCGGGCCTGGAGGACGCGCATGGCCGCGGCCTTGTTCTGGAGCTGGGACTTCTCGTTCTGGCAGGACACGACGACGCCGGTCGGGAGGTGGGTGATGCGGACTGCGGAGTCGGTGGTGTTGACCGACTGGCCGCCGGGGCCCGACGAGCGGAACACGTCGATGCGGAGGTCACCCTCGGGGATCTCGATGTGGTCGGCCTCCTCCACGACGGGGAGGACCTCGACGCCGGCGAACGACGTCTGGCGGCGGCCCTGGTTGTCGAACGGGGAGATGCGGACGAGGCGGTGCGTACCGGACTCGACCGAGAGCGTGCCGTAGGCGAAGGGGGCCTTGACGCTGAACGTGGCCGACTTGATGCCGGCCTCCTCGGCGTAGGACGTGTCGTAGACCTCGGTCGGATAGCCGTGGCGCTCGGCCCAGCGCAGGTACATGCGCATGAGGCGCTCGGCGAAGTCGGACGCGTCCACGCCGCCGGCCTCGGCGCGGATGTTGACGACGGCGTCGCGCTCGTCGTATTCGCCCGACAGCAGGGTGCGGACCTCGAGGGCCTCCACGGCCCTGCGCAGCGAGCCCAGCTCCTTCTCGGCCTCGGCGAGCGAGTCGGCGTCGCCCTCCTCCTCACCGAGCTCGACGAGGACGCCGAGGTCGTCGAGGCGACCGCGGAGCGACTCGAGGCGCTCGACCTCGCCCTGGAGGTGGGACAGGCGCGAGGTGATCTTCTGGGCGTTCTCCTGGTCGTCCCACAGGTCGGGGGCGGCGACCTGCTCGCCGAGGTCGGCGATCTCCCGGCGCTTGGCGTCGGGGTCGAGGACGGCCTCGATCGACGCGAGGGCGCGCTCGAGGTCGGCGATGTCGGTGGAGAAGTCAACGGCCATAGGAACCGATGCTACCCGTTTGGGACGGGCCCCCGCACCCGCGCGGGGACGCCTACGATGCGCGGGTGGCGGACGAGGTGACACGGGGCGCGGAGACCGGCGGGCGGCGGGCCTCGCCCGGCGTACGCGCGGGGGTGGCGATCAGCCTCGCCGTCGGCCTCTACGGGGTCTCGTTCGGGGCGCTGTCGGTCGCCGCCGGGCTGTCGGTGCTGCAGACGTGCGCGCTCAGCCTGCTCATGTTCACCGGGGGCTCGCAGTTCGCGTTCATCGGGGTCATCGCCACCGGCGGCACGCCGGGCGCCGCCGTCGGTGCCGCGAGTCTGTTGGGCGTCCGGAACGCGGTGTACGGCATGCAGATGAACGCCCTGCTGCGCCCGGCCGGATGGCACCGCTTGGCGATGCCCCACCTGACGATCGACGAGTCGACGGCGACGGCGGCGGGTCAGGACGGCCTGGTGGAGCAGCGGCGCGGGTTCTTCACCGCGGGCGTCGGGATCTTCGTGCTGTGGAACCTGTTCACGTTCGTGGGCGCGTACGCGGGGGCGAGCCTGGGCGACCCGAAGCAGTGGGGCCTGGACGGGGCCGCGGTCGCGGCCTTCCTCGGGCTGCTGTGGCCGCGGTTGCGCGGCCGCGAGCCGTGGGCGATCGCGGTGACGTGTGCGCTGGTCACGGCGATCACGATCCCGCTGGTGCCGGCGGGCGTGCCGATCATCATCGCGGCCGCCGTGGCGGCGCTGTTCGGGTGGTTCGGGCGGGGACCGGCGGACGAGGACCCCGACACGTTCTCCGAGCGAGCGCCAGCGAGTCGAGGAGGCGCGTGATGTGGACCTGGATCCTGCTCGCCTGCCTGATCGCCTTCGTGACCAAGGGCGTCGGCTACCTCGTGCCGGCCGAACGCCTTCAGCACCCGCGCATCCTGCGGGTCGCGGGAACGATGACGATCGGGCTGCTGGCCGCGCTGGTCATGATGAACACGTTCGCCGCCGAGGGTCCGACGCTGGCCGTCGACGCACGGCTGGCGGCGCTGGTCGCGGGGGCGATCGCGCTGATGCTGCGGGCGCCCTACCTGGTCGTGGTGCTGGTCGGGGCGCTCGCGGCGGCGCTGGTGCGGCTGGCGGGGTGGGGCTGAGCTCCTCGACTCGCTGGCGCTCGCTCGGAGAACGTCAGGTCGTGCGCTCGCTCGGAGAACGTCAGGTCGTGCGCTCGCTCGGAGAACGTCAGGTCGTGCGCTCGCTCGGAGAACGTCCGCGGGCTGCGCCCTCTCGGCGAACCTCACTCCCCCGGCGTACGCGCCCCCAGCAGTTCCTTCGCCTTGGCGCAGTCCGCGCCGATCTGGGCGACGAGCTGCTCGATGCCCTCGAACCGCACGTTCCCCCGCAACCGATCCACGAAGTCGACCGCGATCGCCACCCCATAGAGCTCCAGGTCGTCGCGGCCCAGCACGTGGGCCTCGACCACGACCTCCGGGACGTCGTCGAACGTCGGGTTCGTCCCGACCGAGATCGCGGCCGGCCACGGCGCGGCGGCCGCGTCGTCCAGGCGCGTGACCCAGCCCGCGTACACTCCGTCGGCCGGGGCCGCGAATCCCGCGGGCACCGGCAGGTTGGCTGTCGGGAAGCCGAGCCCGCGGCCGCGCTGGTGGCCCACGACGACGGTGCCGCGGAAGCTGAACAGCCGCCCGAGGTGGTGGGCCGCGCCGGCGACGTCGCCGCCGGACAGGAGCCGGCGTACCTCGGTGGAGCTCGTGGTGTGGGCGTCGGTCTCGAGCAGGTCCAGCGCCTCGACGCGCCACTCCCCCAGCCGCCGCAGGGTCGCGACATCACCCGACGCGCGGTGGCCGAACCGGAAGTTCGTCCCCACCACGATGAGCGAGGGCGCCAGCGGCGCGATGTGGGCGGCCACGAACTCCTCCGGCGACAGGGCCGCCATCTCGGTGGTGAACGGACACACCACCACGTCGTCGGCCCCGGCCTGCCGCAGCAGGGCCACGCGGTCGTCCAGCGAGCACAACAGCTTCGGTGCCTGGCCCGGGCGGATCACCGACATCGGGTGGGGCCAGAACGTCACCACCACCAGGCGCGCCTCGGGCGCCAGCGCACGCGCGCGCGCCAGCACCGCGTGATGGCCGCGGTGCACGCCATCGAAGTTGCCGATCGCGACCACGGTCGCCGCCCCGGAGGGCTGCGTGGGCTGGGGATTCACAGGTGTCCTTTCCGTACGCCGCCACGATCGTAGCGGGGCGCCCACCGCACCACGAACGTGACGAAAGGGACACAGGCGCCGAGCCGCGGGCGACGCCGGAGCGGTCTCTCAGGGGCGAACCGGCTCGCCGGGCGATACCCACGCGCCGGAGGAGGCTGCACGTCGGACGTATGCCGCGAAATCACCGGCCGGGCGACCAAGGATCTGCTCCACCGCCGTGGTGACGTATGCGTTGCGACCATCGAAGATCTGGGCGAACACGACGCCCAGGTCCTCTGCGTCCTCGCGGGGCATTCCTGCCTCCACCGAGCCTTCGACGAACTCGTGGACGCTGATGGCCCGGTAGGTCACGGGTCGACCCACCGCCACCGACAGTTCCTCGGCGACGTCGGCGAAGGTGAGCAGCTCCGGGCCGGTCAGTTCCAGCGTCACGTCTGCGGGCTCGGTGGCGAGCAACAGGTGGGTGGCAACATCGGCCAGGTCGTCGATGTCGATGAACGGTTCGGCCACATCCCCCGCAGGCAGCTCGATCACGCCCGCAAGGACGGGGTCATGGAGGAAATGCTCACTGAAGTTCTGGGCGAAGACCGCCGAGCGGATCACTGCGGTCGGGACGCCGGCGGCTCGAACAGCTTCCTCCGCACGTTCCGCCTGCTCTTCGCCACGACCGGAAAGCAGGACCAGTTGGCGCAGGCCACATCGGCGCGCAGACTCGGCAAGTGCGGCGACGGCTTCAACAGCTCCGGGATGGGTGATCTCCGGCGTGTAGGCCACATAGGCGGCAGTGCATCCGCTCAGCACCGGCTCCCAGGTCTCGGGGTGCTCCCAGTGGAATGCAGGGGTGACGGAACGCGATCCGATGTGGACGTCGATACCACGATCTCGGAGACGGCCGGCGACCCGGCCACCGGTGCGCCCGGTGCCGCCGAGGACCGCGATAGAAGGGACGGTGCGTGGAGTGTGTGTCGTAGTCATGAGACCAGACAAGCCGGTACGGTTCCGACCATCCATACGTGAATCACGCTCATACATGCGAATTCGTCCATGGACACCCGTCCCGCTCGCGGGGCCCACCGCCCCACGAACGTAACGAAAGCGTCACAGGCGCCGAGCCGCGGGCGTCGCCGGGGCGATCCCGGCCGAGGATGACCGGACCAGCATCAACATGATGGGACATCCCTGAAACAACCCGCCCGCCTCGCCGTCACCCTGGTGGCCGCCGGCACGTTGTGCGTCGGCTCGGCGCTTCCGGCCACCGCCACCCCGAGCCCGCAGGACACGGCCACCACGACCCGCACGGCGACCAGCCGCGCCGCCACCCCCGCCTCGCCGCGCGCCGAGTGGGGCCACGACTACGACAAGCGCGTGATCTTCCAGTCGTTCAGCGTCTACCAGCCCTATGACAAGAACATGTACGCGACCCTCGGCGCGAACTCCGGCCAGCTCGCGCAGTGGGGCGTGACCGACGTGTGGATGCCGCCCGCGTACCGCGCGTTCGACATGTCGCGCTACATGGAGGGCTACGCGATCAAGGACCGCTACGACCTGGGCGAGTTCGACCAGGGATTCGGCGGCGAGAAGGCCACGAAGTACGGCACGGCCGAGGAGCTCAAGGCGCTCATCGCCAAACTGCACGGGCAGGGATCCCGCGTCCAGATGGACCTCGTCCCCAACCAGATGATCGGCCTGAACGGGCGCGAGGCCGTGGTCTCCAGCCGCGTCGACCGGGACGGGCGTACGCGGTTCGTCGACGATTTCACCGACAAGCACACGACGACCTGGGTCGACGAGCTCATGCTCATGTACACCAAGGGCGGCGGCCCGGGGCAGCAGAAGTATGGCCAGATCAAGGAGTGGAACAAGAACCACTTCAACGGCACCTCGACCCAGAACATCGGCCGCGGCGACCTGCTCCGCGACCCGTCCGGCAAGCCCTTCAAGGTCGTCGGCGACAACCTCAACCTGCCGGACTGGGCGTGGAACGGCACGCCGTTCAGCACCAGCCGCGGGTTCAACCACGTCGACGGCTACCTGTCGGCGCGCGATGCGTACGAGGCGACGCCCGGCAACTGGCGCCCCTACCTGATCAACTACCCCGCGTTCCTCGACCACGCCGTCGCGACGTGCGGTTTCGCCGACCGCGAGGCCGTCAAGACCGGCTCGAGCGCGACGATGAGCGTGTGGGACTGCAAGGACAAATACATCGCGGCGACCCCGGCGTACGGCGGCCGGTCCGAGGACCGCTGGTATGGCAACGCGCCCGAGGGCATCGAGTGGGACGACCAGGTGAAGTTCCAGGGCCACGACACCATGGGCAGCGTCGTGAACTTCGAGTTCCTCGTCGGCAACGACATCGACAACTCCCGCGAGGACGTCGTCGCCGAGCAGAAGAACTGGATGAAGTTCCTGCTCGACACCTACGGCTTCGACGGCTTCCGCGTCGACGCGGCGTCGCACGTCAACCCGAAGGTGCTGGCGGCCGAGTCGCAGGTCGTCAGCGAGAAGTTCGGGGGCGACCGGTCGAAATACACGAGCTACCTCGAGTCGTACAACACCAACGAGATCGCGCCGGTGATCGACGCCAACAACAACACCCAGTTGATCATGGACGCGCCGCAGCGCGACGTCGCCAACGAGGCCATGATGCCCAACTCGGGTCGCCGGCTGGCCGACGCGTACGACATCTCGGCCGCGGGCTCGCGCATCGCCAACCCCGACGGCGCCTCGCGTCCCAACTGGAGCTATGTCGCCAACCACGACAAGCAGACGATCCAGGTGAACTGGGAGATGTTGCGCCGCCTCGGCATCCAGCCGGGCGCCCAGTACGGCTCCCTCGCGAACGCCCGCTCGTTCGCCGACGAATACACCAAGGCCGGCGAGAAGGCCGCGCTGGACGCGTGGTTCGCCGACCTGTCCGCCAAGGACAAGCGCGTGACCGACTGGAACGTCCCGGCCCGGTACGCGATGCTGCTCACCAACGCCAAGACCGTCCCCACGGTCTGGTACGGCGACCTCTATCGCACCGACGCCGCGTACATGTCGACCAAGACGCCCTATTTCGACGAGATCGACGCGCTGCTGAAGGCGCGCGCCCGCTATGTCGACGGCCCCCAGCAGGTCCACCAGTTCGCGACAAACCGCGCCGCGGTGGGCCAGGACCTGGTCGCCAGCGTCCGCGACAGCTATGACCGCGCCAAGGGCATCGCGACCGTCGTGTCGGACGACCCGGGCGTGGACACGTGGATCAAGGTGCCGATGGGCGCCCGCCACGCCAACCAGGCGTACCGCGATGTCACCGGCAAGAACGCCGGCACGGTCATCACCGACGGCCAGGGCAACCTCGACCTCCACGTGACCGGGCGCCACGACGCCGACGTCCGCGGCCACCTCGGTGTGTGGGCGCCGGTGGACACGAACGTGCAGACCGCCGTCCACGGCGCGATCGGCGCCAAGTGGGCCGCCGACCAGGCGATCCTCGGCCAGCCGAAGTCGGGCGAGAACTGCTTCCTGCGCGATGGCGGCTGCTTCCAGACCTTCGCCGGCGGCACGATCTATTGGTCCCCCGCCACGGGCGCCCACTGGGTCCGCGGCGAGACCTGGAACAAGTGGGCTTCGCAGGGCTGGGAGAACGGCTTCCTGGGCTATCCGACGACCGACGAGTTCTGTGGCCTGAAGGACGGCGGCTGCGGCCAGCACTTCCAGGGCGGCACGATCTATTGGTCGCCGGCGACGGGCGCCCACTGGGTGCGCGGCGCGATCCAGGACAGGTTCCGCGACCTGGGCTGGGAGCTGTCGTACCTCGGCTATCCGACCACCGACGAGATCTGCGGCATCCGTGACGGCGGCTGCTACAACCACTTCCAGGGAGGCTCGATCTATTGGTCGATGTCGTCGGGCGCGCACGCCATCCGCGGCGCGATCCGCGACCGCTGGGCCGCGCTGGGCTGGGAGAACTCGGAGCTGGGCTATCCGACGACCGACGAGACCTGCGGTCTGCGCGACGGCGGCTGCTTCAACCACTTCCAGCGCCACTCGATCTATTGGTCGCCCGCCTCGGGCGTCTGGGAGGTCAAGGGCGCGATCCGGGACTTCTGGGCGCGCCAGGGCTGGGAACGAAGCAGGTACGCCTACCCCGTCGGCCCCGAGCAGTGCGGACCCGTCGGGCCCGACTGGCAGTGCACCCAGCGCTACCAGGGCGGCGTGATCACCTACAACTCGGCGCGCGGGGTCTACTGACCCACGCCCGAGATGACAACGACGAGACCCGCGGCGCCCTTGGGCACCGCGGGTCTCGCGCGTCATGCAGGTGTCGACGTCGTCCTGTTCAGCTGAACAGGCTCATCCGCCCGATCCGGTCGAAGGCCTCGGCCGCCCGCTCCACCGACACGGTCATCGCTAACCGCAGGTAGCCCTCGCACGAGTCGCCGAACGCCGTGCCGGGGATCGTCAGCACGTGGGACTCGGCGAAGATGCGCTCGGCCGCCTCGGCGCAGGTCAGCCCGGTCGCCGCCACGTTGACCCAGAGGTAGATCGACCCGCGCGGCCGCAGCGCCGACATGTTCGGCATCGCCTCGACCCGGGAGTACGCGTACGCCATGCGCTCGGCGTACAGCTCCTTGATCGGCGGCTGGATCTCGTGGCGCCGCCGCAGTGCGTGCAGGGCCGCGCGCTGGGAGATGGCGGGCGCGGTGAAGACGGCGTTCTCGTTGACGTCCTTCATGGTGCGGATCACGGTGGCGGGCGCGATCGCATAGCCGATGCGCCAGCCGGTCATCACGTAGTCCTTGCTGAACGAGCCCAGGACGTTCGTGCGCTCCGCCATGCCGGGCAGCGTCACGATCGGCGTGTGGGGCTCGTCGTAGGAGAACAGCGGATAGATGTCGTCGGCGATCACGATGAGGTCGTGCCCTGCGCGATCCCGGCGATCGCCTCCAACGTCTCGCGGGTGAAGCAGGCCCCGGTCGGGTTCGTCGGCGAGTTGAGGATGAGCGCCCGCGTACGCGGGGTGATCAGGGCCTCGAGTCGCTCCGGGGAGACCCGCCAGCCCTCCGCCTCGTGGGTCGGCAGGCTGACCGGCACGCCGCGGGCCAGCCGGATCTGGTGGGGATAGGGCGTGAAATAGGGCTCGTGGATGATCACCTCGTCGCCGTCGTCGAGGATCGACTCGAGCGCCAGCCACATGCCGTGGCACGCGCTGGTGGTGACGAGCAGGTCGCTCAGCGGGCGGGGGTGGGCGTACTCGTCGGCATAGAACGCGAGCAGCTCGCGCCGCAGCTCCGGGTCGCCGTAGGTGTCGGTGTAGTGGGTGTGCCCGGCCCTGGCGTCGGCCGCCGCGGCGTCGATCACCGCGGCGTCCGTCGTCAGGTCGGGGTCACCCAGCGAGAACGAGATCACGTCGTCGAAGCGCGACGCGAGGTCGACCGCCGAGCTCATCGGCGTCGACGCCGCGCCTCGATAGCGCGACGAGACGAGGCGCTCGGGGTCGCGTACGCCGGTGTTCGTGGGGTCGGCCGTCATGCGGGCAGCTCCTCGAGGTCGTCGACCCCGGGTCGACGTTGGGGGTGACCTTGGTGCGGTCGGTGACGTGGACGATCACGTAGGACACCAGGCCGATGGCCATGCCGACCATGATCGGATAGGTGCCGCCGATGGCGAAGTCGGCCTGCTTGGTGGACTCGCCGTAGATCATGGTGCCGGCCACGCCCACGAAGCTCAGGGCGAGGCTGACCAGGCCGGCGCGCGGGCTGACCTTCTTGAGGATGAACGCGGCGAACACCGGGATGAACACGCAGCCCGACAGGAAGCCGTAGGACAGGTCGAGGGCCTTGAAGATGTCCTCGATGATGACCGAGAGGATGATGATGACCGCACCGAGGGCGAGCGCGATGATGCGGTTCACCCAGACGTCCCTGGCGGTGCCGACGTGGCCCTCGGCGCTCATCGGGGCCTCTTCGACCTCGGCGTGCTTCTGGCCGCGGACGAAGCGCAGGTAGAGGTCGTTGTAGACGACGGTCGACGCCGCCAGGATCGTGCCGGACGCGACCGACATCGCCGCGGCCATGGCGGCGGCGAGCAGGAGGCCGGCGATGCCGACGGGCAGGAAGCTGACCACCCCGGTCTCGAACACCAGGCCGGGCTTGGCGACCTTGATGCCGGCGGCGAGGACGGCCATGCCGAGCAGGACCGCGGCGAGCGAATAGAGGATGGAATAGACGCCGGCCGCGAGCGTGCCGGACTTCGCGATGCGCTCGTTGCGCGCGGCCCGAGCGTCTTGATGACGAACTGCACGATGTCGGTCATCGTGACCGACCACATGCCGCCGAGGAACGTGTAGAAGACGACCACCAGGCCGGCGTACACCCTGGCCATGCGGGTGTCGATGCCGAGGATGCCGGCGAGGATCGAGCCCATCGCGACGACCTGCACGACCGACAGCGCGACGGTGTAGATGATCGTCAGCACGGCGCCGAACACACGGGCGGCCGCGCCGTAGTTGCGCTCGATGACCTCGTTGATCGACAGGGCGCGCAGGCGGTTGAGCTTCGAGCTGACGAGCATGCCGAGCACGATCAGGCCCATGCCGAGCGAGCCGCCGACCCAGAGGCCGGCGATGCCGTCCTTGTAGCCCTTGCCCGTGCCGCCGACCGTGACGGCTCCGCCCACGGCCATCGCGGCCATGCAGGCGAAGAAGAGGGGGAACTTCAGGCGGCGACCGGCGACGAGGTAGTCCTCGCGGGTCTTGGCCATGCGCATCGACCAGAAGCCGATGCCGATCATGGCCAGGAAGTAGATCCCGATGACCACGAGGTCCAACGGATGCAACGTCACTTTTGTGCTCCTCACTGAGTCACGCCGTCAACCTAGTGGGCAAATGTGACGATCAGGTCACATGACCACACTTCTTCGTGTTTTGGGTGTTGAATCATCCCGTCACTGCTGACTTAAGGATCAACCATGGCCCTGCGCCGCCTCCTCGTCCCGCTCGTGGCGGGTGCCCTGTCCCTTCCCCTGCTGGGTTCGCCGGCCGAGGCGGCGCCGACGCCATCTGGGGTGGCCACGCCCACGCGTACCGCCCTGCCCCGGGCGACGCCCACCGCGCCGACACGCACGATCAGCTGTGCGCCGATCACGACCACGCCCCGGGCTGCGGTCTTTGTGGACTGCACCGTGCTGGACGCATCGGGCGCCCCGGAGGCAGGGATTCCCGTCACGTTCGACACCCGGGACGAAGCCGCCTGGTGGACCGTGGTGACGGGGTGGCCCCCGGCCTCGACCACCGACACCTCGGGTCGCGTCCGCGTGCCCGTACGCATGCCGGACATGGGCGCCTCGTCCACAATCGTCGTGATGCGGGCAGGGAGCGGCTCGACCCAAGCCTCCTTCGGTCTCGACATCCCGCTGACGGGGACGCCCTCGCCGGTGGCCAGCACCGGATATTCCCTCGGCCCGCGGCCGACGGGCGTCATGCTCTCCCTCGAGAAGTGCGGGCTGCGCGATGACGGCTGCGTGCAGTCGTTCGAGAACGGCCGCATCTATTCCCACAGGGCCACGGGCAAGTTCGTCCCGAACGCCTACATCGACCTCTGGACGCAGCGTGGGGCCGAGAACGGACAGCTCGGCTATCCCGCCGGGCCGAACTTCTGCACCGACGACGTCTGCTCGCAGGCCTTCGAAGGCGGCACGTTCTTCTCCGTCCAGGGTCGCGCCGCCGTGTCGCTGGGCGCGATCGAGGCGGAGCGGGCCGACCTGAGCCGGGTGCACCGGTCGATCGGCGCGCCCACCGAGAATGAGCAGTGCTGGATCCGCGACGGTGGATGCTTCCAGCGCTTCACCGGCGGCATGATCTATTGGTCGCCCGCGACGCAGGCCCATGCGGTGCGCGGAAAGATGCTCGAACGGTGGGGCCAGCTGGGCTGGGAGAACTCGTTCCTCGGCTATCCGATCGGCGATGAATACTGCGGCGACGGCGACTACTGCTCCCAGGAGTTCGAGCGCGGGACGCTGATCAGCAGCAGCCGAGAGACGTTCTTCCTCCGCGGAGCCGTCCGCGCCAAGTGGCTGTCCGGCCTGCGCGTCGCCCCCACCACCGACGAGATCTGCGGCATCCGCGACGGCGGCTGCTTCCAGCACTTCGGCGACGTTTCCATCTATTTCACCCCCGCCACCGGCGCCGTGCGCGTCCAGGGGGCCATCCGCGACCGCTGGGCCGCCCTGGGCTGGGAGAACAGCTGGCTCGGCTATCCCACGCGCGACGAGAACTGCATCAACCTCGGCATCGACGGGCGGTGGTTCCTCTCGTGCGACAGCCAGTTCCAGGGCGGGGAGATCCTCTGGACGCCGTCGAGCGGCGCGTGGCCGCTGCGCGGCGCGATCCGCCAGTGGTGGCAGGACCAGGGCTCCTACAACCGGACCCACCTGCCCCCTCGCTCGGGCGAGTTCTGCGGCCTGGTCCAGGGCGGCTGCTGGCAGGACTTCGGGAGCACCAGCGCGTACTGGTCGCCGGCCACCGAGGTCCAGGGCGTCAAGGGCGCCATCCGCGACCACTGGGGTCGCAACGGCTGGGAGGCGGGGCGCTACGGCTATCCCCTGGAGTCGGAACGCTGCACCACCAGCGGGTCGGTCACCCAGTGCTCCCAGAGGTTCCAGCGCGGCACCATCTGGTTCCGCTCCGACCGCGGCACCTGGTAGTCCGCACGCGTGACCGTCAGCTGAAGACGGCCTCGGCCTTCGCGCCGGGGCCGTCTTCGCGTTCCGGCACATAGAGCGCGAGGAACCGGCCCTCGTGCATCATCGCCGTGAGCCCCGCCAGCGCGACGTCGAGCCGCTGGCCGTACGAGATGGCCTTCGCCTGGCGGTCGTCCACCGCGTACGTCGGGAAGCACTCGGCCGCCACCTCGTCGATGTCGACCAGGCGTACGGCCTCGGTCTCCTGGTCGACGACCGCCGCGCGGTCGAGCGCGAACGGTCCCACCGCCGTACGCCGCAGCGCGGTCAGGTGACCACCCGTGCCGAGGTCGCGGCCGATGTCGCGGGCCAGCGCGCGGATGTAGGTGCCGGACGAGCACCGCACCCGCACGTCGCAGTCCAGCACGCGTACGCCGCCGTCGGCCTCGGCCTCGCGCACGTCGAGCACCGTCAGCTCGTGGACGGTGACGGGCCGCGCCTTCAGCGCGACCTCCTCGCCGGCGCGCACCCGCGCGTACGCCCGCTCGCCGTTGACCTTGATGGCGGACACGGCCGTGGGCACCTGCAGGATCTCCCCCGCGTACGCCCGGGCCGCGGCCTCGACCCGGTCGCGCGTGACCGCACCGGCGCCCAGTGACTCGGCGAGGTCGCCCTCGGCGTCGTCGGTGACCGTCGACTGGCCCAGCCGCATCGTCGCGTCGTACGCCTTCTCGGTCAGCATCAGGTGACCCAGCAGGCGCGTCGCGCGGTTCACGCCGATGACCAGGACGCCGGTCGCCATCGGGTCGAGGGTGCCGGCGTGGCCGACCTTCTTCGTGCCGAGGATGCGACGGCAGCGCCCCACGACCTGGTGGGAGGTCCAGCCCTGGGGCTTGTCGACGACGACGATGCCGGAGCCGACGGAACCATCGGGGGACCCGGGGGCCACGCGCTCAGGCCTCGGGGTCGACGTCGTCCTCGTCCTTGCGGCGATACGGGTCGGCCTCGCCCGCGGGCTTCGCCTCCCGCGCGCGCTGGGCGAGTTCGGCGTCGTGGGCGCGCGTGGCAGCCAGGAGCTCCTCGATGTGGCGGGCGTTCTCGGGCATCGCGTCGGCCTGGAACGTCAGGATCGGCGTGAACTTCAGCCCGAGCTGCTTGCCGATGGTCGACCGGATCAGGCCCTTCGCCGAGTCGAGCGCCGCCTGGGTCGAGACGACGTCGGAGTCCTGGCCGAGGACTGTGTAGAAGATCGTCGCCTCCCGCGAGTCGCCCGTCACCGTGACGTCGGTGAGGGTGATGAAGCCGAGGCGCGGGTCCTTGATCCGTCGCTCGAGCATCTGGGCGGTGATGACCTTGATCTGATCGGCGAGCTTGAGGATGCGCGGGTTGCTCATGCGCCCATCTTTCCAGATCAGGCGCGGAAGCCCTGCCTCCCGCCGGGCGCGCCCTGCCGCCGCAGCAACGTGTTCAACACGGCGGCCGCGCCGTCGGCGTCGTCGACAGTCACCCACAGCGGCTTCTCGCCCGCACGGTCGACGCGGAGCGCCGGCCCGGCGGAGGTCACCACGCCGGCCGAGCCGTCGAGCCCACCCCGGATGCCGTAGCCCCCGAACTCCCCCAGCGGGTCGACCGTGCCGACGCCGGCGGACTCGATGGTGGCCAGGGGCACGTGCACCCAGCGCAGCCGGCCGGGGCCGCGCACCGTCACGCCCCCGCGGTCGACGATGACCCGCGACCACGTCGACGACCCGAGCAGCGCGATCGCCACGAGCACGATGAGCACGAAGGCTCCCGCCTGCCCGTTGCCGAGGACCGAGAACACGATGGCCAGACCGAGCAGCAGCGCCGCGGTGGCCGCCATCACCACGACGGCCCACCGCCCCACCCGCGTACGCCCGGTCCAGGCGACCCGCGCGGCGTCGCCGACGCCCAGGACCGCGGCATCCGGTGGCAGCGCGGCCGGCCGGGCGGCCGCGGGGACGACATGCGTACGCACGGCCAGCCACACGAGGACGCCGACGACCGCCCCGGCCGCGGCGCCGATCAGCAGGCTTCCCTGGTCGCGGGCGTCGCGGGCGTCGGCCAGCCCGCGCTGGGTCAGCGTCGAACCGATCAGGACCACGGCGAGGAACACCCCCAGGCCGGCGGCGACCGACGCCATCGCCCGGAGTTGGCGGACGGCCGCGCCCACCCCGAGGAGGAAGCCCGTCATGACCAGCGTGAAGACTCCCCCGAACACGAGATGACGCGTCAGCGCCATGAAGCCGTCGGCGCGCCCGTCGGCACCCCAATGGGTCGCGATCGGGTCGGGCAGCTCGTCGCGGGCACCCTGGACGAGGGCGACGGCGCCGATGACGGCGGCAAGGACCACGACCGCCGAGATGACGAACGCGCGCCGCGGCTGGGGCCGGAGGGCGGCATCGGCGGAGGTGGCAGCAGGGGTGGTGGTCATGGCTTCTCCTCGATCAATCGGATGACGTCGGCACGGGCCATGCCCAGGCGCCCGGCCTCGGCGAGCAGGTCGCCGACCAGCCCGGCGAGGCGGGCGTGGCCCGGGTCGTCGGCGATGACGACGGCGCCCCGGCCGCGGCGCAGCTCGATGAGCCCCTCGTCACGCAGGGCCTGGTAGGCCCGCAGGACGGTGTGGAGGTTCATGTCGAGCGACTCGGCCACGTCGCGGGCCGAGGGCAGGCGCTCGCCGGTGCGCACGCTCCCGTCGGCGATGGCGCCGCGCACCGACGCGGCGACCTGCGCGTGCAGGGGCGTCGGGAGCGTGGCGTCGACCTTCCAGAGCATAGTTATAGAGTAACTAGAACATTGGGAGGGGCAACTCCTCGACTCGCTTCGCTCGCTCGGAGAACGTGGACGGCTTCGCTCGGAGAACGTGGACGACTTCGCTCGGAGAACGCGGAAACGCGCGACGCCCGGACCCACAGGGGTCCGGGCGCCGCGTACGACTCACAACGTCAGTTGCGGGCCTTCTCGCGCATCTCGTAGGTCTCGATGACGTCGCCGACGTGGATGTCGGTGTAGTTGCCCAACGTCAGACCGCACTCATAGCCCTCGCGGACCTCGGTCGCGTCATCCTTCTCGCGGCGCAGCGAGCGGATGTCGGTGTCGGCGATGACGACGCCGTCACGCAGCAGACGCGCCTTGGCGTTGCGGCGGATGAGGCCGTCGGACACCATGCAGCCCGCGATCGTGCCGAACTTCGAGGAACGGAAGATCTCGCGGATCTCCGCATGGCCCAGCTGGACCTCCTCGTAGATCGGCTTGAGCATGCCCTTGAGGGCCGCCTCGATCTCGTCGATCGCCTGGTAAATGACCGAGTAGTAGCGGATGTCGACGTTCTCGCGGTCGGCCAGCTCGGTCGCCTTGCCCTGCGGGCGGACGTTGTAGCCGATGATGACCGCGCCGGAGGCGGCGGCCAGCGAGACGTTGGTCTCGGTGATCGCACCGACACCGCGGTCGATGACGCGCAGCGACACCTCGTCGCCGACATCGATCTTCGACAGCGACTCCTCCAGGGCCTCGACCGAACCCGCACCGTCGCCCTTGAGGATGAGCAGCAGTTCCTGCGTCTCGCCCTTCTCGAGCTGCTCGAACAGCTGGTCGAGCGTCTTGCGGCGGGCGCCGATCGCCTGCATCGCGGCCCGCTTGCGGGACTCGCGCTGGTCGGCGATCTGACGGGCCGTGCGGTCGTCGGACACCACGAGCACCGAGTCACCGGCGCCGGGCACCGACGTCAGGCCGAGCACCTGGACCGGCATCGACGGCGGCGCCTCGTCCACGTTCTCGCCGAGGTCGTTGACCAGGGCGCGTACGCGGCCGTGGGCCGGGCCGGCGACGATCGAGTCGCCGACCTTCAGGGTGCCGCGCTGGACGAGGACCGTCGCGACGGGGCCGCGGCCCTTGTCGAGGTGGGCCTCGATGGCGACGCCCTGGGCGTCCATCTCGGGGTTGGCGCGCAGGTCGAGGGCCGCGTCGGCCGTCAGCACGATGGCCTCCAGCAGCTGGTCGAGGCCCTGGCCCGTGATGGCCGAGACGTCGACGAACATGGTGTCGCCGCCGTACTCCTCGGCCACGAGGCCGTATTCGGTCAGCTGGCCGCGGACCTTCGACGGATCGGCGGCCTCCTTGTCGACCTTGTTGACCGCGACCACGACGGGCACGTCGGCCGCGACGGCGTGGTTGAGCGCCTCGATCGTCTGGGGCATCACGCCGTCGTCGGCCGCGACCACCAGGACGGCGATGTCGGTCGACTTCGCACCACGGGCACGCATGGCGGTGAACGCCTCGTGGCCCGGGGTGTCGATGAACGTGATGCGACGCTCCTTGTCGTCGACCTCGGTCTCGACCTGGTAGGCGCCGATGGACTGGGTGATGCCACCGGCCTCCTTCGCGACGACGTTGGCCGAACGCAGCTTGTCGAGCAGCTTCGTCTTGCCGTGGTCGACGTGACCCATGACCGTGACCACCGGCGGGCGCGGCGCGAGGTCGTCCTCGCCGCCGTCGTTCTCGCCGAACTCGAGGTCGAAGCGCTCGAGCAGCTCGCGGTCCTCGTCCTCGGGCGAGACGACCTCGATGTTGTAGTCGAGCTCCGCGCCGAGCAGCTGCAGGGTGTCGTCGTTGATCGACTGGTTCGCCGTCACCATCTCACCGAGGGCGAACAGCACCTGCACCAGCGAAGCGGCGTCGGCGCCGATCTTCTCGGCGAAGTCGGTGATCGACGCGCCACGACGCACGCGGACGGTCGCACCGTCGCCCTTGCGTACGCGCACGCCACCGGGTGCGGGAGCCTCCATCTGGTCGAACTCTTGACGACGCTGCTTCTTCGACTTGCGACCTCGACGCGGCTGGCCACCGGCGCGACCGAACGCGCCCTGCGTGCCGGAACCGCCGCGGCCACCACGACCGCGACCGCCGCCACCGCTGGGCGGACCGCCCATGGGGCCGCCGCCCATGCCGGGACGGCCGGGGCCGCCACCGCCGCCGGGACGGCCGCGCCCACCGGCGCCACCGGGGCCGCCGCCAGGACGACCGCGGCCCGCGGGCGCACCGATCTGGGTCGAGGACTGCTTCGGCATCATCGCCGGGTTGGGGCGAGGCATGCCGGACAGGGCGCCGGGGCGCGGACCACCGGCGCGGTCACCCGCACCGGCACCGGCCGGACGCGGACCACCGGGACGCGGGGCACCGGGACGGGCGTCGCCGCCCTCGGGACGCGGACGACGGGCCTGGGTGCCCATGCCCTGCGACGACGAGACCGGGTTGTTGCCGGGGCGCGGAGCACCCCCCGCGGGACGCGGCGGGCGCGGCGCGGCGCCGGGAAGGCCGCCGGTCGAGCCGGGACGCGACGCCGGACGCGGGGCGGGAGCGCCCGGTCGAGGCGCCGATCCACCCGCGCCGGGGGCACGGTCGGTCGTGTCGGGACGCGGTGTCGCGCCGGGACGCGGGGCGGTGTCGGGACGCGGGGTGGGCGCGCTCGACGCCGCCGGCGCGCTGGG